>CBKZPU010000055.1:0-28012 GCA_966696705.1 uncultured Verrucomicrobiaceae bacterium | reverse complement strand
GCTTTCGGTTTCGAGAACGAACCGGCCGCCGCAAGGGAACCCAATACCCGCGACGGCCGGCCAATTCTCCAAACCCAGAGGAGAATAATCTCTCGTTAACTGCGGCGGCGGCGAAGCAGCGCCAACAGCCCGAAGCCGCCCAAAAGCGCGGCGGGTTCGGGTTCCGGAATCACGGTGACAAAGCCCGTTGAGGCATCAAACAGGGCGGACTGACCTTCTCCCAATCCGCTGAAATTCACCGTTGCGAAATCACCGCTGTAGTTTTCGAAGTCGAAGATCTGCACGGATGAATTGTTGGCGTAAGTGCCCCCGGAGAAGAGCAGATTCAAGGTGCCTCCAAATGTGACGGTTTGCGTGCCCACGCCCCCTTGGGCGAGATCATAGGTGCCCAACCCGAGTGCAGTGCTCGTGAGTTCGAAATTGGACACGGCCGCTGCGCCGACCGTCAGGTCGTCATTGAACGTTATCGTGCCTGGTGAGTTGCCGATGGCCAACGTACCGCCGACGGTGATGTCACCGGTGATGGAACCCGAACCCGTGAGCGCTTGGGATGCTCCGGTTGAGAAGCCCGCCACCGCCGAAACGTTGAAGTTCCCTCCGTTGAGCGCGATTTCCGAGGAGTTTGCGATGGAGCCGGCCGCGCCAAGCGCCACGGAGCCTCCGCTGATCGTGGTTTTCCCGGTGTAAGTGTTGGTGTTGGAGAGTGTGGTCGTGCCGCTACCGGTAAAGGTCATGCCGCCGCTGGTGTTCGCTGCCGTCGTGATCGCGCCGATCGTCGCGGCGGTGCTCGCGCCACCTCCCGAGAGGGTCACGGTTGTGGGATCGCCCGTATAGGTCCCACCGCTGGTGATGACGATCGAGGAAACCTTGAAGGTTCCATTGCCGGTCCCATCGTCCGCCATCACCGCGTAACCCGTCGCGGTGTTGCCCGTGCCGCCCGTGATCTTCACCATCGGCGCACCGATGTAGCCGCTGCCGCCGTCGGTCACTGCAATCGAGGTCACGCCATTGCCGGTTGCGGCACCAAGCGCGTTGCCGATCGTGATGTTCGTGCCGTTGTTGTGAATCGTGCCGCCGCCGCTGTAAACCGTCACGGCGTCCACATTGCCACTCGTCATGAAGCTGGCGCCGGAGTTCGTGGCGGTCGCCTTCAGAGTGCCGCCGTTAAAGTTAAAGAGCGCAGTCGAACCGGCCTGGCTCGATTGCACTCGACCGACCGTCAGCGTGCCGTTCGACAGCAAATTCGTAACGCCTGTCGTGCCAGCCGTGTTCGACTGCGACACGTCGAAGTAGTTGGTTGCGTTTGACACACCGGTGACGCTGGCTGCGCCGGCGCCACCGCCCACGTTGAGGGTTGAAATCGATCCCGCGGTATTGGCCCAGTTCAGGGCGATATTGTTCGAGTTGGACGTGACCGAACCACCCGTGACATTGAGCAAACCGTTGCCGGCGCCATTGCGTCCTAAAACAATCCACGAGGCAGTGGTAACCGAACCGCCCGAGACATCCATCACGCCGGTCGCACCGCTGCCACCGCCAACTTGAAAGTCCTGAGCTGCGTTAAGTGCAAGTGTGCCGCCAGAGAGGTTGTAGTAGCCGTAGCTGGTTGCTCCGCTACCAACTCTGACGCCGATGCCGCCCGTCGTCCCCGTCGACAAGTCTCCGCCCGACTGGTAAACAGCTCCTCTCGCATTGGCGACTTCAGCAATGTTTATATCGGTAAATCCGTGGGTTCCCGCGGTGACTTTCAGCACGGCATTCTGTGCGCCTACGTTGTTGACCGAAAGGAAGTCCGTGGTTCCTGCCGCTTTGGTGTGGCTTCCGGAAAGCACCAAGGTGCCCAGATTGGCTCGCGTGCCGCCCGAGTAGGTGTTCGCTCCGGAAAGCGTCGTGGTCCCGGTTCCACGTTGGACGAATACACCCGTGCCGCTGATCACACTGTTGAAGTCGGTACCCTGCACGACTGCATTGCTGCGATTGATTGCCAGCGTGGCGTTGTTCGTGATCGCACTGCTCGTGGAGAGCGAGCCGGTCGTGCCGCCGGTGCCGAGCTGCAAGGTGCCCGCGCTGATCGTCGTCGTGCCCGTGTAGGTGTTGGTGCCACCGAGAGCCAAGGTTTGGCTACCCACTTTAGTAACCCCGCTGGTCGTAGATTGAGTAATCGCAGCGTTAATGGTGCCCGTGCCGGCGTTGCTGCCCAAGCTCGTATTGCCGCCCAATACCACCGAACTCGTGGCGCCGATCACCGAGTTATTCTCGATGCGTATCGCGCCGAGGTTCTCGGTGTTCCCCGATCCGACGACGTTGAAGGTCACGCCATCAAAGGAAGCTGTCGTATTCGCAATGTAGAGCGTGCCCCCGCTGGCGATGTTCACCGTCGCGCCACTGCCGATTTTCCCACCCGCTGTGGTCAGAGCCACCTTCTTGCTGCCGCTGGTGTTGATATTGAACGTGCCTGTGAAGCCGTTCAATGCCGAGGCATTGTTGAAATTCGGCGTGCCCGTGCTGCCACTTACCGTGAGAATGCCGTTGCCGGTAAAGACGTTGTTGACATTCTGGTCCGACCCAAGCGTCACGTTCACTGTGCCGCCGCTATTCACCGTGATGGCACTGCTGCCAAGACCCGTTTGGTGATTGAGATTGAGCGTGCCGCCGCTGATCGTGGTCGCGCCGCTCACCGTGTTGGCACCGGACATCGTCACTGAGCCCGTGAACGTGTTGTCGAGTGTGATCGCCCCGATGGTAAGACCCGTCGCCGTGGTCACATTGTTCGTCGGCGTGCCGGTGAACAACGCGCTGTCCCCGCTCTCGAACAGGTTGTTGGAGCCGTCCGTGAGCCAGTTGGCGGTGGTGATGTCCCAGGTGCCGTTGGTCGCTCCCGACCAGGTTTCAGTGTCGGCATGGCAGGGCACGAGCAACGACAGTGTCGCGGCAATCGGCGTGAGGAAGGCGAGGGAGGGTTTGGGTTTCATATCGTGTGGAGCCTGGTCGGAAATCGCGATTCGAGCTGAAGGATTCCCGTTGCCCGCAATGAGGCGGGCAACGGGAGCGACGGGGTTCAGTTCGTCACGGCGAGGCGGACGAATCGCTTGCCGCCGGTGGGCATGTCATAGACTACCGAGGCACCGGGGTTGACAGTGACGGTGTTGTCTCCGGAACCTGTTGGAACCTGGGTCCAGGTCACGAGGTCGGTGGAAGTCTCCACTTGGTAGTCGGTGCCGTAAACGCCGGCGTAGGCGGCTCCCATGGTCCAAGTGACGGTTCCGGAGATCGGACCCGGGTTGGCGGTGAATGCTGAGCCGGAAAGACCCATGAAGTATTCGACGCCATTCTTCACGCCGTCGCCATCGTGGTCCTGATCCATCGTCTGTCCTGGGGCGTTGGCATTCGCCCAGCCGGTGTAGCCGCCTCCAGCGCCGGTGGTTACGCTCACAACTCCGGTGCCCGTGAAACGGCTGTCATCCTGGAATGTCGCCGGGGAAAGGCTGGAACCGTAGGTGCCGGCGATCTGTTGTGCGGCTCCGAAGAAGAGCGTGTTCACGACTTCAGTGCCGGTGGGTTCCACTTTGCCGCCGTTGATGACGAGCTTGGCGGTATCTGCAATGGCATCACCATCCACGGCGAGAATGCCTCCGGTCACGGTGGTGTCACCGGTGTAGGTGTTGGTGCCGGTGAGCGTCGTGGTACCCGCGCCACTGAATGTGAGGCCGCCGCTGGTGTTCGCCGCCGTCGTGATCGTGCCAATCGTCGCCGCCGTCGTCGCGCCGCCGCCCGTGAGGGTCACGGTCGTGGGATCGACCGAAAAGGTGCCGGGGCTGGTGACGACGATCGAGGAAACCTTGAAAGTTCCATTGCCGGTGCCGTCATCCGTCATCACCGCGTAGGCCGTTGCCGTGTTGCCCGTGCCGCCACTGATCTTCACCATTGGCGCGCCGATGTAGCCGCTGCCCTCGCTGGTCACGGCAATCGAGGTGACGCCATTGCCCGTCGGGGCAGCGAGAGTCCTATCGACGGTGATGTTGGTTCCGTTGTTATCAATGGTGCCGCCGCCGCTGTAAACGGTGACCGCGTCGATATTGGCGTTGGTAAGGAAGCCGGCTCCCGCATTCGTCGTGGCAGCTTGGAGGGTGCCGCCGTTGAAGTTGAGCAGAGCCGTGGGATTGGCTTGGCCGGCGGTGACGATGCCGGTGGTCAGCGTGCCGTTGGCGCGCAGGTTTGCCACACCGATCGTGCCCGCGGTTGCGGAGTTCGCGAGGTCGAGGCCGAGCGTCGTGCTTCCCGTGGTGGAGACGGCCGCGGCACCGCCGCCGCCGACATTCAGGATCGAGGTCGCTCCCGCGGTGGCGGCCCAGTTCAAATGGATGCGGGTGCCGGTGACGGTGCCGCCGGTGGTGTTGAGAACGCCGGAGCTGCCCAATCCGCCACGGCCGACGGTGATCCAGCCGTTGACGTTGAACTGGCCGGCTGAGGAAACTTCCATCACCCCGGTGCTGTCATTCGCCAACGCGCCGACGCCGACTTCCGTGGCAGAGAGGGTGCCGCCGGAGAGACTGTAGTAACCGTAGCTTCCGGCGCCGCTGCCGATCTTGAGGGTGTTTGTGTTGGCGGGTCGATTCAGAGCGAACGTGCCGCCGCTTTGATAGACCGCGCCGCGCGAATTGGCCGCCTCGGCGATCGGCATATCGTAGAATCCATGGGCGCCTGCCGTGATCTTCAGCACGGCATTCTGCGCGCCCACGTTGTTGACGGAGATGAAGTCAGTATTGCCGCCGGAATACGTGTGGCTACCCGACAGAACCAGTGTGCCCGCATTGGCGCGCGTGCCACCGGTGTAGGTATTCGCTCCGGAAGAAGTGAGCGTTCCCGCGCCAAGCTTTATGAATTGTCCCGTTGTCTGGTTCAGGGTCTGGCTGACCGTGAAGCTGTTCGCCGCATCGGCAATATCGAGCGTCACCGTTTTGGTTGCTGTAAAGGTCGGCGTGTGGGAACCGAAGCTCGTGATCGTCGTGCCGGTGATCCGGAGCGCGCCGCCGTTGAAGGTGATTCCGTTGGTGCCCGAACCGCCGAGGTTATACGCGCCCGCGGTATCCGTGGCGACACTCAGCGTGCCGCCCGTCAGGATCGTCGCGCCGGTGTAGGTGTTGGCACCGCCGAGAATCAAGGTTTGGTTGCCCACTTTAGTTAGCGCACTGGCCGTAGATTCACTAATCACAGCGTTGATGGTGCCGGCAGTGCCGTTTTGAGTGCCCAAGCTGGTATCGCCGCCCAATACAACCGAACTCGTGGCTCCAATCACCGACCCGTTCTCAATGCGAATCGCTCCGAAATTCTCCGTGTTCCCCGATCCGACGACGTTGAAGGTCACGCCATCAAAGGAAGCTGTCGTATTCGCAATGTAGAGCGTGCCCCCGCTGGCGATGTTCACCGTCGCGCCACTGCCGATTTTCCCACCCGCTGTGGTCAGAGCCACCTTCTTGCTGCCGCTGGTGTTGATATTGAACGTGCCTGTGAAGCCGTTCAATGCCGAGGCATTGTTGAAATTCGGCGTGCCCGTGCTGCCACTTACCGTGAGAATGCCGTTGCCGGTAAAGACGTTGTTGACATTCTGGTCCGACCCAAGCGTCACGTTCACTGTGCCGCCGCTATTCACAGTGATGGCACTGCTGCCAAGACCGGTTTGGTGATTGAGATTGAGCGTGCCGCCACTGATCGTAGTCGTGCCGCTCACCGTATTGGCACCGGACATCGTGACGGAGCCGGTGAACGTGCCATCCAGCGTGATCGCGCCGATCGTCAGGCCCGTTGCCGTAGTCACGTTGTTGGTGGGCGTGCCGGTGAACAATGCGTCGTCTGCGCTCTCGAACAGGTTGTTGGAGCCGTCGGTAAGCCAGTTGGCGGTGGTGGTGTCCCAAGTGTCATTGGTTGTTCCGGACCAGGTTTCAGTGTCGGCATGGGCGGGCACGAGCAACGACAGCGTGGCGGCAATCGGCGTGAATGAGGCAAGCCGATGGAGAGTTTGTCTGGGGTTCATAAAAGTGCGCTTTTGGGTTCAGTTGAGAAACGACTCCTCGCCCAAAGGGGGCCTCCAAATTGGGTTTCAAGGAGTGATTCGCTTCGTAGGACGGCTTTTGATTTTACAAAACGCCTTTGTAACTTGTCCGGTAAAGTGACCGTGAAGACCTCCGAACCGCCTGATTCCGAACCCAGGGCGCATTCAAACGATCGGCGCTTTCCTGTTTTCGGTTCATATCCAACGAGTTGAGGCGCTGGTGATCGGAGTGCCCGATTTCGCCGAGGAGGTTTGGAGCGCACGGGTGGAAGTATTTCCGTCGGGTAGGCCGCCGTGAGAGGTTTGCTTAATCTGGAAAGCGCGGGGTCTCGGACGCCCTAATATCTCAATTCGTGCTGACACCCTTCGCAACCCCCCCGGCTCCCTTGACGTGCTCATCACGAGTCAAGCTGGAGGAGGCAAAAGCGGTTGCCTCTGCCAGATCACCCAAAACTTGGAAGATTCTGGATTTCTTGTTCTGGCCTTCAGGCTCGACCGATTTGAGCCGGTGCCAACGGCGAAGATGCTGGGCGAGCTGCTCGGACTGGACGAATCTCCCCCGGTTTCACTCGCGCATGCATCGAGAGGCAAGCCGGCCGTCCTTGTCATTGATCAGGTCGACTGTGTCAGCGCGACATCGGGACGCCATGAGGAGTTCTTCGACACGCTCGCTTCGCTCCTCGACGAGGTGGAAGGGCTGCGAATTCGAACGCGAATCCACGTCATCCTAGCCTGTCGGAAATTTGACTATGAGCACGACCACCGGCTCAAACGCCTGCTTCCGAAGGACCAGCAACCGATCGAACTCGAGGAATTCTCCGACAAGGAAGTGCAACAGGTGATCGGCCGCGACGGAGGCGACTGGACGAAGCTCAGCACCCGACAGCAGAACCTTCTGGGGCTGCCGCAAAACCTTTCGTTGTTCGTGAATGCCGGCCTCGCTCAAATTACGGTAGGATTCTCCACACAGAAAGACTTGTTCGACGCCTACTGGACTGCGAAGCAAAAGGCGGTTTCCAAGGGAAAGCCCGAGTTCTCGAAGGTCTGGCTTCCCGCGATCAAGGCGATCACCGAGGCGATGAGCTCACGCCAAGAACTCTCACTGCCTGCGTCGGCTCGAAACCTGCACCCGATTGTAGATCGGCTCGAATGTCGCCAGCTTAGGGGAGGGTGCTCAGAGAACGCAGTCGTGGAAACTTTTGTTTCCATCGAGAGAGGCCTCTTCGGCGCACTATAAAAAGTGGCCGGAAAATGGCCGGAAGTCTCACCATCTAACAAACTCACCTTTTGCAACTCTTTGAAAAAGAGAGGTGCTCGAGGGCTGACTCGAATCCCCACGGATTACTCCACTAGATTTTTAGTTTACTGCTGATCTCGTCGTGCCCGCTTGGAAGCCCGGTTTTAAGGAGGCGTTGTAGTCCAGTTTTTATACCAATTTTTCGAGTTTTGAATCTCTCGCAATCTTCATGTATCAATCGCAAGTCGCTTCTGCCGAAAGCGTTGCGACAAAGTGAAACGTAGTGAAAAAGTCGCCAACTGGTTTTTAAGACCAACGCGATATCGCTGCCGCTCTCCAAGCGCGACGCCGATGGTTGCATCCACGGCTACGCGCTTCATGCGAGTGACGACGGCAAGTGGACGCCGGTGAAATCCGGCGAACTGGAAAGCTCACCCGATATCGGGAAGGTCGTCTTTGATCCACCCTGCACCCACCCGCTACCACAAGATCGAGGCCGGCAGCCTCCACCACGCCATCGACATGGTCCTCACTGAGATCGAATCCTTCGCGAAGTGACGCGGCGTCCAGCCGACATGGTGGGCCGCCGCGCCAGCTCTTCCCTTGTGACCGACGCGGCCCGATGTCGTTCAGCCTTTGATCTGCCGCTTGCGGCGCAGCAGGACCAAGAAAGCCAGGCCACCGAGAAGTGCCGCTTTGGGTTCCGGGACCACGGCGATGGTTCCGTTGACGTAAAGATTGCTTTGATCCCAACTCAGAGGCCCGTCCAAGGTGGGGAGATTCACGTTGGAAAACGTTCCGGTGGCGCTGCCCCAGTTGAACAGGTCGAAGGTATCTCCATTCTGCAATGCGGCGCCGATGTTGGTGACGTTGAGGGTTCCGCCGAAGGTCAGCAGCCCGGTCGCGTTGCCCAAGTCGGCGAGGTCGCCGGCGGTGTTGATTTCAAACGAGCTGATGCCAGCGAGACTGAGCGCGCCGTCGACGGTCAGAGTGCCGATGCTGTTTCCCGGATCGAAGGTGGCTCCTGCCAGCACGGTGAGATCGCCGACGGTTCCCACGCCGCCGATGGTCGCGCCGGAGTTCACCGTGGTCAGGAGGCTCGTGGAGATGTTGCCGTTGATGACCAGCTTGCCGGAATTCACGTTGGTGGCGCCGGTGTAGGTGTTGGCGTTGTTGGAAATCGTCACCTCCGAGGTGGTGGCGATGTTGAGGGCCGCCGAGCTGCCGCCACTGATCGCTCCAGTCAGGTCGATGGTATTGGTGCCGTAGCCGGGCACCGCGCCCACCGTCGAGCTGGCGGCCAGCGAGATGGTGCCGGTGTAGGCCATGGCGGAGCCCTGGGTTCCAAGCAAGCCGCCGTTCAGGACCAGATTGTTGCCGAGCGTGGTCGGGGTCGTGGTTCCGCCATCGGCTGTTAGGACGCCACCGCCGTTGATGGTGACGGTGCCCGTGCCCAAGGGGTTCGCGTTGTTGGAGCGGTATTGGACCACGCCGCTGCCCGCGCTGCCATTGCCAATCGAGACGTTGCCCGAGTAGCCCGCGCTGTTGCCGGTGACCAGCCATTCGTGGTTGCTGCCGCTGGAATCGACGAAGCTCACCGCGCCGGAGCCGGCGAGCGATCCATCGTAGAAGACGAACTGGCCGCCTTGGTTGTCGAGCGTGCCGCCGCCCGCCCCGACGTTGATGGTGCGGTTGAAGCCGTTGGCATTCGCGCCGCCGGTGTAGCGCAGGGTGCCGCCGTTGAGATTGAGGGCGGTGCCTTGGCCGATGCCGGAGGCGGTCCCGTTGGCTTGGAGATTGTTTGTCGCGAGCACGCCGCCATTGATCGCGGTGGCGCCCGCATAGGTGTTCGCGCCGGTCAGCGTCAAAACGCCGGTGCCGGTCTTGGTGAATCCGCCGGTGTTGGCATTCGTCACCGTGGTGACGGTGCCCAGCGTCGCCGCGGTGGTCGCGCCGCCGCCGACCAAGGAGACGGTCGGCGCGCTGGTGTAGCCGGTGCCGGCGCTGGTGAGCTGGATGCCGGTGACCACGCCGCCGTTCACGATCGCCACCGCGGTGTCACCGGTGCCACCGCCGCCGGTGATCTTGACCACGGGTGCGGAAAGATAGCCGGCGCCGCCGTTGGTCACGGGAATGGTGCTGCTGACGCCGTTGCCGGTCGCGCCGCGCAGCACCTGACCCACGGTGATGTTCTTGCCGTTGGTGTCGATCGTGGCGCCACCGGAGAAAATGTTCGCGCTCGTCAGGCCCGCCATGAAGCCCGCGTTGTCGTTCAGCGCCTGCAAGGTGCCGCCGTTGAAGTTGACGATGCTGTTGCCGCCGGCATTGGCCGAGCCGATGGCATTGACGCGCGCGGTGCCGCCGTTGAGGTTCACGATGCCGAACGTCGAACTGGTGCCGCCATTGGCCAGGAGGATGTTGCTGTTCACGGTCAGCAGTCCCGCGTTGACCGTGACGATACCGGTGGAATCCGTGCTGAAGGCCAGGTTGAGGTTGTTGGTTCCCGCGTTGAACTGCGCGCCCGCGCCGTTGAGATAAAGCACGTTGGTGCCGTTGCCGTTGCGGCTGAAGGTGGTGGTGGACGAGACGTTGACCGTGCCGCCGCTCATCACCATGTAGCTGTTGCCGTTGCCGTTGCCATTGCCGCCGTTGCGGAGGTTGACGGTGTTGAGCGTGCCGCCCGACATGTTGTAAGCGCCGAACGAGCCGTCCCAGTTCGCGAGGTTCAGGTTTTGGGTCGTGAGCGTGCCGGTGGTGTGATTGATCACGCCGACGCCGTTGGCCGATTGCCCGGTCACGAGGTCGCCCGACATGGTGACGGTTCCGGTCGAGGCGAAGTTCAGGGTGTTGGCGGTGTTGTCCCAGCCAGTGCTGATCCGGGAAATGGCGCCGGTGCCGGTGATGTTGACGGTGCCGCGGTTGAAGTTCGCGCCGTTGCGGTTGCCGAGAAACAGCGCCGGGTTGTCGGTGTCGCCGCCGCCGGTCAGGTTCAGTGCGCCAGCGAGGACGAGGGTGCCGGTCCCAGCCGCCTTGATGGCTTGGTTGGTGGCGGCGGAGTTGCTGATGGCACCGCTCAGGGTGAACGTGTTGCCGTTCGTGTCGAAGATGGTACTGTTGGTGCCCAGGTTGATGTTGTTGGCCAGGTTCAGGTTGGCCGCCCCGGACTGAAGAGTGCCGGCACCGGTGAAGGTCAGGGCTCCGGTGCTGAGCGCGCTGCTGTTGGTGACTTGGATCGTGCCGCCTCTGAGAAACGTTCCTCCGGCGTACGAATTCGCGGTTTGGAAACTGGCGGTGCCGGCTCCGTACCAAGTCACGCTGCCGGTGCCGCTGATGGCGCCTTGAAATTGGGTGAGGCCGCTGACGTTGGAAAGGTAGAGCGATGTGCCGGCTCCGGCGTTGTTGGTGATGGCGGAAGGCAGGAAGGAGCCGCCGCCGCCATCCACGATCGCGCCGCCCGATGCCGTCACGAGCACCCCCCGGCTGGCAGCCAGATTGTTGTTGTTGCCGCTTTGCGTCAGTTGCAACGTGCCCGCGCTGAGAGTGACTTGGGGCGGA
This sequence comes from uncultured Verrucomicrobiaceae bacterium, assembly GCA_966696705.1. GTDB lineage: Bacteria > Verrucomicrobiota > Verrucomicrobiia > Verrucomicrobiales > Akkermansiaceae > Haloferula. The sequence continues at coordinate 17,171 of CBKZPU010000055.1, read as the reverse complement.
GTGCCGGAGCCGCCGGTGCCGAGGCGGTTTCCAGCGACCATCGAAAGGATGCTGTCGAAGGTTCCCGTCCCGCTGTTGAACGTGCCGCCGGTGACCGTGTAGAATCCTTGGTTGGTGGTACCTGCTCCGGCGTTGCCCAAGACCAGCGTGCCCGCTCCGGTCTTGGTGACCATGGTGTTGGCGGCAGAGAAATTGAGGGCGCTGTTGAGATTCGTGGTGCCGCCATTGGTGGTGATGACGAAATTGCCGCCCGAAGGAATCAGATTGAGCGTGCCACCAGTGAGCGTGTAACCGCCCACGCCGAAGTTGAGTCCGCCGGCGTTAAGCGTGCCGGACAAGGTGACGGTGCCTGCCGTCCCGCCGAATACCGCGACCGTGCTGCTGGGGCTCGTGTTGTCGTAGTTCTGCAGGGTTCCCGTGCTGGAGCCGTTGCGCCACAGCGCGGTGCTGGTGTTCCAGGTGCTGGTGCCGCCGGTGGCTCCGGTCGTGGCGCCATCCGCATCCCAGTACAAGTCCACCGCCGCAGCACGGGGAGCAACGGAGAACACGACCGAGGAGGTGCAGAGGCAGAGGATGGAACGAGGTTTCATGATCGCTTGGACGGGAGGTGCTAGATGGGGTGGGAAATGGAGGTTCCGGCTCAGTTCCGGATGATCACCAAGCGGGCGAACCCTCGTGGTGCACTGGTGGGAATGAGGCAGGAAATGGTGGTGGCATCGTTGACGAGATAAGGGGAGACCTCGGCCCAAGGATCCGGTTCCGCGCCGAGCGTCGAGGACTCTTCGATGGCGTAGGTGACGTCGCCGTTGGAGACCGCGAGGTCGCGCTTGGTGAAGCTCACGATGCCGTTGGCAAGAGTGCCCGGCGACGCGTTGGGAAGGGTTGGGTCGAGGCCCGCGAGCGCGTATTCGATGAGGTTGCTGATGCCGTCGTCGTCCGGATCGGCATCCGCGAGCTTGTCGGCGGCGTCCAAGCCGGTGAATCCATTCATGAAGGCGTCGAAGCCCAACTTCGAAATGTGGATTTCCTTCGCCACCGTGTCGTGCGTGAGCTCGTAGCCTGCGGGAACGGTGCTGCTGGCAAACGTGCCGGTCAGCGTGCCGGTGTACCTGGCGATCACATATTTCCCCGCTGCCGGCGTGGCGAGCGAGGTGAAGGTGACGGTGGCGCCGGTGACATCGAGGTTGCCGGCGACATCGAGCAAGTCGCCGGAGGTGGCATCGAGTTCCGTCGCGAGTTCGCCGGTGAGCGTGGTGCTGCCGGTGTGCAGCGTGCCGATGGCTCCGGCGCCCGGCGCGATCACGCTGGTGGCACCCGCCGTCATCACGAGGCCATGGACGGTGCCGGTGCCGGCCAATGTGGCACCCGCGCTGACCGTCACGGCAGAGGCGGCATCAAGGCTGCCATTCACGACGAGCGTGCCGGAGGTGACGTTGGTCGCGCCGCTGTAGGTGTTGGCATTCGCAAGAGTTACCGAAGCGGTGGTCGCGATCGTGAGTGCCGCTCCGCTGTTGCCGCTGATGACATTCGACAAGGTGATGGGCGCGGTGCCATAGCCGGGGACGCCACCCACGGTCGAGCTCGCGGCCAGCGCGATGGGACCGGTGTAGGTCATGGCCGGACTCTGGGTGCCAAGAAGGCCGCCATTGAGAACGACGGCATTGCCCAAAGTCGTGGGCGTCGTGGTGCCGGCATCGGCAGTCACCACGCCGCCGCTGTTGATCTGGATGGTGCCCGTGCCGAGGGGATTCGCGCTATTGGAGCGGTATTGGGCAAAGCCGCTGCCCGCCGTGCCGTTGCCGACAAAGACGTTGCCGGAGAAGCCCGTGCTGTCGCCGGTGACCAGCCATTCATGGCCGAGGCCGCTGGAGTCGAGGATGGTCAATGCGCCGGAACCAGCGAAGGAACCGCCGTAGAACACGAACTGGCCGCCTGGGTTGTCGAGCGTGCCGCCGCTCGCGCCGAGCGTGATGGTGCGGTTGAAGCCGTTGCCATTCGCTCCGCCGGTGTAGCGCAAGGTGGCACCGTCGAGCGTCAACGCCGTTCCTTGTCCGATGCCGGAGGCGGTGCCGTTGGCCTGAAGGTTGTTCGTTGCGAGCACGCCGTTGCTGATCGCCGTGGCACCTTCGTAGCTGCTCGCGCCCGTCAGGGTCAGGACACCGGCGCCGATCTTGGTAAAACCACCGGTATTGGCATTCGCCACGAGGGTGGCGGCCCCAACGGTAGCTGGCGTGGTCGGTCCCCCTCCGACCAAGGTGATCGCCGGTGCGCTGGTGTAACCGGTGCCCGCGCTGGTGACTTGGATGCCGGTCACGACACCGCCGCTGATGGTGGCCACCGCGGTGGCTCCCGTACCGCCGCCGCCGGTGATCTTGACGACGGGGGCCGCGAGATAGCCGGCGCCGCCGTTGGTGACGGGGATGATGTTGCTGACGCCGCTGCCCGGCGCGCCTTGGAGCCCCTGGCTCACCGTGACGTTCTTGCCGTTCGTATCGATCGTCGCGCCGCCCGCGTGAATGAAGGCGCCGGTGAGGCCGCCCAGGAAGCCGCCGTTGTCGACATTGGCCTGCAAGGTGCCGCCGTTGAAGTTGACGATGCTGTGGCCGCCCGCGCTGCCCGCTGCGATGGCGTTCGGCCGCGTGAGGCCGCCGTTGAGGTTTAGGATACCGAAGTTCGACGCGGTATTGCCGGAGGCGAGGAAGATCGTGCTCGGAACGGTGAACACGCCCGCCCCGACAGTCACGACACCGGTGGAGTCGGCACTGAAGCCAATGTTGAAATTGCCGGTACCCGCGTTGAACTGTGCGCCGGCGCCGGTGAGGTGAAGCACGTTGATGCCGTTGCCATTTCGGCTGAGCGTGCTGGTGGTCGTGACGTTGACCGTGCCGCCGCTCATCACGAAATAGCTGTGGCCGTTGCCATTGCCGGTGCCGCCGTTGCGGAAGTTGGTGGTGTTGATCGTGCCGCCCGACAGGTTGTAGGCGCCGTAGGCGCCGTCCCAATTGGCGAGGTTGAGGTTCTGGAGATTGAGCGTGCCGGTCGTGTGATTCACCACGCCCACACCGTTGGCCGACTGGCCGGTGACGAGATCGGTCGCCATCGTGAGCGTGCCGGTCGAAGCAATGTTCAGGGTGTTGGCCGTGTTGTCCCAGCCGGTGCTGATGCGGGAAATCGCGCCGGTCCCCGTGATGTTGACGGTGCCGCGGTTGAAGTTCGCGCCGTTGCGATTGCCAAGCATGAGCGCCGGACCGTTGGTGTCGGTGGCGTTGCCGGTGACATTGAGCACGCCGGCCAAGGTCAGCGTGCCGCTGCCGTGCGCCTTGATCGGATTGTCGGTCGCCGCGGAGTTGCTGATGTTGCCGGTCAGCGTCAGCGTGCCGCCGTTGGTGTCGAAGATGTCGCTGGTCGTGCCCAGGGTGACCGTGTTCGCCAAGGTGATCGAGGCACCCGCCTGCAGCGTGGAGTTGCCGGTGAAGTTGATGGTGCCGGTGCCGAGGCCGTTGCTTTGAGTGACGCTCAGTGTTCCGGCGTTGAGCGTGGTGCCGCCGGTGTAGGTGTTGCCGGTGCCGGAAAGCGTGAGCTTGCCGGTGCCGACTTTCGTGATGGCCGCCAGCGCGGTGCCGCCGAGGCCGGAGGTAAAGTTGACGATGTTGCCGCTGAACGTCGTGTTCGTATTGAGCGCACCGATCTGGAAGTTGTCGGTGCCCGCGACGCCGAGGGTGTTGTCATTGCCCGGCCGCAGCGTTCCCGCGCCGGAAAGCGCACCGAGCTGGATGGTCGAGCCCGCGTTGAGGTTGTTGCTGGTCAGGTTCTGTCCGGCGGCGATGTTCCAGGTCTGGAACTGGCTGCCCGTCACCGTGGTGCCGGCCAGGTTGATGCGGCCGTTGACGTTCACGGTTCCACTGAGTCCGGTCAGGTCGCCTTGCAGCACGGTGAAATTGCCGCCGGTCAACGTGAACCCGGACGATCCGCTGAGCTTCGCGGAGATCTTCTCGATGCCGCCGAGGTTGTTGACGATCGACGGCGACGTGCCGGTTAGATTGAGGACGGCCGTGCCATCCGCGCCGGCCACGGTGTAGTTGCCCGAGGCTCCAGCGTCGAAGACGAGGCTGTTGGTATTGATCGTAGTGCCCGCCGCGATGGTCAAAGTGCCGGCGGTGCCGCCGAGGTGCGAGTTGACGGTGGCACTGGAGCTGTGGGTTTGCAGCGCGCCGCCCGTGCTGCCATTGCGCCACAGGGCGCTGCTGGTGTTCCAGGTTCCGGTGCCGCCGGTCGCGGCCGTGGTCGCGCCATCGGCGTCCCAATACAGATCGGTGTTCGACACCGCGCCCGATGACGCGGTGATCTTCATCGCGTTGAGATGGGTGTTGGACCCCTGCAACAGCGTCAGGTCGACGAACACCTGGCCGAACGCATCCGGGCGGACTCCCGAAAGTACCGCGAGTTCGTCGTTGTTGGCGTTGCCGCCGGTGCTGCCGATGCCGGTGCCGCTGGTCTTGAGGTTCACGGTCACCTGGTTCTGTCCGTAGATCTTGAACTCGGTGACGCGGGACTCGGTGGTGTCGCGTGAACCCAGGAAGCGAAACTCGTACGTCAGCGCGGGATCCAAGCCATCCAGCATGAACCCGCCGGGCAGATCGTCACTCGGTCCGTTGTAGATGTTGTCGGCGGTGGAGTGCCAGTAGTCCTGCGTCGCGGTTTCAACCGCAAGGTCGCCGAGCAAGGCACTGCTCGGCGAAAACAAGCCGCCACCGGGAACCTTGCCGGATCCCTGGAAGCCGGCGGTGATCGTCATGCGGATGCCGGTGTTGGTGCCGGTGCTGCGGATCAAGTTGGCGAGGTGTTCGCCGGAATTGACCGTGCCGCCGCCGTTGGTCGCGTGCCAGTTGTTCCAGCGGTTGCCGTTGGCGTCGGGATTGACGGTCGCGTCGCCGAAGGAGTCCTCGCTCGGGCCGAAGTCGAAGAACAGCTTCTCACCGGCCACCAGCGTGTTCGGATTGGCGGTGAAGATCTTGTTCGGTGCGATCACCGCCTCCAGCGCCGGCCGCACTTTCGACAAGAACAGCGCGTAGCCCTTGCGGTTCAAGTGGGTGTCGTCCACGTAGTGCGACATCCATTCCGCGGTGGCTTCCGCGGTGCCGGCATCATGCAAGCCGTCGAGGTAGCTGTTGGTGTCGATGAAGTGGACGTTAAGCCCGGGATTCGAGGCGCAATAGGCGGCGATCAGGTTGTTCGCGTCGCGCCGCTTCTGGTCGTGGCCCGCGGTGTAGAAGAACGAGGGGCAGGGCGCGATACCGAGGAAGAGCACCGGCACCCCGGGGGTCTGCTCGCGCGCCTTGGTGACGAAGGCCTGGAAATCCGCCAGCACCGTCTCACCGGACTTGTTGCTGTTGCGGATGTCGTTGGTGCCTTCCCACACCACGATCGCCGACGGGTGATAGGGATCGACGATCTTGTCGACGACGTTGATGAGTTCGGAGAACTGCGAGCCACCGAAGCCGCGCTGGACGACGCGGTAGTCGGCAAAGTCACGGGTCAGCGATTCCCAGCGGCGGATGGTCGAGCTGCCGGTGAAAAGAACCGGGCCCGCGGCGATCGGATCGAGCGTGTCCTGCGCGACCCAGCGGTCGAAGGTGTCGGTGAGGGCGACCACCGGCGGCGGAACCGGCGGCAAGGGCGTGACCGTCGCGCCTTCGACGATCTCCATGATGCCGAGGTAAGCGAAGCCACCTTCGGCGATGGTGAGATTGAGCGTCACCGCCTCGTTCGAATCGCATTGGACTCCTCCGATGGTGGCAGTGGCACTGTTGTTGCCGTGGTAGCCGCTGCCGCCGAGGTCGGTACCGGAGGTTTGCAAGTTGGTGCTGAAGGTATCGTTGCCGGCGGAGATCGAGTAGGTCGACCTGCGGATGCTGTTGACGTTCCGCGTGCCGAAGAATTTGAAACTGTAGAGCCGCGCCGGGTTGAGTCCGGTGATCTGCATCGAGACGGTCGTGCCGTTCGCTCCATCGACGAAATAGTAATCCGAAGTGGCGTTGGGGATGGCCAATGGGCCAAGCAACGACGCCGAGGGAGTGGTGAGCCCGCCATTTTGGATGCCCGCCGATTTCCAACCATTGCCGAGGGTCAGCCCGAGGGTGGTCGGGGTGTTGGCGTTGGTGACCAGGTTTGACAGAGACAGTCCGGTGCCACCCGAGATGTTGGTGGTGGCGGTGTTGGAGGTGACGTTGTTCCAGTAGTTGCCATTCGTGTCGGGACTCGCGGTGGGAGCGCCGTGGGTCGGGTTGGCATCGATGCCGAAATCGATCCGCACGGTGGGCTGGTCGCTGATGGAAAGCACTCCGAGGTAACCGAAGGCATTGGCCGGGTAGATGCCCGTGTCATGCACGTTGGAAACGTTAAGCACGATGGTGCCGGAGGCATTCGGAACGAGTCCGGAAAGGGTGGCCAGGCTGCTGTTGTTGCCGTGATAGCCGCTGCCACCGAGGTCCGTGCCCGAGGTTTGAAGCGTGGTGGCGTGGACCCCGCCGGAGTCGGTGACGGAATAGAGCGTGCCACGGTTGGCCGCGACATTGCGCGTCCCCAGCATCTGCAGTTCATAGACCTTGAGCGGATCGAGCCCGTTGATGGTCACGGTCTGGGTGCCGGTCGTGTTGCCATTGGCACCCTCGACGAAATAGAAATCCTGGGTGGCGGTCTGGATGCCGATGTCGCCGAGCGCCGGAGTCGCCTGGTTCAAGCCACCTTGCACGATGCCCGCCGACTTCCAGCCGCTCGACAGCGCGAGACCCACCGAGGTCGCGGTGTTCGTGGTCGTCACCAAATTGGACAAGGTCAAGCCGGTGCCGCCGGTGATGGTGTTGGCAACGGCCGTCGAGGTGACGTTGTTCCAGTAATTGCCGTTGCTATCCGGACTTGCGGTGGGGGCTCCATTGCCCGGGTCGCCCGCCGCGATGCCGAAGTCGATCAGCAATTTCGCGGCGTGGAGCGGGCCGGCGAACGCAGCGAAGAGTGCGGCGGACAGCGCCAACCGGGACAGGGTTTTCGTCTTGGGCATGGTGGGTTTCAAGAGGGCTCTGGGCCGGATCGAGGGGAAAGGGTTCGCCAGCGGGCCAGTCCTGACGGGCAGGACCGGCAACAGGGTTTCTGGCACCGGGGACTACATCAGTCCTCCCGGCGAGCGGCTATCGCATGAAGATGTGATTCCGCTCACATCCCAGCCGAATCCTACAGCGCCTGAAATTCAAGGGATCCGTGATATCCTTCGCAGATCCCTTGCCACACAAAGGGCGGAGTGCCGCGAGGCGGCGGTCATCCGCCCATGTACTTGCGGACCGCCTCGTGCCGCGAGTGGACGTGTAGCTTCTCGTAAATCTTCCGCACGTGGGAACGCACCGTGTCGAGGCTGATGCCGAGTTGGTTTGCGATCTCCTTGTACATCGCCCCTTCGGAGAGCAGTCGCAGCACGTCCTCTTCGCGATCACTGAGCGTTTCGATGCCCTTGCTGACGGGTTGCCGATGAAAGAATGACACCACTTGCCGGGCGATCTGCGGGGACATCGGCGAGCCCCCTTGATGAGCCTGCAGGATGGCGCTGGTGATTTCCTCGACCGGCGCCCGCTTCAGAAGGTAGCCGCAGGCACCGGCGCGCAGGGCCTCGAAGATCAGGCTCGGTTCCTCATAAGTCGTGAGCACCAGACATAGCACCGCCGGCAACTTTTCGCGCAGCCGGGCGATTAGCTCGATGCCGCTCATGCCCGGCAGATTGATGTCCACGATCGCGACGTCGGGAGGATTGCGCGGCAGGCGCTCGAGTGCTTCCTCGGCGCGGGGAAAGATGCCGATGCACTCGATGCCCGCGTCGCTGGCGTGGAGCGATTTCTCCAAGGTGGACGCGAAAGGCGCCACGTCTTCGATGATGGCAACGCGGACACTCATGATGGGTTGTTCTCGTCCGATGGCAAAGGTGCGCGCATTTCCACCTCGGTCCCTCCTTGTTCCCGGTTGCGGACCTCGCAGGTTCCCCCGATGGCCGCGAGCCGCGCTTTCATGTTCGCGATACCATCCTGCCCGCTGTCGGTGGGTCCAGGCTTTAATCCGCACCCGTCGTCCGCAATCAAGAGCCGGAGCTCGGGCGATTCGTAGCGCATCGAGAGGGTGACGGTTTTCGCGCCAGCGTGTTTGACGATGTTCTGCAGCGCCTCGCGGATCGCGAGGATCAAATGGTGGCGCGCTTGGGAGCGGATGGTCACGTCGGGCCACTCGAAGGGCAGGTCGAGGCGGCAGGTAATGTCCAAGGGCGTGAGGTAGCTGGTGGCGGAATGGGCGATGTAGTTGGCCACCCCGTCGAGCGAGTCGTGCTGCGGATTCACCGCCCAAACAACGTGGTCCAGGGCATCGACCGTTTGCCGGGTGTTCCGCGCGATTTCCCGAAGGTTCTCGCGGGCCTTCTCCGGCAGTTCATGGGTCTTCAGCATGAGGTCCTGCATCATCGCCAGTTGGCAAAGGCGGGCGCCGACCTCGTCATGCATGTCGCGGGCGATCCGGCTGCGTTCCTCCGCCAGCGCGGACTGGTGTTTCAAGACGGCCAGCCGCCGCAGCTCGCGTTGGCGGCCGATGCGACGCATGGTTGCCGCCGCCGCGATCACCACCACACTAGGCCACGCCCATTGGAAGGTCGTCGTCTTCCAGAAAGGGATGCGGATTTTCAACGGGATGCTGAGGACGGAGGCATCCCACTCGCGGTCGCTGTGACCCACCTGAGCCTCGAACCGGAAATCACCGCCCGAAGGTCTCACGATTTTCACCACGCGCTCTTCGGTCGTCTCCCAGTCATCCTGCCACCCGCGCAAGCGCCAGCGGACGGGAAGCCGGGGCGCGATCTCGCTGCCCGGGATCTCGAGGGCGATCTCCACCAAGCCCGTGCCCGCCGGCGCCACCGCTTGCGACACGGACAGCGCTCGTCCGTTGGCCGTGATCGAACGGACCCGCGGGGTTAACACCGGGTAAGCCTCAACCTCCGCGAGTTGGGGCGCATGGGCTGCCCCGCTCTCGCTGGAGACGCGCAGGTAGCGGCCCCGGCAATTCCCGCGTCCGTCCGCGGCACGCAGGATCGCGATCGAAGCCGAGCCGGCGTCGCCGCTTTCCTGTGGGACCAAGTATTCCCACTTTTGCTCACCCCCGGCGGCCCCGGGCTGATCGAGGACCTGCACTTTCAGCTGTGACAGGTGGTGGGTTCCAAATCCGTCGGCGCGGCTGCGGATGACCAGATGATCGAGCGGCCGTTCGGATCGCAGATCGATCTCGAAATAAAAGGCGGCACCCAAGCCGGGATCGGCGGGATGAATGAAACTGCCCGGCAATCCATCGGTCAGCACCTGGGCCGATCCGCCTGCCCACAGCGTATGCGACGCCATCACCGCGCAGCCGAGGGCGACGTTGGTGGTGGATGACTCTTGGACTCCGGTCACCCGCCATTCGGTGAGACAGAAATCGCGGTATTCATTCCACGAGACCCGCGGCCCTGGCGCCTCCGGGCGTTCGAAAGGAATCACCTCCACGCGGAAGCCGGTCACCCGGCCGGCGGGTGCCGGCACGCGGAGTTGGAAGATCGCATCGCCGATCATCCGGTCGCCCTCCGCCGAGGTCACGCTGCCATCCGGCTGCACCGTCAGGCTGGTGCCGAGGGCGGAGCCCGATTGGGGGACCACCCGCTGCCAGTTTCCCGCCAGCGACGGCTCGGGGTCGGTGGTCAGCGAAAGGGCGAAGTGCCCGAAGTAGCGCTTGGGTTGGCCGGAGAGAAAACAGAACGTGAGGTCGAAGGCCAAGGCATGCGTCGGGGCAATCTGTGCCATCAGCGAATGCCTTTCCCCCGTCCGCGGATAAACGGACCAACCCACATCGCCGGTGTCGCGGCCATCCATCACCTTGGGCAGGCGACGTGCGGGTTCCTCGCCGTGGGTTGCTTCGAGTCTTTGGATGGCCAGCTCCTCCGCTTTGCCCCGTCCGCCGACGCTCATCAAGGCGAGCGTCATCAGACAAAAGCCACTCAGCCGCGAAAGCATCGCGCGGGAAGACAGGGTGCGTTCGTCCGCTTCCCGCACCCCACCGGACCGGCCCGCCGCGACTGGCATTCGCCGCATTGGCAGAGATGAAGCGGAAACGGAAACGACGCGGGGCATGTCGTCGAGCCATAGCCCTTCGGACGAGGTGGGGACAAGCACCTTGTGGACCGCGGAGCGGCCCAACCCCGGGATGGCCTTCTCTTTAAAAACTGCTCAAACCGGCCCGATGTCCGAATTGAGGCGAACGACTTTGGTTCTAGATGCCTCGCCGGCCCTCGCGCCGAGTAGTCCGATTTTCATACCACATCGCGTGCGATCCTGGGCCTTTTGAAGTCTTGGTGAAGTGTTCGCAACTCATTTCAGGGTAAAGATATGTAACATTCTGTGAATGCGTGAAAACGCCGTCTCTTGGTTTTCAAGACCGACGCTAAAGACCACTCTGCCACCCCCTCCATGGGCGCGAAGTGGCGGGAGTTCCGGTCGTTCAAAGCCGGAGCGCAAAGTGCGCCGCCGCGGAAATTGCCCTTGCACCCCGGGCGGGGGAGGTGAATGCTGCGCCCGAAACCATATAAACCTGAGCAAGAAACTAAGGTAATGCTTCCCGAGCACGCTCCCTTCTCTCTCGACCAACGCCGCGCCGTGGATTTGGCGCTGGCTGGGCTCGATGCGTCCCAGCGCTTCTGGCTGGCTGGATTTCTTTCCGCCGCGCCGGTGGCTGCCGCTGCCGTGGCTGCGCCCGCGGGTTCGCCGAAGCTGATCGTGCTCTACGGCACCGAATCGGGGAATGCCGAAAAGCTGGCGGATCTGTCAGCGAAGGAAGCGAAGAAGCGCGGCTTCCAAGCCGCCGTGAAGAACATGGCGGACATTGCCCCGGCCGATCTGGCTAAGGTGGAGAACCTGCTGGTGATCGTCAGCACGTGGGGCGACGGCGAACCGCCGGAAAGCGCGACGTCCTTCTACAAGGAATTCATGAATGGCTCGGCGATTCATCTGCCGGCCGTCCGTTTCTCGGTCTGCGCGCTGGGCGATACGTCCTACGAAAAGTTTTGCCAGACGGGGAAGGACATCGACGCTCGCTTGGAAACGCTCGGGGCGACCCGGATCTCGCCGCGCCAGGATTGCGATGTGGAGTTTGAGCAGCCGCATCAGGAATGGCTGGATGCCGCGCTGAAGTCCTTCGGCCCGGCCGCTCCGGCTCCGGTGGTGCTCGCTCCGACGGCGACCCATGTGGCGGAGGAGTATGGGAAGAAGAACCCGTTCCCCTCCGAGCTCTTGGAAAAGGTGCTGCTCAATGGCAAGGGCACGACCAAGGAGACGTGGCACTACGAACTCTCGCTCGAAGGCTCCGGCCTGACCTACGAAGCCGGCGACGCGCTCGCCGTCGTGCCGGTGAACGCGCCGGACATCGTCGAAGGCATCCTCAAGGCATCGAAGCTTTCCGGCAGCGAGAATGTCGAAGTGAAAGGCGTGGGACAAAAGGTCTTGGCGGACGCGTTGCGCGAGGACTTCGACATCACCGCGCTGTCGCGTGCCGTGCTGACCAAGCTCCAGGCTATCTCCGGCTCCGAAAAGCTGGCCGCCTTGCTCGCCGATGATGCGAAGGACCAGCTCAAGGATTACCAGTGGGGCCGCTGGATCGCCGACGCGATCGCCGACTTCGCATCCGGTGGCATTTCCGCCGCGGATCTGGTGAGCATCTTCCGCAAGCTGCCGCCGCGGCTTTACTCGATCGCTTCCAGCCCGCTGGCGCATCCGGGCGAAGTCCACCTCACGATCGCTTCCGTTCGCTATCAAGCCCACGGCCAGCCGCGCAAGGGTGTGGCCTCGACCTACCTCGCCGACCTCGTCGAGAAGGGCGGCTCGGTTCCGGTCTATACGCATCAGAACAAGAACTTCCGCTTGCCGTCCTCGGCCGACACGCCGGTCATCATGGTGGGTCCGGGCACCGGCGTCGCGCCGTTCCGTGCCTTCGTCGAGCACCGCGCCGCGCTCGGCAAGGCGGGCAAGAACTGGCTGTTCTTCGGCGACCAGCGCTACACCTACGACTTCCTCTATCAGACTGAGTGGCAGGACCACCTCAAGGAGGGCAACCTGACCAAGCTCGATGTCGCCTTCTCCCGTGACCAGCCGGAAAAGGTCTATGTCCAGCACCGCATGCTGGAGCGTGCGAGAGAACTCTACGGCTGGCTCCAGGAAGGCGCGCACTTCTACGTCTGCGGCGATGCGTCGCGCATGGCCAGCGACGTCCACGAGGCGTTGATCGCCGTCGTCGAGAAAGAGGGCGGGTTCTCCCGCGAAGTCGCCGAGGCCTACGTCGAGGATCTCAAGAAGTCCAAACGCTATCAGCGCGACGTGTATTGAAGCTTTCAAGAAACCAGACTCCAGAATCTCAACCTGACCGGGAATTCGCGTCCATTCGCGTCCATTCGCGGTTTCTCATCCCATGAGCGAAAAGAAACTCTCCGCCAACGAAGGCATCAAGACCCGCTCGAACTACCTCCGGGGCACGATCCAGGAAGGTCTCTCCGACCTCTCCACCGGCTCGATGTCGGAGGACGACCAGCAGTTGCTGAAGTTCCACGGCACCTACCAGCAGGACGATCGCGACCTGCGCAACGACCGCCGCAAGCACCGTCTCGAGAAGGCCTACTCCTTCATGATCCGGATCCGCGTGCCCGGTGGCGTTGCTACCCCGCACCAGTGGCTTGAGACGGACCGCCTCGCGACGGACTTCGCCAACGGCACCATCAAGCTGACCACGCGCCAGGCCTTCCAGTTCCACGGCATCATCAAGTCGAACCTGAAGCGCACGATCAAGGAGATCAACCAGGCAGCGATGGACACCATCGCGGCTTGCGGCGACGTGAACCGCAACGTGATGTGCAATCCGAACCCCTATCTCTCGTCAGTGCACGCCGACGTGCTGAAGGCGGCGCAGGACATCTCCGCCCACCTCACGCCCGCGACGCGCGCTTACCACGAGATCTGGCTGGATGGCGAGAAGATCGAGACCTCCGAGCAGGAGGAACAGGAACCGATCTACGGCAAGACCTACCTGCCGCGGAAGTTCAAGATCACCATCGCCGTGCCGCCGAGCAACGACGTGGACGTCTTCGCGAACTGCCTTTCGTTCATCGCCATCGTCGAGAACGACAAGCTCGTCGGCTACAACGTCGCCGTCGGCGGCGGCATGGGCTCGACCCACGGCAATGAGGCGACCTATCCGCGTCTGGCCGACGTCATCGGCTTCTGCACGCCCGAGCAGATCGTCGATGTCGCGGAGAAGGTGGTGCTGGTGCAGCGCGACTTCGGCGACCGTACCGACCGCAAGCACTCGCGCTTCAAGTACACCGTCGATGACCACGGCCCGGACTGGATCCTCGCCAAGCTCAACGAGTATCTCGGCTACGAGCTCGGTCCGGTGCGCGACTACAAGTTCACCGACAACGGCGATCGCTTCGGCTGGGTGGAGGACGAGAACGGCAACTTCCACTACACGCTCTTCGTCGAAGGCGGCCGCGTGCTCGACACGCCTGCCTTCCCGATGCGCACTGGCCTGCGCGAGATCGCGAAGATCCACGACGGAGACTTCCGCCTGACCGCCAACCAGAACCTGATCATCTCCAACATTTCCGCCAAGAAGCGCGCGGAGGTCGAGGCGCTGCTGGAGAAGTATGGCATGCATCGTAGCCACGAGCGCAGCGCGCTGCGCCTCGCATCGATCGCCTGCGTCGCCCTGCCGACCTGCGGCCTGGCACTTGCCGAAGCCGAGCGCCACCTGCCGGATGTCGTGACCGAACTGGAAGAGGAACTGGAGAACGCCGGCCTCCGCCATGACTCGATCACCATCCGCATGACCGGCTGCCCGAACGGCTGCGGCCGTCCGTTCATCTCCGAGATCGGCTTCGTCGGTCGCGGGCCGGATCGCTACAATCTCTACCTCGGTGGTGGCCATGCCGGCCAACGGCTCAGCAAGCTCTACCGCCAGGACATCCACTCGAACGAGATCCGCGGTCTGCTGGCCCCGATCTTCCAGCGCTATGCGAAGGAGCGGAACGCGGGCGAGCACTTCGGTGACTTCGTCATCCGCGCCGGCATCGTCGCCGAAACCAAGCAGGGCGCCGACTTCCACAAGAACATCAAGGAAGAGGCGCTCAAGAACTGAACCGGCCATGAACAGGGAATGCGAAACCGGATACCAGCGGTGTCGGCCTTAGGCCGACCCACCGCTCCGTGTTTCCGTTTTTTTAACAACTCATTCCCTCGCGTTCATCGCGGTTTACCAAAATGTCCACCATCACTCGCATCGCCACTCCCTCCGAAGCCGAGACGCTTTCGGAAGAACTCGCCCGCCTGAAGGCTGGCGAGCGGCTCAAGCTTTTGCATGAGCGCTACGGCAGCCGGTTGGTCGCCTCGACCAGCTTCGGCCTGCAGGCCGCGGTCATGCTCAAACTCATCGCGGACAACGCGCCGGAGATCCCGGTCGTATTCATCGATACCGGCTACCATTTCCCGGAGACCTATCGCTACGCCGACGAGTTGACCAAGCTGCTCGGCACCGACCTCCGCATCTATCAACCGACCCACTCCGCCGCCCGCATGGAAGCCCTTTACGGGAAGCTGTGGGAGCAGGGGAAAGAGGGCCTCGACAAGTACGGCATCTTCACCAAGGTCGAGCCGATGGACCGCGCGCTGAAGGAACTCGGCGCCGACGTCTGGATCAGCGGTGTCCGCCGCAGCCACTCGAGCACCCGCGCCGAGCGCGCCTTCGCCGAGCAGCAGAAGAAGACGCTGAAGGTCTATCCGATCCTCGATTGGGCGGATGCCCAGGTCTCGGTCTTCATGCACCAGCACGAGTTGCCGCGCCATCCGCTGGAGGCGGAAGGCTACGTCACCATGGGCGACTGGCACAGCACGCGGCCAGCGGTCGATGGCCTCTCCGCGGAAGAGACCCGCTTCAACGGCGAGAAATACGAATGCGGCCTCCACCTGGACTCCGGCAACTCGGATTTCCAGATCTAACCAACCGTTCCTCCGGCACACGTCATGGCATCGTCACTCCGAGTGTTGCATGTCAGGGAAGGCGAGGGGACGGACACGGCGCGTCTCGGTCCGTATGAGATCGAGACACTGATCCCGGCCCCCGACGAAGGCGCGGCGACCGCCTACCGCGTACGCATCGAGCCGCACCAGCGAACCGCCACCAGCTACCACAAGCTGGCGGAGGAGCTATATCTCGTCCTGGCCGGCAGCGGCATCGCGGTGCTCGATGGCGTGGAGCACGCGCTTCGCGCCGGCGATTTCCTCCGGCTGCCACCCGGCACCACCCACGCCTTCATCACCGGTGACGAGGCCTTGGTGATGCTGGACGTGCACACGCCGGGCTCGCGGCCGGATCGCGACGTTTACTTCGTGGGGGACACGCCGGAAGGCTTCTCCGCGCCCTCGACGGTGACGTAAATTGCCCCGTTTTTCCGTGGCCTTCCGCGGCCTCCTCCATTCAATCTCCTATCCAACATCCCGCCCCATAAAGCTATGCCCATCGCAGACTCCATGGTTGCCACCGTTGGCAACACCCCGCTCATCCGCCTGAACAAGCTCACCCAGGGCCTCGGTGCCGAGGTGCTGCTCAAGGCCGAGTTCTTCAACCCGCTGTTCAGCGTGAAGGACCGCATCGGCAAGTCGATGATCGAAGCCGCCGAGAAGGACGGCACCCTCAAGCCCGGCGGCCTGATCATCGAGCCGACCTCCGGCAACACCGGCATCGCGCTAGCCTTCGTCGCCCGCGCCAAGGGCTACCGCTGCATCCTGACCATGCCGGAGAGCATGTCGATCGAGCGCCGCGTGCTGCTGCGCCTGCTCGGTGCCGAGATCGTCCTCACCCCGCGTGCCCGCGGCATGGGTGGTGCCATCGCCAAAGCCAAGCAACTCATCGAAGAGAACCCCGGTTCCTTCGGTCCCGGCCAGTTCGACAACCCGGCCAACCCGCAGGTCCACCGCGAGACGACCGCCGAGGAAATCTGGCGCGACACCGATGGCAAGATCGACGCCTTCGTCGCCGGCGTCGGCACCGGCGGCACCATCACCGGTGTCTCGGAAGTCATCAAGGGCCGCACCGCCCTGAAGTCCTACGCCGTGGAGCCCGTTGCCAGCCCGGTCATCACCCAGTTCCGCAATGGCGAGGAGATCAAGCCCGGTCCGCACATGATCCAAGGCATCGGCGCCGGCTTCATCCCAAAGAACCTCAACACCGACATCATCGATGACGTGATCCAGGTGACCAACGAGGATGCCTTCGCCACCGCCCAAGCCCTCAACACCGAGGAAGGCATCCCGGCCGGTATCTCCACCGGTGCCAACGTTTGGGCAGCCCTCCAGCTCGCCAAGCGCCCGGAGTTCGCCGGCAAGCGCATCGTCACCGTGGGGGCCTCCTCCACCGAGCGCTATCTCTCGACCCTGCTTGCCGAGAAGATCCGCGAGGAAGTCTCCAGCCTGCCGGTGGCGGAGATCTGAGCGGCTGGCAGCTTAGACAACGCTTCAATAAGACGCTCCATCCGCAAGGATGGGGCGTTTTTGGTTGGGCGGGAGATTTTCTGTTAGGGCGATGTCAGATCGACGCGAAGAGGAGCGGCCGTGATGAATTCCGGGGAATCCTTCGAGACGGTGATTTTGATAGAGGTTTGGCGAATCGAATAAGCGGGCTCTTCGTCTTCGGGTTTCCACGTCCGCGCTGGAACAATGATTTCGTAGTCTCCGGGTGGCAGATTGGCAAAGATAGCCGACTTTGGAAAAAGTCCCTTTGCCGAAACGGGAACAGGTCCGCATGAGAACCGCTTTCCATCTCGGCACAATTCGAGCAATTGAGTCAAACCGGAGTGCTCGTCGCCAGCCCAAGCGAGGGTTCGTGCCAGATCCATGGGGAGTTTTTCAGGGCTCTTTCCCTCCGGCCACTCGATCGGCACGACTACGCTTGCTCCCAATTCGAGCTTAGGCTCTAGCAATGAGTTTGTCTTGTTCACGGAGAGTCGCATTCTTTCGGATAAAGCTGTTCCGGGATGCCGAACCCTTAGCCAATAGTCTCCCGGACTAATGTGGGGTAGCACGATT
>CBKZPU010000054.1:0-29077 GCA_966696705.1 uncultured Verrucomicrobiaceae bacterium | reverse complement strand
GGTTTTGTTGGTGGGAAACGGGAGGCGGGGACTTCGTTCCCCCCCCCAAGCCGGGCCACAGACGGGGGAAGAGAAGGGACCCCCCCGCTCCCAGTGAACCATTGCCAGCCCGCCCTGCATCCCTACACTGCCGCCCATGCGCCACGTCCTGCTCGCCCTCTTCGCGCTGATTTCACTCGCCTCCGCCGAACACGTGATCGTGACCGGCGGGCCAGCGCTGCGGCATTGGGAAAACCTCCGCGTGCCCCGGGACCAGCATGACCGCTGGTGGGCGAATTTCGTCCGCGCCTCGACCCTGCGCATGGTCGAGATCCGCAAGGCCTACGGCGAGGGAGCCTCGATCGTGTGGATGGTCTATCGCCCCGGCTACCAAGACCGCGGTCGTGAAGACCGCCAGCCCTACACCACCTGGATCGCCGACCTCGCCCGCAAGCGCAATGTCTCGCTGGTGTGGGTCGATAGCGGACCGGGCCTGATTTCCTCGCTCAACAGCCGTCCGCGCGGCTCGGTGCAGACGTTCGACTACTTCGGCCACTCGAACCGCCACTGCTTCATGCTCGACTACGGCAGCAACATCATGGCCGCCTGCACCGCCTGGCTCCACGAGCGCGATCTCGGGAAAATCCGCGGCGGCATCTTCGCCAAGGACGCCTACTGCAAAAGCTGGGGCTGCCACACCGCCGAAAGCATGGCCAAGGTCTGGAAGAGCGCCACCGGCGTGAAGCTGGAAGGCGCCATGGGCAAGACCGACTACACCGTGGTCGGCAAGGGCCAGCTTCCGCTCGGCGAAGGCTGGGTGCGGTGAGCGCCCTGCCTTTCATCCACCATCTTCGATCTTCCATCTGCCATCTTCTTCCATGCTCTTCGCCGAACTCCAGCGCCTCCACTCCCTGCCCCTCTTCGAACTCCTCCAGCAGGCCCGCTCCGTGCACGAGGCCAACTGGCCGGACAGTGACGTGCAGCTTTGCACACTGCTCTCCATCAAGACCGGCGGCTGCTCGGAGGACTGCTCCTACTGCGCCCAGTCGGCCCGCTACAATTCAGGCGTCGAGATCGAGCGGCTGATGAGCAAGGACGCCATCATGGAGCGCGCCAAGGCCGCCCGCGACACCGGTTCGACCCGCTTCTGCATGGGTGCCGCATGGCGTGGCGTGCGCGGCGGGACGCAGCGCTTCGAGCAGGTGCTCGATATCGTCCGCGACGTTTCCACGCTCGGCATGGAGGTCTGCGTGACCCTCGGCGAGCTCGGCCCGGAGGAAGCGAAGGCGCTCAAGGAAGCCGGCGTCACCGCCTACAATCACAACCTCGACACCTCGCGCGAGCACTACCCGAACATCGTCACGACCCACACCTACGACGACCGCCTGCGGACGATCCGCAACGCGCAGGACGCCGGCATGTCGGTCTGCTGCGGCGGCATCCTCGGGCTCGGCGAGTCCACCGAAGACCGGCTGAAAATGCTGGAGGTGATTTCGGAATTCAATCCGCAGCCGGAGAGCGTGCCGATCAACTCACTGATGCCGATGCCCGGCACGCCGCTGGCCGAGAGCCAGGCGATCGATGCCTTCGACGTGGTCCGGATGATCGCCGTGACCCGCATCGCCGTGCCGAAGGCCAAGGTCCGCCTGTCCGCCGGCCGCACGCGGATGTCGGATGAAACCCAGGCGCTGTGCTATTTCGCCGGGGCGAATTCGATTTTCTACGGCGACAAGCTGCTGACCGCGAAGAATCCCGCCATCGAGGCCGACCGCAAGCTGCTGGCCAAGCTCGGACTCGGCACCTTGGCACCGAATCCGGCAATGGAAGCGCCGGTCGCGGAAGAGGACCGTCCGCTGAGCCCGGCTTGCTGCGGCTGCGAATAAGCACGGGGGAGCGCGGGATTTATCCCGCTTCGCCAGTCCTGCGACCCGACCGTCCAAGCGGAATGAATTCCGCGCTCCCAGTCTCGCCGCGAAGCCCGTCAGCTCACTGCTGGGCGGGCGGCGGCGTCACGTCGATCCGCAGGAAGACTTTCGACCCGGCGCTCGGCACCGAGTAGGTCATCGGGATGACCCCGGCGGCCGCGGTTCCCGGCGTCAGCGTGCCGGTGGCGTCCTGCCAATCTTGCAGATTGCCGGAAATCCGCACCTTCCACGTCGAGCCATCGGTGAGGACGTAGGGGGTGGCGGGATCGAAAAGCTCGCTGGCGACGTTGAAGGAAAGCCGCGCCTGACCCGAGACGCGGGCGAGGGACATGGGCGTTGGCAGCACCGCGGGATTCGCCGGATTGCTGCCGAAGAAGCTCTCGATGATGTCGCTGATGCCGTCCAAGTCGGAATCGCCCTCGGGATCCGGCTGGACTTGCACGAGGGCCGTGGACGCGGCGGGCGCGTAGGCAGTGGAAGTCAATGTCCCTTCGACCTCGGCGGGAGAGAGCGAGGGATTCAGCGAAAGCTGGATAAGGGCAGCCGCCGAGGTGAGGGCCGAAGCCGGGCTGGTACCGTCGGCCGAACCCCAGTTCCCCGGCTGCGGATTGGCGGGGTTCACCGTGCGGACGCTCTGGCCCGGCGCGCACAAATCCACCGCCGGCCCCGTGTTGGTGCCGGTGCCGTTCGCGCCCACCCACGGCTGGTTGTCAGTGCCGGTGGCTCCCACGCAGATGACCCCGTCCTTGGTGCCGTAGGCGGAGGGAATGTAGCTGGACGCGCTACCCTTCTGATTTCCGGCCGAAACGACCACCGTGATTCCAACCTCGACGGCATCGTCGATCAGGGACTCCAACAACGCGCTGCTCGCTTCGTAGGTGGAGCTATTGGCGATGCAAAGCACGCTCGGAAGTCCGGGATTCGCCGCATGATCCTCAAGCACCTCGAAAAGGGCGTCCTGCAGCCTGCCGAGGGTGGTGGTGCCGTCGGTGCCCGGATAGATATTGTAGTTCACCACGTGGAGTGGCGTCCCGACGGCCGCTCCCGTTTCCGGGCCGGCGATCAAGGAAAGCATTCGGGTGCCGTGGTCCACGACTGACGAGGTATCGGGGTCGCCGGTTGCCCGGATCAGCTCGGAACGGAACGACTTCAGGTTCTTGTTCTTGCCGAACCACGACTCGACGTGGGCCACGCCGGTATCGATCAAATACAGCCGCACCGGCGTGGTGGTCTCCGGATAGACGAAGGAGGAGTTGCTCATGCAGCTCCCCTTGTTCAAGCGGCCGAGTGCCCAACCGGCGTTCGCCACCGCGCCGTTCGGCATGATCGGGATGTCCCGCTCCGCCAAGGCACAGCCCGTGACGGACGGCTCCGCCGGCACCTGCCCGATTGCCAGAATCGGCAGCAGGATCCGGAAGATGCCGCGGGAAAGCCGGAGTGCGGTTTCGGTCACGGGATGGCGTGTTGGGGGACGCGGTTGTTTATCTAACTTTTTCCGGTTTGTCCAGCCCTTGTCATGATTGACCTATCATGCTTGGAAGTCTCAAAAACCTTATAATTCCAAGCATTTGGAAGCTGTAATTTTTAAAATTAAAGAAACCCGGAAGGTTCATTTTAAAAAGAAACGCATAACTCTTTCGCTTTGCCTTGATAGCACGGAATTGCTAATCATCGGTCGTTGTTGGAAGTCGGCATGCCTCCCTGCCGTCCCCTCTGCTGCTGGCCATGCGCTTCCTTCTCGCCGTTTGCCTCGTCGCCACCGCCCGCGGCCAATCGCTGCCGGGGGTGGAGCCGCGTCTTCCCGAGGTGCCGGCCGCGGAATCGCTGCCTCCGGTGCGCGCCGCGGCCGAGACTTCGCCCGGCGGCGGGGTGCTGGTGAAGCGGCTGGAGAAGGTGGTGCTTGTCGCGCCGGAGGGTGGCGAAGAGGTGGATGTGGCGGCTGGCTTGGCGGCGACGAAAGGGCTACTGGTCCCCTCACCTTCCAGGCTTTCCAAGCGTCTGAGCCGCTGGTCCGGCAAGCCGCTGGACGCCGGCGAGATGGCGTCCTTGGCCGATGAGGTCCTGATTCACTACGACCGCGAGGGCTTCCCGGTGGTTTCGCTCGAAGCGCCTGAGCAAGACCTCTCCCAAGGCGTGCTGCGGTTGACGCTGGAGATCGGCCGCTTCGGCGAGGTCGGCGTCTCCCGCCCGAAGCATGGCAATCCCGAGTTGGTCGCCAAAGGACTGCGACTCGGGAGCGGCGAGCTCGTCCGGCGCGGCGACATCGACGAGCAACTTGCGTGGTATGGCCGCACCGCCTTCCGTCGCCCGCGGCTGTTCGTTTCGCCCGGACTGGAGCCCGCCACGGCGGACCTCTTGATCGCCTTCGAGGAAAGCCGGCCATGGCGGGTCAATGTCGGCTACGAGAACAGCGGACCCGACCTGCTCGGTCGCGACCGCTTCCTGCTCGGCGCGGCCGGCTGGACGACCGGCGAGCACTTGCTGGCGTGGCAATGCGTCGTCGGCGCGCCCGCTTCCTCGCTGCTGGCCAATGCCTTGCGCTGGGAGATCCCGTTCCACGCCAGCCATCAGATCTTGCAGTTCGATGCCGCTTACGCCGAGGTCGCGTCCCGCTACGCGAGCGGCGGCATCCCGGTGGAAAGCGAGGGCTCCTCGTGGTCGCTGGCCGCCCAACAGAGAATCCCGCTGCCTGCCTGGGGCGGCTGGCAGCAAAAGCTCGGGGCCGGCTTCGAGCTGAAGGGTACCGACCAATTCCTGCTTTTCGGCGGCAGCAGCGTCTCGCCCGGCGAGGTGGTCTTTTTCCACGGCAAACTAAGCCACGAACTGAGCCGGCATTGGGAGGACGGCTCGGTTTCTTTCGAATCCAGCGCGCTCGCCTCCCCCGGCGGAGTCGGCGGCAACAACGACGACGCCGCCTTCCACGCCTACGATCCCGAGGCGGACTCGAACTACCTGATCGGCCGCCTCAGCGGCGACGGCTGGTGGAGCCCGGGCGGCGATTGGCAGCTTCACCTGCGCGGCACCGCGCAAATCGCCGACTCGCGACTGCTGCCGGCCGAGCAGTTCGCCGTCGGCGGCTACCAGACCGTCCGCGGCGTGGCGGAGCGCGAATACTCCGCCGATGCCGGCTGGCAGGCGTCGCTGGAGTTCCACTCGCCGCTCATTTCCGCGGGGAAAGGCTGCGCGTTCCGCGTGCTCGGCTTCGTTGATCACGCCACCCTCGACATGCGCGGCGGCCCCTCCTCCTCGCTGTCCAGTGCCGGGCTTGGCTTGCGGATGAGGGTCGCGAAATCGCTCGATGTCCGCATCGACCACGGCTGGCGGATCGACTTCGCCGAGCAGGCCAGCCACGTAGGGGTCAACCTGACCTTCTGAAATTCCGAATCATCGCCTTCTAAAAATTTTTAGGATTTTTTGGAAATCCGTTCAGACGGATTGCGATTGGTTCAGTAATGACGAGCTTCCTCCACTTCCAAGTTTCCCTGACCGGACTGCAAGTTCCGGGGGGTGCTTTCGGGATGGCCGGGGAACGGGAACGGAAGAAACTCGTGGCACCGCGTAGCGCCAGCTCGGCGGTGCCAACCACTTTCCAGATGTCGGTCCGCCTGTCGGGGGGAACGGTAGCCAACAAGGGCAGAGAAACGCTCGCGAACGGTGCCGGGGGGCACGCTTCGCGACGGTTGCAGCCTGGCTCCGTCTGGCAGGTGATCGGTCGCCGGGGAACGACGCCGGCCCGTCGGGGGACGGGCCTCGCGTCGGCTCCCACGCTTTCAGGGGTGTCGCCATCATTGTTGTAGTGTTCGAGCGGCGCCGGGGTCGGGGGACCCCAGCGCGCAGAGACCGGAACCGCGCACAAGGTTTCCGGTCTAACAAAAAGGCTGGGACGGACGATCCAAGGAGATCGGGACCGTCCCGGCCTTTTGCTTTCCAAACCGCGAATGGACGCCAAGGGACGCGAATTCAGAAGGAGTAGAAATCAACCGCTGTGGTTTCAAAACGCAGGAGGTGACGAGTCAACCGGAGCGTCCATCCGGGTTTCAGGTTTCAATCCGGTCGCCCGAAACGGATCGACACCGGCGCTTCCATCAGGCTTTCTAACGGGGATCCTGCATCCCCCCGGCATGGACTTGTTGCTGAAAATCCGCTGGCGGCCCGTGATTGGCGATCCCTCGCCGATGGGCTGGTTCACCGTGGTCGCCTATGCCTTGGCCGCCTTCCTGGCTTGGCGGACGTGGACCCAAAACCGCGAGCGCGTCTGGCTCGGCGTGACGGTGCTGATGGCTTTCCTCTGCCTGAACAAGCAGATCGACCTGCAATCGCTCTTCACTGACCTCGGGCGCGAGTTCGCGCGCCTCTTCGGCCAATACGAGCATCGTCGCGGCTTCCAAAAATTCTTCATCGTCGCCGTGCTCGCGATCGTGGCGGTATTCGGTCCCCTCTTCGCGTGGAAGTACCGCGCCTTTCTCAAGGGTCACAAGCTGCTCGCGGCGGGGCTCGTGTTCCTGCTGACCTTTATCGTTGTCCGCGCGATTTCATTCCACCATATGGATGTCTTCCTGAAGAAAACGCGAGCCGGCGGACTGAAGATGAACTGGATCCTCGAACTCGCCGGCATCGGGCTGGTGGCGATCGCCGCGTGGCGGGAGCGGTTCAAGACCAAGGTCAAGACGTGAAGGATTTCCGCAGGTGCGAGGGCAAAATGCCGAGCTGCTCGCGGTATTTCGCCACGGTGCGGCGGGCGACCGGAATGCCCTGCTCCTTGAGCTGCTTCGCGAGTGCGTCGTCGGACAACGGCTTGCCGGGATCTTCCTTGGCAATGAGCGCTTGGATCGCCTCGCGCACGCCGGCGTTCGAGACCTCGGTGCCGTCCGCCGTCTGGTAGCCTGCGGCGAAGAACGCGCGCATTTCCATCAGCCCGTGCGGCGTGAGCACATACTTGCCGGCCACGGCGCGGGAAATCGTTGTGGCATGCAGGCCGATTTGGTCGGCGATCTCATTCATCGTCAGCGGCCGCAAGTGGCGCGGGCCTTTCTCAAGGAAGGCCGGCTGGTGCTCTATTAGCTTCTCGGCGATCGAAAGGATGGTCTCCTGCCGCAACGACAGCGAACGGATCAGCGTGCGGCCCTCGCGGATTTGCTCGCGCAGGAAATGCCGGGCCTTCCGGTCGTTGGAGGACTTGCCGAGCATGTCCTTGTAAAAGTCGCTGATGCGAAGCTTCGGCATGTACTCGTTGGTCAGCCGGGCGCGGAAGCCTTCGTCGGTCTTTTCGATGACGACGTCGGGCTGGATGTAAGGATTGCCGGTCGGATCGAAGTCGCCGCCGGGATTCGGTGTTAGACGGCCGATCCGTGAAGCGGCCTCGGAGATGCGCTCGACACTGGTGCCGAGGGTCCGCGCGATTTGCGGGTAACGCTTTCTCGCCAAGTCCTCGAGATGATCGCGCACGATCTTGTATTCGAGGCTGTTGCCCTCGCCATTGCGTTCGAGCTGGAGCAGCAGCGACTCTTGGATTCCCGCGGCGCCGATGCCCGCGGGATCGAAGCTCTGCAAGAGCTTCAGGGCGGCATCCATGCTTTTCTTCGGAATGCCGAGCCGCGACGCCAGCTCACCGGCCGGCAGGTCGAGAAAGCCGCGCGGGTCGAGATTGCCGATCAAATGCCGCGCCGCCTCGCGGACATCGGGATCGACCAGCGACAAATCGAGCTGGTGGGAAAGGTGCTGCTGGAGGGTCTCGGGGGCGACGATCGAGTTGTAGAGGTGCTCGCGGCGCTCCTCGTCGTCAGCGCTCCAGGGATTCGAGCGGCGCTCCATGATCTCCAGATCGCGCCAGTCGTCGTCGGTCTCATTCAGATGATCCAGCGAGTCGGCCTCCTCCGGGTCCGGCGACTCTTCATCCAGCGAAATCGACTCGGTCACGTCCTCCAGCACCGGGTTGATCTCCAGCGCTTGCTGGACGAGTTGCTGGAGCTCCATCGAGTTCGCTTGGAGGATCTCCAAGCTGCGCCGCATCTGCGGGGCCAGCGACTGCTGTTGTCCCAGAGATTGATGGAGCGAGGCATCGGCCATGGCTTGATTTTCCGCAGAGCACCGCGGACGCCCCCAATAAAACCGATGGGTACCGAGAATCCAGCAGATTTCGTGCCACCGGGAAAATTTATTTTCCTTGCGGCGGTGGCCGTTGTGTGGGAGGCGGGGCGCGGCGGCGCGGTTAACGGGAATCTCCCCGCACCAGACGTCGCCCCCACCCCACCATGAAGCGAGGAGATTTTTCGGCTTTTGAGAGCAAGATGCGCGCCGCTGGCGTGATGGAAGCGGCCATCGGGGCATTTCGCCACAACTACGAGGCGCTTTGCCGCGAGGAGACCGGGCTGATCCCGGAGTCGGAGATCAAACCGGCGGAAGGATTGGCCGTGTTCGAACCCGGAGCCGGGACTTGGGACCCCGCCCTGCTCGCCCGGACCGTGGTGATCAAGCTCAACGGCGGCCTCGGCACCAGCATGGGGCTGCAGAAGGTGAAGAGCGTGCTCGAAGTCCGGCCGGGGGTGAATTTCCTCGATCTGATCGTGCGCCAGGTGATGGCGCTGCGCGAGGCCAGCGGCTCCAAGGTCCGCCTGCTGCTGATGAACAGCTTTTCCACCAGCGCCGACACGCTGGACTACCTGAAAAAGCACGCCGCGGGGGGCTTCGCCGACGCCACGGAGGTCGAGCTGATGCAGAACCAGGTGCCGAAGATCGACGAGGCCTCCCTCGCGCCCGCCGAGTGGCCGGCGAATCCCTCGCTGGAATGGTGCCCGCCGGGCCACGGCGATCTTTACCCCGCGCTGGTCGGCAGCGGCTGGCTCGACCGCCTGCTGGCGGACGGCGTGAAATACGCCTTCGTCTCGAATTCCGACAATCTCGGCGCCGTCCTCGAACCCGGCCTGCTGAAGCACTTCGCCGAGTCCGGCGCGCCCTTCCTGATGGAAGTGACCCGACGCACTCCGGCCGACCGCAAGGGCGGTCACCTCGCCGTCCGCGCCGACAATGGCCGCCTGCTGCTGCGCGAGGTCGCCCAATGCCCGGATGCCGATCTCGATGCCTTCCAAGACATCGACACCCACCGCTATTTCAACACGAACTCGATCTGGCTGCGCCTCGACCTGCTCAAGGAAGAGCTGGCCAAAGGCGGCGGCGTCCTTCCGCTGCCGATGATCAAGAACCGCAAGACCGTCGATCCGCGCGACAAGAACTCGACGCCGGTCATCCAGCTCGAAGTCGCCATGGGCGCGGCGATCGAATGCTTCGAGGGCGCACAGGCCATCGAGGTCCCCCGCTCGCGCTTCGCGCCGGTGAAATCGACCGCCGACCTGTTCGCGCTGCGCTCCGACGCCTACTCGATCGGCGACGATGGCCGCGTGGCCTTGGTCCCCGCCCGCAACGGCCAGCCGCCGGTGGTGAAGTTAGATGATTCCTACAAGCTCGTGGATGCCATTGAACATCTCGGCACCCCGTCTTTGGCAGATTGCTCGGAAGTGAGCATTTCTGGCCCTCTAACCTTTGAGAACGGGGTAGTTCTACACGGAAAAGTCGCATTTTCAGCCACATCGGGCGAAACCAAGGTTGTTAGATCGGGAACCTACGCCGACGGGGAATTCCCCCTCTGACGGACATTTCCAATTTGCCTACTTGCCATTATGTGGGGGACTGCTACCCGAACGGCGCGCATGGCGACCATTGGTGAGATCGAACTGTCGGCGGAGGGCTTTGATGCGGTGATTTTCGACTGCGACGGGACCTTGGTGAATTCAATGCCTTATCATTTTGAAGCGTGGTGCGAGGCACTCGCGCTCCATGGTGCCGGCGGCATTTTCAAAGAGGATGTGTTCTACGCGATGGGCGGCCGCCCGACGAAGGACATCGTCGTCGAAATCAACGACGAATACGGCCTCAAGCTCGACCCGGAGCAGGTCGCTTTCTCCAAGCGCGAGGCCTTCCTCAAGAAGCTCGACAAGATCGAGCTGATCGACGAGGTCGCCGTCTTCGCGGAAAGCCTGCGCGGCAAGGTGCCGATGGCCATCGCCACCGGCGGCACCCGCATGGTGATCGAGAAGACCTTGCAAGCCGTGGGCGTCTCGGACCTCTTCGAGGACGTGGTGACCGCTGACGACGTGAAGGTCGGCAAGCCGGCTCCGGATATCTTCCTGCGGGCCGCCCAGCTCCTCGGCGTGAAGCCGGAAAAGTGCCTGGTGCTGGAAGACGCCCCGGCCGGCGTGATGGCCGCCCAACTCGCCGGGATGACCGTGGTGTCCATCCCCGCGCCGCTGAACTACGTGGTGAAGAAGTAAGCCCCAGCGCTTCTTCCTCTGATTCACCCCGCCCCGGTTGGCCGCGGCGGGGTTTTTCGTGGGACCGCGCCCGCTGGTTTCCAAGCGCCTGCGCAATCTCACGCAGGCAAAGTTTCTCCGTTCCCAAGATTCGCTCTTGATCCCGGGGGGGCTCCTCTTTTGACTCCGCCATGGCGGATATTTCCCTCGGATTGTCGTTCGACGACGTGCTTCTCGTTCCCGCGTTGAGCGAGATTCTCCCAACGGAATCGGACATTTCCACGTTTGTGACGGCCGGCATCCGGCTGAACATCCCGGTCGTCTCGGCCGCGATGGACACGGTCTCGGAGACGGAATTGGCGGTGGCCTTGGCCCGCGAGGGTGGCATGGGCGTCATTCACCGCGCCTGCTCGATCGCCGAGCAGGCCTCGATGGTTTCCCGCGTGAAGCGCTCGGAAAACGCCGTGATCCAGAAGCCGCTCACGGTCCGCAAGGAGCAGACCATCGATGAGATCCGCGCGATCATGGCCGAACACGGCTTCTCCGGCTTCCCGGTCGTCGATGCCGACGGACGCCTCGAGGGCATGGTCACCGGCCGCGACGTCCGCTACCTCGACCGCACCGACGCGAAGGTCGAGGACGTGATGACCAAGCGCGACAAGCTCGTCACCGCTCCCGCCAATACCGAACTCGAGGAAGCCCGCCGCATTCTCTATCAGAACCGCATCGAGAAGCTCCCGCTGGTCGATGCCGATGGCAAGCTCGCCGGCCTCATCACCGGCTCCGACATCGAGAAGCGCATCACCTTTACCAGCGCGGCCAAGGACCAGTCGGGCCGCCTCCGCTGCGGTGCCGCCGTAGGCGTCGGTCCGGACTGCGTCGAGCGCGGCCAGGCGATGATCGATGCCGGCGCGGATGCCCTCTTCATCGACGCCGCCACCGGCCACACCTCGCGGGTGATGGAAGTGATCTCGAAGCTGCGCTCGCTTTCCGACCGTCCCGTGGTCGCCGGCAACGTGGTCACCGAGCAAGGCGCGAAGGATCTCGTCGCCGCCGGTGCCAGCGCGCTGAAAGTCGGCGTCGGACCCGGCTCGATCTGCACCACTCGCGTCATCGCCGGCGTGGGCATGCCACAGTTCACCGCGATCCAGAATGTCGCCCGCTACTGCCGCGAGCGCGGCGTGAAAGTCATCGCCGACGGCGGCATCCGCTACTCGGGCGATGTCGTCAAAGCCCTCGCCGCCGGCGCCGACCTGGTGATGCTCGGCTCGCTGCTCGCAGGCACCCGCGAAAGCCCCGGCCAGAGCGTCTATTTCCAAGGCCGGCGCTTCAAGACCTACCGCGGCATGGGTTCGCTCGGTGCGATGAACAAGGGCTCGCGCGACCGCTACGGCCAGAACAGCTCCGGCAAGCTTGTCGCCGAAGGCGTCGAAGGCCGCGTCCCTTACAAGGGTCCTCTCTCCGACGTGATCTTCCAGCTCATGGGCGGCCTCCGCTCCGGCATGGGCTACGTCGGCGCCAACAGCCTCGAGGAACTTCGCAACCGCGCCGTCTTCACTCGCATCACCGCGGGCGGCCTGCGCGAAAGCCACGTTCACGACATCGTCATCACCGAGGAGCCGACAAACTACCAGCCACTCGGCTGACGCCGACGGGTAGTGGCTATCGGAGATTGGTTATCGGGGAAATGCCCCGGACCGATGCCCCCAATAGCCCATGTCCAATAACCAATATCCCTTTCCCCACATGCACGACACCAACCACGTCGCGGTCCTCGATTTCGGCTCGCAATACACCCAGCTCATCGTCCGGCGCGTCCGCGAACTCGGCTACTTCGCCAAGCTCTACGCGATCGAAGACTTCCCGGACATCGGCAAGCCCGGCGCGATCATCCTTTCCGGCGGCCCGAAGAGCACGTCCGAGCCGGATGCTCCGGATCTCGATTTCGCAGCGTTGAAGGCCTTCGGCGTGCCGGTGCTCGGCGTCTGTTACGGGATGCAACTGCTCAACATCAAGTTCGGCGGCAGCGTTAAAGCCAGCAACCGCCGCGAGTACGGCCCGGCCACGCTGGTGCCCGGTGATTGCAGCGGACTCTACGAGGGCGTTTCGAAGAACTCGCAGGTGTGGATGAGCCACTCGGACACGGTGGAGAACCTTCCCGCCTGCTCGGTCGTGATCGCGGCCAACCAGCACGGCACGCCGGTTTCGCTGAAGTGGGAAGACCGCTTCTACGGCATCCAGTTCCACCCCGAGGTCACCCACAGCCACGAGGGCAATCGCATCCTCCACAATTTCCTGCTCACCGCCGGCCCGCTCGCGCCGTTCCGCATCGACGACCTCAAGCGCGAGATCCTCGACGGCATCCGTGCCACGGTTGGCAGCAAGCAGGTCGTCTGCGGCGTCTCCGGTGGCGTCGATAGTACGGTGCTTGCCGTACTTCTCCACGAGGCCGGCGTGAACGTCCGCGCGATCTACGTCGATCACGGCCTCATGCGGAAGAACGAGACCCAGGAAGTACAGAGCAACTTCCACCGCATGGGTGTGAAGATCGAGACCATCGATGCCTCCGAACGCTTCCTCGGCGCACTCGCTGGCGTCGCCGATCCTGAAGCCAAGCGGAAGATCATCGGCGAACTCTTCATCGACACCTTCTGGGACGCCGTCGGCGATGCCGAAATGCTCGCCCAAGGCACGCTCTATCCCGACGTCATCGAAAGCGCCTCCAACGCCAAGTCGAAGGCCTCCAAGATCAAGACGCACCACAACCGCGTCGATCGCATCCTTGAGCTCCAGGCCCAGGGCAAGGTGCTCGAGCCGCTCGCCGAGCTCTTCAAGGACGAGGTCCGCGCGCTCGGTGCCTCGCTCGGCATCGCGCACGACATCCTCTGGCGTCACCCCTTCCCCGGCCCCGGCCTCGCCGTCCGCTGCCCCGGTGACATCACCGAGGAAAAGCTCCACATCATCCGCGAGTGCGACGCCATCTTCATCGGCAAGCTCAAGGAGCACGGCTGGTATGAAAAGGTCTGGCAGGCCTACGCCGGGCTGATCCCGGTCAAGACCGTCGGGGTGAAGGGCGACGAGCGTTCCTATGAATGGTCCACCAATCTCCGCGCCGTGATCTCGGACGATGCCATGACCGCCGACTGGGTCGAGCTGCCCTCCCAAATCCTGCGCGAGACCAGCAACCGCATCCTCAACGAGGTCAAGGGCATCAACCGGGTACTCTACGACATCTCGACCAAGCCCCCCGCGAGCATCGAGTGGGAGTAATCCCCGGCTATGAAACCAAAGGTGACGATCACTGGCGTGCTGGGCATTTGGCTCGGAGTCAGTTTCGTCACCGGCATGTGGCTCACCAAGGTTCCGTGGGGTAACTCTGATGGCTTTCACGGAACCGGATTCCCGTTTGCACAAGTCTATTGGGATCGTGGCCGCGAGACAGGTCAGATGATCGATTTCCCCAATCCTCTTGCGCCTGCTCTCAACGTGGCGGCCGTTTTCATTGCTGGCACTGTGACGATTCTCGTCGCTTGGTGGGCATCGACGTTGTTCCAGCGTTTCAGAAAGCGCCTGGCTTCCACCACCTGCGGTCAGGGCCGGGAGGGTGACTGAATGCTTCTTCAGCCCCAACGGGGCGAAATGAAATAGCCCGGGGCAAGCGCCAGCGCCGCCCCGGGTCACCGCGAACACTCGATAGGCTCCCTGTAGGGGAGCGATGGGGCACGAACTACTAGACGGGCCGTAGTTTCACCCCAGCGCTCCGCCCGACGGAGCCAAACCGGACGCGCCCCGCTCGAAACCGCCCATTCGAGGACAGCTCAATCCCGCTGCTTCGCCGCTTTCGGCGCTTCCTCCGCCAAGGCCTCGCGCAGATTCTCCAGCATCGCCTCCAAGTTGATCTCGCCAATTTCCTCTCCGGCCTCAACCCGCTTGATGAGCATGTCGCCAGGAAAGAGGAACAGCTCCAAGTCCTGGTACTGCAGGGCATAGTCACTGCCCTGATCGTCGTTATAGATGACCCAGCGCATCGTCAGTTCACGGGCGAGCACATGCCCAAAGACGATGCCAAACGAGGTCAGTTCCGTCTCCAAATCTGACGTGTAAGGCCCCTCGCTGAGCATGGTGTGCAGCGTCGGAAGATCCTCCCGCGATCCCTTGAGCCGGACCTTGGTCTTGAACTCCTTCTCAAGAATCTCATTCACCCACGTGGTGGCCCCCTGAAGGGTCGCTTGTTCTTCGGCGTTCGGGAGGCGTGTGGCGATCTTGGACATGACGATGAAAGCGTTGATCTTTCCCGGCGGAGGCGCAACCTCACGAGGATGGCTGAACGGATAATCCGGCAAGGTGATATCGTGGACACGGTGGCAGACGCCATCGTCTTTTCCACCAATGAACACCTCTTTCTCTCCGGCGGGGCAGGCGCGAGTTTGTTGGGCAAGCACGGCAAGCCCTTGCAGGACGCGATGCAGCGGATCCTGGCAAAGCGAGGGATCAAGGTCGCACCGCGCGGTAGCGTCTTCGAGATCGAGCCCGCGGAAACCTGGGGCCGGATGTTCGCCGTCGTGGCCGCCAACGGCTTCTACGAGACCACCCGCGAAGACACGGAAGCCGCGCTCTGTGAGGCGCTACGGCGCTGCGCGGCAATCGGGGGCGTGAAGACTGTGGCAATCACCGCGCTCGGCACTGGCTACGGCAACATGGAGATCGAGGACTTCGCCGCGCTTTTCTGTGGGATCGAGATCCCGGAGCCGCTGGAATCGCTCGAACTTGTGATCCACAGTGAAATCTTCTTTCGCGAGGCTTGCCAGATGAATGAGCGTCTCGGATTACCGGCAGAAGTCAGGCTTTGAGAATCACATGACAGCGCGCTTCCCAAACTGAGGCACCCAGTGTCCTTCGTCCCAGCGGGCCCCAGAAGCCGGCGGAAGAGCACTTTGCTCAGACGGGAAACTACTTGCCGATACCGGACTCTTCCCCGCATGAGGCGTCTCGGGACGCGATCCGCGCCGTGCAAGGACCCGGCACTGCGTGCCGGGCTTTTCTGAGCCGTCCGCTTCGGGACGGAAGGCAACGACGAATGGCCGTCCGCGCGAGTTGCAAGGCGATCTCTGGACGTGGAAGATCCCTCCATCAGCGACACCATCCACATCATCGGCATGGGCTTGGCGGGCTGTTGCCTCGCATGGCAGCGGCATTTCCGCGGGGAGGAATTCACGTGGGAAGACGATGATCGTCCCGGCGCATCGTCGCGGGTGGCGGCGGGATTGATCAATCCGGTGACGGGCAAGAACTTCAGCCCGAGCTGGCGGATCGCGGAGTTCTTGCCGGAGGCGGAGGCGTTTTATGCCCGGGTCGGCGAGCTGTTAGGAAAGCAGCTGTGGTTTCCGCTGCCGGTGTGGCGCTTGG
Source organism: uncultured Verrucomicrobiaceae bacterium (assembly GCA_966696705.1). Taxonomy (GTDB): domain Bacteria; phylum Verrucomicrobiota; class Verrucomicrobiia; order Verrucomicrobiales; family Akkermansiaceae; genus Haloferula. The sequence continues at coordinate 13,464 of CBKZPU010000054.1, read as the reverse complement.
TCGCGGCCGATGAGTGGGCCAAGGTGGAGTCGAAGCTTCACGAAGCAGGGCCATGGATCGAGCGGATCGAGGAAGAGGTGCCGCGTTGGAATCGGGCGATCGTTTTGAAAGGCGGCGGGCGGGTGGCGACGCGGGAGTTTTGTGAGGGGACGCGGGAGTATTTCGCCGGGGCGAGACGCCCCGGCAACGGACTGGCGCAAGATGCGCCAGCCACGGTGCTGTGCGAAGGCGCGGCGGGGTTGATGGCCGGGCGCTTGGGAAGCCATCGCTGCGCGAAGGGAGAGATCCTCACGGTGCGCGCGCCGTGGAGGAATGATCGTATCCTGATCGGCGGTGGCGGCTGGCTGGTCCCGACGGGTGCCCACACGTTCAAGGTGGGATCGACCTACGTGTGGGACCGGCTGGATGGCCAGCCGACGGTGGAAGGACGCGCGAAGGTGGAGAAGATCGCCGGGCTATTAGGCGGCGGGGACTTCGAGGTGATCGCCCACGAGGCGGGGGTGAGGCCGATTGTTAGAAAGAGCCAGCCGGTGATCGGGCCGCTGGACGACGGTAGCGTCGTCTTCAACGGCCTCGGGTCGAAAGGCTCGCTCTATGCGCCGGGCGTGGCGGCAAGGCTGGCCGCTTGGCGGGCAGGCGAATCGGATATCGAGGCAGAACTCGACGTACGATGCCTTTCGTAGCGGAAGCGCTGCGCGCTTCCGGCGGGGCGAGGATAAAGTTGGATCGCCGCTTTGATTGCCGCTACAGACCGCACCCAGCCGGAACGACGAAGTCGTTCCGCTACAAGGGACGGCAAACGAAACGGACATCGAGACTGAACTCGATGTCCGTCGCTTGTGAGGAATGGAGCGCGGACGTGCCGTCCGCGCCGTGTCGGCAGAATGTCGACACCCCTTATTTTGCCTGGCGCGCGCTGGCCTTGAGGCGGAGGGCGTTGAGGGAGATGAAGCCGGTGGCGTCGTCCTGGTTGTAGGCTTCTTCCTGACCGCCTTCCATGGTGGCGACGGCTTCGGAGTAGAGGCTGTGCGGGCTCTTGCGGCCGGCGTTCATGACGTTGCCCTTGTAGAGCTTCACGCGCACTTCGCCAGAAACGGTGTGCTGGGTGTGGGTGACCAGCGCCTGGATCGCCTCGCGCTCCGGGGCGAACCAGAAGCCGTTATAGACGAGTTGCGCGTACTTCGGAATGAGGCTGTCGCGGATGTGCATGGCCTCGCGGTCCACGGTGAGCGCCTCGAGGTCGCGATGGGCGGCGAGCAGGATCGTGCCACCCGGCGTTTCGTAGACGCCGCGGGACTTCATGCCGACGAAGCGGTTCTCCACGATGTCCACGCGACCGACGCCATTGCGGCCCCCGAGCAGGTTCAGCACGCGCATGATGCCATACGGGGTGAGGATGGCGTAGCCGTTGTAGCTGGCGGTGGCCTTCACATCACCCAGCTCGGCGAGGATGGCGTCGATGTTCTCGTGCTTAATACCGACGGCGTTGCCCTTGTCGAAAAGGATCTCCACGTACTCCGGCGTGTCGGGCGCGTCTTCCGGGGAAACCGAGAGGACATACATCTCGCGGTCGGCCGGGGTGGTGGCGTCATACCACGGGTCTTCCAGCATGCCGGCTTCGAAGGAGATGTGCAGGAGGTTGCGGTCCATCGAGTAGGGCTTCTTCATCGAAGCCTTGATCGGGATGTTGTGCGCCTCGGCGTAGGCGATCATTTCCGAGCGGCCGGGGAATTGGGCACGGAACGAGGCGTCGCGCCATGGGGCGATGCACTTCACGTTCGGCGCGAGCGAGGCGGCGGAAAGCTCGAAGCGGACCTGGTCGTTGCCCTTGCCGGTGGCACCGTGGGCGATGGCGTCGGCACCTTCCTTGATTGCGATGTCCAGCATGCCCTTGGCGATGCACGGGCGGGCGATCGAGGTACCGAGCAGGTAGCGGCCTTCATAGATCGCGCCAGCCTGGATCATCGGGAAGATGTAGTTGGCGGCGAAGTCCTCCTTGAGGTCGCCGATGTAGCACTTCGACGCTCCGGTGGTGAGGGCCTTCTGCTCCAGGCCGTCGAGCTCGTCGCCCTGACCCACGTCGGCGCAGTAGGCGATGATTTCAGCGTTGTACTTCTCCTTGAGCCAGAGAAGCAGAACGGAGGTGTCGAGACCTCCCGAGTATGCGACGACGATTTTCATGGCGGCGGGAGGACAGCACGCGGATTGACGGGCGGCAAGCGTGAAGCCCGGGTTGCGCGAGCGCGGCGAATGGTGTGAGGTGCGCCCCGTGTTCGCGACTTACGTCCATGACCTGAGCCCGGTGCTCTTCCGCATCACCGACAAGATCCAGCTCCGCTGGTACGGACTGGCCTATCTGGCGGCATTCCTGGTGGGTGCCTGGCTGCTCAACGTGCTGGCCAAGCGCAAGCTGTGGGTGCTGCCGCCGGGAGCAGCGGGCGATTTCATCGCGGCGGCGGCGATTTTCGGGGTCTTCATCGGCGGGCGGCTCGGCTACATGCTGTGGTATCACAGCCGCGACCACGGCTGGGACTGGATCAATGAGGACCCGCTGTTGGTGTTCAAGGTTTGGGAAGGCGGCATGGCCAGCCACGGCGGCATCCTCGGGCTGGTGATCTTCACATGGTTCTATGCCCGGAAAAAGAAGGTCTCGTGGCGAGGCCTCGGCGATGGCCTGTGCGTGGTGGCCCCGCTCGGCCTGCTATTCGGGCGACTCGCCAACTTCATCAATGGCGAGCTCTACGGCCGGACCGCCGAAGGCGTGGCATGGGCGGTGAAGTTTCCCCGCGCGCTGGTGGAGCAGAAGGAGGCCGAGGGGAAGAACCTGGAGTCCGCACTGCTGGCCGCGGAAGGGGCTTCGGAAAAACTCGCGAAACTGTGGTCGGGGGGGATGCCACAGGACCAGATCGCTTTCGACCAGATGCTGGCTGTGCAGCGCCACGAGCCGGCGGTCTCGAAGGCCATCGAGCCCTTCCTGCTGCCGCGGCACCCGTCGCAACTCTACGAGGGGCTGCTGGAGGGTGCGGCCCTGTTCGCCATCCTCTGGTGGGTGCGCACGCGTTTCCCGCAGGTGCCGGCTGGCGTGTTGACCGGCTTGTTCTTCATCCTCTACGCGCTGTTCCGGATCGTCGCGGAGCAGTTCCGCGAGCCGGATTCGAAGATGGTCGGCGCGCTAACCAGCGGCCAGTTCCTGTCACTGTTCATGATCGTGGCCGGCGCGGCGTTCATCGTTTCGGCGAGGCTGATCCCGACGAAGCACAGCCTGTCACCCGCGCCGCAAGGAGACTGAGCGCTCCCCTTTCCTGACAATTGGAAGGGAACAACGAAACGGGCGAAACCGGAGGCTTCAATTTTCGCCCTTTTCGTTCGTTTCGTTGTCGATCCCGTCCCGTTTCAGGGGAAGTGCGCGGGCTGGACCTTCTCCTTGGTGAAGCGGACGACCACCAGGTAGCGGCCGCCTTGCATCGAGACGCCGAGCAGCGCGGAGCCGCCGCTTTGCAGCTTCCACAGGTGCGAGGGCAGGAACATGTCGTCCTTCACCTGCTTGATTCCCGGATAGGCTCCGGCTTGGACCGGCTTGCCGTGGAGCGCGCCCATCAACTCGACGAGCTGCGCCCAGGTGTCCTTGAGCTGTGACGGATAGGCCTCCGCCGGCTGGCCTTGCGTCTGCAAAACCACCTCCGTCAGGGTCTCCGTTGCCGACCAATCGAAAAACAACTCACAATGCAGGCCGCCGATCTTCTGGCGCGTGCGATAGACGCCATTGATGCCGGTGCGGCCGAGATAGGTGTCGTCGAGGGTGGTCTCGACCGCCTTGCTCTCCTTGAGCTTCTTTTTGACCGTATCGATGCTGTCCCCGAAGCACAGGTTGTCGAAAACCGCCTTCGGGTCTGGCTCCGGCTCGGTTTTCGCCGCCGGCGATGGCTCGGAAATCACCGGCTGCGCGGTCACCCACGTCTTGTCGTCGGTGTGGAGCTTGGCGTAATCGACCGTGAACACCTTGCCGTCCTCGCGACGGATCGTGACCTGCTTGTCATCGTGCGAGACATACTCGCCGCTAAAGGAATTCGTCCCGTCGGCGCTTCTCCACGTCCGCGTTTCCGCGAACAGCGGGACGGTGCCAGTTATCAGGAGCGTGAGGAGCCAGGATCGCATCGGTGTGGTGGAAGAACGCCGCCAAGGCGGGAAAGTTGACAAAAAAAATCCCGGCAGCGGTGAGACCGCTGCCGGGACCGACTAAACTATCTGCTTTACCGGATTACCAGCGCTGAGAGCGGGTGTGGTAGAAGTAGCTCTCAAAACCGAGTTCCGGCGGGAATTCCGAGAGCCCGTCGGACGGGTTCATCTGGATGCGGTTGTCTTCGCCGCAGCGCTCATACGGTTGCTTGAAGGTACCGCGGTAGGTCGGGCAGGTGAACGTGAAGACTTCGTAGAAGCCATAGCCGAGGCGCTTCAGCGCGCGGCTGGTGCCATCGACCACCCCGTAGGACCAGCCAGCCTTGCGGCCGTGGTCATCGGTCTTGCGGACGATTTGCTCGGGGATTTCGATGAATCCGTAGAGAATGTTGCTGATGCCGCGGCCGAGCTTGCGGGTCGCCGTGTAGGTCGATCCCGGAGGGGCCTGGATGTCGGCGGAAGCAACGCCGCCAAGGGCGAGCACGGCAGTAGCGAGAACGGCGAGTTTTTTCATGTCCTGCGGTTAGCCTAGGAATGGCATTCGGGGGTTGGCAACGGGAAAGTGGGGCACGCGGGGAAGTTCCAACAAAGAATTTCCGGGGGCCGCGAGGGCGGTAAATACCGCGTGCCTACTCCGGCTTTCCTTTGGCGTTTTAGAGTTCGAGCGTCAGGACGCGCAGGATGCCCGGCGTGCTGCGGAGTTGATCGAGCAGGCTGGTCGGCGGCTCGGAATCGACTTCCATCACGGTCAACGCGCGGGTGCGGTCGGCGGTGCGGCTGAGGTCCATGTTGGCGATGTTCACGCCGGCTGCGCCGAGGGCGGTGCCGATGACACCGACGATCCCCGGGCGGTCGTCGTTTTCGACCAGCAGGAAGCGGCCGGCGATGTTGCAGTCGACGTAGAGGTGGTCGATTTCCACGATCCGCGGCGAGCGGCCGATGATGGTGCCGGCGACGCGGTAACGCTGCTCGCCCTTGCGAAGTTCGGCCACGAGCAGTTCGTTGAACTCGGTCTTGGCGTTGATGGTCGATTCCACCAGATCGAGGCCGAGCTGGGCGGCGACGGCGGGGACGTTGACGATGTTGACCTGGCCGTCCTGGTGCGAGGCTTCGAGCAAGGCGGTCAGGGCGGTGCGGGAAACGAGGCCGGTGTCCTTCTTCGCGAGCGCGCCGTGGTAGGAAACGCGCAGCGAGTCCGGGCTGGCCGGGCCGAGCTTGGCGAGCAGCTTGCCGAGGGCGCGGGCCAGACCGAGGTAGGGGCCGACTTCCGCGAGCGCCGCGGCATCGAGCGACGGCATGTTGATCGCGTTGCGGATCTCGCCGGTGACAAAGAAGTCGCGGAGCTGCTCGGCGACCTGGATGCCGACGTTCTCCTGGGCCTCGTTGGTCGAGGCACCGAGGTGCGGGGTGAAGACGACGTGCTTGTTCAGCGTGAACAGCGGGTGGTCATCCGGCGGCGGCTCGGTTTCAAAGACATCCAGCGCGCAGCCGGCGATATGGCCGGACTCGATCGCGGCCTTCAGCGCGGGCTCGTCGATCAGGCCGCCGCGGGCGCAGTTCACGACCAGCGCGCCCTTGTTCATCAGGGCGAGGCGCTCGGCATTGAGCAGGTGGTTGGTGTCCGGGGTCAGCGGCACGTGCATCGTGACCACGTCAGCACCGCGCAGGGCATCGTCGGGCGTGGCCGCCAGTTCGACCTTCAACTCGTCGGCTCGGGCTTGGGTCAGGAAGGGATCGTAGGCCACCACGTGCATGTTGAAGGCCTGGGCGCGCTTGGCGAACTCGGTACCGATGCGGCCCATGCCGAGGATCGCGAGGCGCTTGGTATTCAGCTCGATGCCTTGGTAGGCCTTGCGGGCCGCCTTGAAATCGCCCTTCAGCACCGCGGCGTGGGCCGGGCCGATGTTGCGGGCCGCGCTGAGCATCAGCGTGAAGGCGTGCTCGGCGGTGGAAATCGTGTTGCCGGTCGGCGTGTTCATCACGATCACGCCGTGATCGGTCGCCGCCTTGCGGTCGATGTTGTCCACCCCCACCCCGGCGCGGCCGATGGCCTTGAGATTCTTGGCGGCGGCCAGCACCTCGGGAGTGACCTTGGTTTCGGAGCGGACGACGAGGCCGTGGTAGTCGCCGATGATCTTCAGCAGTTCCTCCGGTTTGAGACCGGTATTTACATCCACGGAGATCCCTGGAGCGGCAGCGAGGGCATCGACACCTTTCTCCGAAATCGGATCCGAAACGAGCACGCGGTAAGTGGCCATGTCGGGAGCCCCATAGGCCTGCCCGGACGGACTGGCAAGAGCGGGCGCGGCACTTTCGCGTCACCGCGGAAAATCAAGACCCTGAGGGGGTAAGCGCGCAGGCATCGGGGAGGGGCGACTGCTCGCCCCTGCCGGACCCTCTCCCTACGGAATCTCTTGGGTTTGTACCGGTTTCCCTGGGTTCAAAGGAGCCGGCGATTTTCGTGAGGAGAGTGTCTCGGCAAGGGCAGCAACCTGCAATTAACGCGGTATTTACAAACGATACTAATTGCGGGGACGGCAAGAGATTTTTCTGACTGCCTGCCAAAAAAATGAATAAATTTGATGAACGACCGTTTCGAAAGCGCTTGCTTGGCCGAATCCGCTCTTGGCTCGCCGCGTCGCGGCCCCTAGCGTGCGCCGCCATGTCCGATCCGACCCGCCCCTACTCCTCGCTCATGCTCGACGGCCCCGACCGCGCGCCTTCCCGCGCGATGCTCTACGCCGTCGGCTTCAAGAAGGAAGATTTCTCCAAGCCGAACATCGGCATTGCCTCCACTTGGTCGCAGGTCACCCCGTGCAACGTCCACATCGACCGGCTCGCGAAAGAGTCCGCGAAAGGTGCCGACGCCGCCGGCGGCAAGGCGGTCATTTTCAACACCATCACCATCTCCGACGGGATCTCGATGGGCACCGAGGGGATGAAGTACTCGCTCGTTTCCCGCGAGGTGATCGCCGACTCGATCGAGACCGTGGTCGGCTGCGAGGGCATGGACGGCTTCGTCGCCATCGGCGGCTGCGACAAGAACATGCCCGCCTGCGTGATCGCCATGGCCCGCATGAACCGTCCGTCGGTCTTCGTCTATGGGGGCACCATTTTGCCCGGCTGCGCGACGATCAAAGGCGAGTTGAAGGATCTCGACATCGTGTCGGTCTTCGAGGCGGTCGGAAAGCACGCTTCCGGTGAGTATTCTGACGAAGAGCTCGAAACCGTCGAATCCTGCGCCATCCCCGGCGAAGGCTCCTGCGGTGGCATGTACACCGCCAACACCATGGCCTCCGCCATCGAGGCACTTGGCATGTCGCTGCCGAATTCGTCGGCCCAAGCCGCCGTCTCGGACGACAAGATGCGCGACTGCTTCGACGCGGGCGCCGCGGTGCTGAACATGATCCGGCTCGGCATCAAGCCGCGCGACATCATGACCCGCAAGGCCTTCGAGAATGCCATCACGGTGGTCATCGCGCTCGGTGGCTCGACCAATGCGGTGCTCCACCTGCTCGCCATGGCCCACGCCGCGGAGGTGCCGCTGACCATCGATGACTTCACCGAGATCGGCAAAAAAGTCCCGCTGCTCGCCGACCTCAAGCCATCGGGTAAATACTCCATGGCCGCGCTCGTGAAGATCGGCGGCACCGTGCCGCTGCTGCGCATCCTGCTCGAAGCCGGCCTGCTCCACGGCGATTGCATGACCGTCACCGGCAAGACCCTCGCGGAAAACATCGCCAACTCGAAAATCTTCTACCCCGAGGGCCAGGAAATCGTCCGCCCGCTCGACAACCCGATCAAAAAGGACAGCCACCTGCGCATCCTTTACGGCAATCTAGCCCCCGGCGGCGCGGTGGCCAAGATCACCGGCAAAGAAGGCGAGATCTTCACCGGCCGCGCCCGCGTGTTCGACTCCGAGGACGAGGGCATGAAGGCCATCCTGGCCAATGAGATCGTCGAGGGCGACGTGATCGTCATCCGCCGAGAAGGCCCGAAGGGCGGCCCCGGCATGCGCGAAATGCTCGGGCCGACCAGTGCCATCATGGGCCTCGGCCTCGGCCAGAAGGTCGCGCTGATCACCGACGGGCGATTCTCCGGCGGCAGCCATGGCTTCGTGGTCGGCCATATCACCCCGGAAGCGCACGACGGCGGCCCAATCGGCCTGCTGGTGGACGGCGACACCATCACCATCGATGCGGTGAACAACACGCTTTCCGTCGATCTCGACGACGCCGCGCTCAAGGCCCGCCGTGAGAACTGGGAGCAACCGGCTCCGCGCTACACGCGCGGCGTGCTGGCCAAGTACGCCAAGCTCACGACCAGCGCCAGCGAAGGCGCCGTGACGGACAAGTATCTCTGATCCAACGAGGCCCGGAGGACCACCGCGGTTCTCCGGGCTTCAATCAATTCTCCCCGCTCGCCTTCAGCGCCGCTTGGCTTTCAAGCACGGCCAGCCGGCTGTTGAGGTCCTGCATGCAGGCAAACAAGCCGCGGAGGATGGAGGAAAGGCGCTCGGCGCTCGCCTGATCCATGGCTCCAAGTTCGGTGGCCAAGGCATGCGTCAGTTCGTCTTGGGAGGTCAAAGACATGGGTAGTAATCTTCGGGGGAAAAGAAAAACCTCTTGGAAATCATTCATTCCGCAACGAAATGACTGACCTCTGGCGGAAGGTTGAGTTATATTTCCCAAAATCGGACAAATGGCAAGCGGTCCTTTTAGCGTGGTTTTACGCGTTTGATCCAGCAAACAAGCCCCCGAATCAGAGCTTCCGCGCCCCGGCCAAGGTCATGCGCACGTCGCCAATAAAGACCTCGGAGCGCAGTTCCACCGGGATCCGGTTGGCATCATCCGATAACCACAAGGTGCTGCTTTTCATCTTCTTGTAAGGCAGCAACGTCTTGGTCTTCGGCTCGATCTTCTGCAGCGCGACTGACAGCTTGATCGTGTCGCGATCGGCGAATTTCTCACGGCCCAGCACCTTGATCCGCATCAGGTAGGGCCGGTTGAAGGGCATCAGCGGGAGCGTCAGCTTGTCGCCATTGGCCAGCTTGTGGCTGCGGACGTGGAGCATCGCCGAAAAGACATCGTGAACCGGGGTGAAGATGAATTTGCTCTCCACCTTCGTTTCCGCGCCGGTCTTGGCCACCTTGGTCACGTGTTCGCTGGTGACTTGGGTGCCCGCCCAGGTGCTGCGGGTGGTGACGACTTCCTTACCTTCATCCTGCACGCCGACGAAAGCGCGCGGCTTGAGCGTCGCCGGATCGAGGCGGGAGATCAGGGCCACCTTGTAGTCGTAGAGTTTCGAGGCGATCCCCGTGCTGCCGCCGTTCACCCGTGAAACGAAGTCGGCGGGGTATTTCGGATCCGCCTTGCCGAAGGTGAAGGTGAGCTTTCCAGCATCCACCATGCCGTTCCAAGAAAGCCGGTAGTCGAATTCCTGGGGAACGAGCTTGGGATGCGGCCCGAGCGTGGCCGGCGTGACATCGGCTTTCCAGTCGGCGAAGGCCGGCAGGCTGAGGGCGAGGGCAAGTGCGGCGACTTTCATGGCTTTTCAGACTCCGCCCAAAGCGACGGCATTCAAGCGAAGACTCGGAGGCAGGCTTGTCACCGAAGAAAGCTTCAGGGATGTTAACGACGTCGTTCTTAACCCCCATGACCGCACTTCGTCGCGCCCTCGCCTCCCTGCTGATCCTCGGCGTGGAGACGGTGGGTGCGCTCGACACGGAGGATCTTGGCGCGGCGGAGCAGGAACTTGAGTCCTTGGTGGCGGACTGGGAGAAGGCGTGGCAAAAAGACCGGTCGGCTGAAAATTCGGTCGAGTTTGGTCGGGCGCTCCAAGCGCTCGGCGTGATCGAGCGGCAGGCGGGCAAGGCGGACGAGGCACTCCCCCACTTGCGGGCCGCCTTGGAACGGCTTGCCACCGACGTCCCTGCCGGCCGTGCCGACGCGCTGGAGGCTCTGGCACTGGCGGAACAGGATCTCGGGCAGGCGGAAGAGGCGGAGCAGCATCTGCGGCAGGCAATCGAACTCCGGCCTGAAGGGGCGGAGCGGCTGCAAGGATTGGACCACCTCGGGCTCAACCTGCTGGCCCAAGGCAAATACCCGGAGGCGGTCGAGCTGTTCCGGCAGACGCTCGACGCCACGCCCCCTTCGGATACCGAGCCACGGGCGCGCCGGCTCGGCAACCTCGGGCGCTACTTCCATGTGCTCGGCAGCCACGCCCGCGCGGCGGAGACCTTCCGCGAGGCGCTGGCGCTGGAGTTCTCGAACGCCGAACTGCGGCTGGCGCTTTCCAGCCAGCTCGCACTTTCGAACCTGCGCCTGGGAAAGATCGAAGAGGCCCGCGAGGAGATGGAAGATGCCGCCAACGAAGCGCGCGTTCTCCACGAGCAGCAGTCCCCTTTCCGCGCCGTGCCCTATTTCAACAACCTCGGTGCGCTCGATCTGGCTCTCGGCGACGCCGCCAACGCCCGGTCCTCCTTCGCCCATGCGGTGGAGCTGCTGGAAGCATCCTTCGGCAAAGAACACCCCTCGCTGATCACCCCGCTGAACAACCTCGGCGCGGCGGAACAAGCGGAAGGGAATTACCACAACGCGGAGACAGCCCTGCGGCGTGCGGCGGCACTGCAAGAAAAACACCTGCCACGCGTCCACTTGCAGACCGCCGAAACGGCGCGCAATCTCGCCCGCAACGCGCTGCTGTCCGGCAATCCGGCCGCGGCGGCGGAAATCGACCGCGCCACGGAGCTGGGCGTCGCGGTGCTCGATGAACTCATCGGCCACGGCAGCGAACAGGAGCGGCTGAATTTCCTCCAGCGCCATGACCTCGTCTCGCTGCCCTGCGCCACGGGCGACGCGTCGCGGATCGCGAACCTGCTGCTGGCGACCAAGGCACGGCTGTTCGATGCGATGCTGGCCGACGGCAAGAGCGATGCGGTGCCCGATTGGCATACGGTTCAGAAGTCGCTGCCGGCCGGCTCGGCCTTGGTCGATGCCACGCGCTTCACCGCCCTCGATGGCACCGATGGCTATGGCGCGATCGTGCTTCTTCCCGATGGCCTGCCGAAGTGGGTGCCGCTGGGCAGCGAGGAAGACCTCCAGCGTTGGCTCGCCGCCTTCCGGGAGCGACTCTCATGGCGGGCCGGTGTCTTGGCCGGGAAAAACCCTCCGCCAACGGCGCTCAAGCTGCGTGGCATCCTGCGTTCGCTGCACCAGAGATTTTGGGAACCCATCGCCCGCGAGCTACCGGCGGACACGCGGCACATCGCCTTTTCTCCGGATGGCGCGCTGCATTTCCTGCCGCTCCCCGCATTGATGGACGATGCCATGCAGCCGCTGTGCAACCGCTTCCTGCAGGTTGCCACACTGACCAGCGGTCGCGACCTGATGAATCCCGCCGCGACCACGAAACTGTCCGCGGCCCCATGGGAACTACTAGGAGTCTCGGAGTTTCCGAAATCGACCGCGCCGCCCGACGGCGACTCCCTGTTGGAATTGCTCGCCAGCCTCGACGACATGCCGGGCACGGCCGAGGAAATGAGCCGGCTTGAGAAACTCGCGCCGCGCGGCTCGCGAGTCCTGCGGAATGAAAATGCCAGCGAGCGCGCGCTCTCATCGCTCGCGAAAGCGCCCGCGGTGCTGCATCTCGGTTGCCATGCCTTCTTCCTGGCGGGCGATCTTTCACCGGCCACGAAACTCGACTTCGACGAGCGCTCGGACCTGCTCCATGCCGGTGGACTGCTCCTGCATGGAGCGGCGCTGAGGAAGGCCGACAGCCCGCCCTTCGCGCCGGACGATGACCTGCTCTACCCCGCCGAGGTCGCCAAGCTGCCACTGCAAGGCACGCGACTGGTCACGCTTTCGTCCTGCGAATCCGGCGCAGGGACCGCGGTCTCCGGCGAGGGCCTGCTCGGCCTGCGCCGTGGCTTTGCCCTGGCGGGTGCCCGCGAAGTGGTGGTGGCCTTGTGGCCGGTATCAGACCGCTCGACGCCCGCATTCATGGAGCGCTTCTATCAGCTCGCGCTCGCGTCCGATCGCCCGGCGCAAGCGCTCTGGCAATGCCAGCGGGAATTCCTCGCCAAGGCCGCGAACGATGACGACTTCGAAGCCGCGGTGCTGCGCCATGCGCCCTTCGTGCTGAGCCAGAACACACCGCTCGCCACCGGCGGGGAAATCGTCACCGCAGCGACAAAGCCCGGCTTGCCGTGGAAGCGGCTCGCGCTCGCGCTGCCCTTGCTGGCCTTTTTCGCGGCCCGATTCCTAAAGCGCCGAACCGCGTGATCATTGTCGTTCCGTAGGCGCGGTGGTGACACCGCCGAAGCAACCCTTGAGACCGCTCTACCATCAGCCTCCGCCTTCTCACGAACGCGCCTACATCCCTGAGTCAGCGCGTCACCTCGGTGCCGATGCCGCCGTGGGTGAAGATTTCCAGCAGCAGCGCATGCGGCAGGCGGCCATCGATGAAGTGGACCTTGCGCACGCCAGCATTCAGGGCATCCACCGCGCTCTTCACCTTCGGAATCATGCCACCGGAAATGGTGCCGTCGGTCATCAGCTCGTCGGCCTGCGCGCGGCTCACCGACTTGATCAGGGTCTCGGGATTCGACGGATCCTTCATCAGGCCGGGGACGTCGGAAAGATAGACCAGCTTGGCGACGCGCAGCTCCTTCGCGAGCGCGGCGGCGGCGAGATCGGCATTGATATTGAGCGGCCGTCCGGTGGCAAGTTCGGCGGCGAGCGGTGAGATGACCGGCACGATGCCGGCGCGGTGTGCGGCGTCCATCTGCCCGAGCTGGCAGCCGACGACCTCCCCCACGCGGCCGAGATCGACGCGTTCGCCCTCCTTGCCGGTGGCATGCATCTTTTCGCCGAGGAAAACATCGGTGCCGGCGATGCCCACCGCCTTGCCGCCGAGATCGCGGATCATGCGAACGAGGCCGGGATTGATCTCGTTCGACAGGACTTTCTCGACGATGGAAATCGCCTGGTCCGAGGTCACGCGGAAGCCGCCGACGAATTCGGCATCCAGGCCAGCGTCCTTCATCGCCGCGGAGATCGCCTTGCCGCCACCGTGGACGACGATCGGGTTGATGCCGGCCACCTCAAGGAAGACGATGTCGCGCATCACCTTGGCGACGAGGTCCGGGTCCTCCATCGCCGAGCCGCCCATCTTGATGAGGAAGGTCTTGCCCCGGAAGGCTTGCAGGTAGGGCAGCGCTTCGATCAGGGACTCGGCTTTTTCGATGGGATGCTGGAGAGACATGGATTCGAGATTTGAAATTCGAGA
>CBKZPU010000053.1:0-29928 GCA_966696705.1 uncultured Verrucomicrobiaceae bacterium | reverse complement strand
GAAGGAAGACTCGTGCAATTTGACATGTCTCCCGCTGGACCGGAGACACTGCCAATCGCATCGAGGATTCCCGGCCGGAGAGCGGTTGGACATAGGACCAAAGGGTTAGAAGGGGGCTTTCACCCGATGGCCGGACTCACGGTGCCCGCCAAGCTACCCGACTTCGGCCTTGTCCCGGCCGCCGGGCTCCCCTAATGCCCGTGCGCACATGGACCCGATGCACCTCTACGAACGCCTGCCCCTCCACGGCACCGGCATCGCCTTGGGCGTCTGGCTCGTGGTCCTGCATGCCTTTATGCTCGCGAAACCGGATCCGGTGCAGGCCTTCCTGAAGAAATTCCCGCGCAACCAGCAGCTCGGCCAGATCCTGCTGGCGATCGGCCTGATCTGGTTCTGGTTCCTGGTCCAGCCGCCCGGCAAGGGTTGGCGCCATTCCCTCGCCATGGACCTCGGCGAGTTCAACGGGCTGAAAAAGTACCTCGGCTACATCGTGCCGCTGTCGATCATCGCGGTGGGGATCGCGGTGAAGGAATTCCTGGCGGTGCGCGCGCTCGGGCTGCTGGGCCTGATGGTGGCCGCGCCGCTGTTTGAGGCCGCCTTCCTCAAGGACCCACAGAGCCGCCTGCTGATCCCCGCCTTCGCGCTCGTGCTGGTCATCAAGTCGCTCTACTGGGTCGGCATGCCCTACCTCTTCCGCGACTCCGTCACCTGGGCGACCGCCAATCCGCGGCGCTGGCAAGGGCTCTGCGTGGCCGGGCTGGCCTACGGGGTGGCCGTGCTCGCCTGCGCCTTCCTTTTCTGGAAGGGATACTAACAGAAGTTTCTTTCGTCCGGCGGTCCGGCTTGGATCCGTCGGAAGCCGGACCGACCGCAGGATCCGCCCGTTTCCCCCAGGCATGAAACTATTTGCAGCGATCTGTGGCACCGCCGCCCTGGTGACGGCCGGCGTCAGCTACTACATCCTGAGCCGCTTCGATGCGATGTACGACCATCTCGAGACGCCGCTGCCCGCACTGACGCGTGCGCTTCTCTGGAAGAGCGGCACGGTGCCCACGGCCCTGCTGCTGGCCAGCGCGCTGATCGTCTTCGCCGGCCTGCAGCGGAAGAACAACCGGCTCATGGTGGCCGGTGGCGTATCCACCATCTTGCTGATGCTCGGCGCCGCCACCGTCATCCCCTCCGCGCTGTTGCTTCCCTTGGAAAAAGTGGGTGACAGCCATGTCACCCGGCCCAAACCGGCACCGGCACCGGTCGAAAAGGACTCGATTCGCGATTGAAGGCGTTCCGCGAATCGTAAGGGTGGCCGTGACTCAACCGATGAAGGCCGTCTTCCTCCTCGCTACCGTTTCCCCACTGGTCGCCCAAGACGCGCTGCCGGAGATGACGGTGCTCGCCGAACGCCGCGGCGGCAGCGTGACGGATCTGCCGGGCTGGACGCTGGCGGAATGGGACGACGACGACTTTTCCAACAGCGCTCCGCGCACCCTCGACGAGCTGCTCTCCAGCGAGCCAGCGTTTTCGCTCTACCGCCGCCAGACCTCGCTCTTCGGCAATCCCACCTCGGCCGGCGTGAGCCTGCGCAACACTGGTGCCACGGCCGCCTCGCGCACGCTGGTGGTGCTCGATGGCATCCCGCAGAACGATCCCTTCGGCGGCTGGGTCTATTGGGCGCGCCACGATCCCTCGACGCTTGAATCCGTGCGCATCGTTCCCGCGGCACGGGCTGCCGTGTGGGGAAATGCCAGCCCCGCGGGCGTGGTCCAGCTTACCAGTCACCCGGCCTTCGAGGAGCGCCATCTCCTGCGCGTGGGCGGCGGCGGGCAGGGAACCTACTCGGCATCGACATCGCACACGCTGGTGGCCGACGACGACTCGCTGGCAGTGACCTTCTCCGCCTTCGGCCTGCACTCGGATGGCTTCTTCGCGGTGCCCTCATGGCAACGCGGGACCATCGACCGCAAGCTGGCCATCGACTCCTACGGCGCGGATCTCAAGCTCGCGTGGCACGCGGCTCCCGGCATCACCGTCGAGCCGATGTTCTCCTGGTACGAGGAAGATCGTAACAACGGCACTCCGCTCGCGGGCAACTCCACCGAGGCGCTCGACTTCGCGCTGCGCGTCACTTCGGAGGACGACGGCGGACTTTCATGGCAAGCGCTCGCCTACCGGCAACAACGGCGCTTCAAGTCGATGTTCACCTCGGTGAATGCCACACGCACCGCCGAGACGCCGTCGCTCGACCAATTCCACGTCCCCGGCGATGGCACCGGTGCGGCATTCACCCTCCAATGGAAGCCGGAAGGGCCGTGGTCGCTCACGACCGGAGCCGACTTCCGCAAGACCGACGGCGCGACGAACGAGGATGCCGGCTTTGTCGCGGGCAGCTTCGTGCGGCGACGCCAAGCGGGCGGCGAGCAGAGCCTAACAGGCACCTTCGCCGCCGCGGGTTACGAAGCCAGCCATGACACGCGGATCGATGCCAGCGTTCGTCTCGATGCGTGGGAGCTGGAGGACGGCCGCCGCATCGAGAAGTCGCTGACGAATGGTTCCACGCTGCGCAAGAACCTCCAACCGGACCGCGATGGTATCGAGCCGTCGTTCGCGCTGGCGGTGTCGCACGATCTAACAAACGAACTGGTGTTCGGCCTTTCCGCCGGCACCAGCTTCCGCCTGCCGACGCTCAACGAACTGCACCGTCCCTTCCGGGTGCGCAACGACATCACCGAGGCAAACCCGGCGCTGGACCCGGAGCGATTTTACAGCATCGAGGGTACGGCAGATTGGCAGGCGGCGGATTGTTTGAAGTTCGACGCGAGCCTCTTCCACCACTGGATCCGCGACGCCATCGCCAACGTGCCGATCACCGACCCCGCGCAGATCGCCGCGATCTTCGGCACCCTCCCGCCCGGCGGCTCCGGTTCGCAGCGGCAGAACGTCGATGAAGCCCGCGTGCTCGGTCTGCAAGCCGGTGCCGAATGGCAGCCGCGACAAGAAGTGACGCTGCGGCTCGACGGGATCTGGAGCGACACCGAATTCAGCGAGTCCACCAAGCAACCACTGCTGGACGGCAAACCCTTTCCCCAGGCACCCGACCTGCGCCTGATCGCCGCGGCCGACTGGCATGCCACGGACATGCTCACTTTCTCCGCCGGCTACGAGTACGGCGCGGACCAATACGACGACGCCCTCGCGCAACGCCGCATCCCGAGCTACACCAGCGCCCGTATCGGCGCGACGTGGCAGGCGACAGAGCAGGTGATGCTGCACGCCCGCATCGACAATCTTTTCAACGAAGAGATCGCCACCGGACTCAGCAGCGACGGCATCCGGACCATCGCCGCGCCACGGTCATTCTGGGTCGGCGCGGAGTGGGCGTTCTAACTGGTGACGCGGAATTCATCTTTCCGTAGGCGCGGTGGTGACACCGCGGAAGCCACCAGCGAAGCGGACCCCATCCTCACCTCCGCGTTCTCACGAACGCGCCTACGGATAGTTAGCTCGGCACGCTCTCCTCCGGCAATACAACCGCCGCGGCATCAATCTTCATCCGCGACTTGAGCACATGTTGGTACATGAAAGCCCCGCCCATGCACAGCACCCCGAGGAACACGTAGAGCCATCGCAGATTGCTACCCTCCAAGTTTCCCACCCAGTGATCCACAATAGTCGTGCACACACTCCCCAAGCCAAACAGCAGGATCGAATAGAACCACGCCCGCCGCCGGAGATACGCAAAGCCGTCACCGGGAAACTGGAAGCGGCCTAACAGCCAGAACCCCGCCAGCAAAACCAACAAGATGCCGACGCGGAACGGTGTGAACGTGAACTCCATGGCT
This sequence comes from uncultured Verrucomicrobiaceae bacterium, assembly GCA_966696705.1. Taxonomy (GTDB): domain Bacteria; phylum Verrucomicrobiota; class Verrucomicrobiia; order Verrucomicrobiales; family Akkermansiaceae; genus Haloferula. The sequence goes on along the minus strand of CBKZPU010000053.1, from coordinate 26,092 downwards.
GCGGAAGATGTCCGGACGCGTCGCCTGATCGAGCCGAATTCCTCGCGGCGTGTGGATTCATGGCACTAACAGCACCTTTCCCCCACGCCCGGCCTCGCCCGATCGCGCAAGGGCTTGGTCAAATGCCTCCAGGGAATGGGTCGAGTCCACCGGCACCTTCATGCTGCCACCGAGCATCAAGCCGGCGAGCCTGCCGTAGGCCTCGTCCAGTTCCTGCCTCGGTGCGCCTTCGATCCACTTCGTAATCCACAGCCCGCGGAGTTGGAGGCCCTTGAAGATGAGCAAGCCATTCGGCACGGTCAGCGGCCGGCGGGCCATCGCGCCGAAGGTGATGTGAATTCCTCCCGGCGCGAGCAGGTTCATCAACCGCAAGGCGCTTTCGCCGCCGACGCAGTTGAAGGCGAGCTTCGGTTTCCCGGCATCAGTGGCTTTCGCCGCTTCCATGCCGTCATCATCGTCCGTCACCACCACGTCCGCACCCAGCGCGAGCAGCTCTTCGATCAGCTCCGGACGACGTACGAGATTCATCGTACGAATGCCCAATTCTTTCGCCACCGCGATCACGCAGCGTCCCACTCCGGAGTTCGCGGCATTCTGGACGATCCATGAGCCGGGCTCGAGCGTGGCGAAACCGGTCAGCAACCGCCACGCCGTGGCCGGGTTCACTTTCAGCATCGCCGCCTGCAGGGGATCGAGTCCCGCCGGGATCTTGAAAAGGTGCTCCGCCGGCAATTGCACGTGCGTCGCCCAGCTCCCCGCACGACGCAGCAGGATGGCGCGGTCCCCCGGTTGGAAGTCGGCCGCCCGGCTCTCCACCACCTCGCCGCAGCCTTCGATGCCGGGCACGACGGGCAGCTCCGGCTTCACGCCGTAGGTGCCCTCGATGAGATTCAAATCGGCCGGATTCACCGGTGCCGCCAGGATCTTCAAGCGCACCTCACCGTCCGCCAGCGGGGGCAATTCCAGCGGCTCCAGCCGCAGTACCTCGGCCGGCTTGCCAAATTCGTGAAAGCGGAGCGCTTGCATCAGGCCTCAATGAACGCGGGGAAATCCGGGCACAGCAGCGAACGATCGAGCGGGCCGTCTTTCCCGACGAACCGCATCTCGCCATTCTCGTCGCAGAACCACACCTCGACCGCTCCCGCATCGAAGTAGAGGGCCATTTTTTCCTCCATCTCGGCCTTGGTGTTCGATGAAGAAATGACCTCCACGCAAATCTCGGGCGCTTCAACCAGCACTTCGCCCGCCACCGCTGTCGTTTCCCGGAGATCCGAAAGCCAAACGACATCGACGGACTTCACTCCATCGGCCGTCGAAAGCGGACATTCCGTGCGAACATTGCCGCCAAGCCGGTTGCGAAGTTGAAAACCGATCTCGAACTGCCGACCTCCATGGTGATAGCCGGGGGGTGGTGTCATAACAATGTGCCCGTGACGGTCGGTTTCGAAGCCGCCTGCAATCTTCGCCAGCTCCGGATCGGCAAGCAGCCGCTCCCAGACACGGAGGTTGAACTCCGTCTGGTCCTCCCGCAGCGGAAGCTGGATCGCAAGGCTCATGCTGGGAAGCTAGCGGGAATCGCCGCACCTCGCAAGTTCACGGGAACAAGCCCCGCTGTGCCTTCACATCGGCCACGATCTTGATGGCCAGCGCCTGGGCGGCGGTGCGGAGCGGCAGCTTGTGACGTTCGGCGAAATGCAGGACGCGGGAGAAAGCATTCTCGAGCATCGTTTCAAGCTTCGACAGCACCTCGCGTTCGGTCCACTGGAAGCGCTGCAGATTCTGCACCCACTCGAAGTAAGAGACGGTCACGCCGCCGGCGTTGCAGAGGACGTCCGGAATCACGAAAATGTCCCCGCGCTCGTTGAGGATCGCGTCGGCCTCGGGAGTCGTCGGGCCGTTCGCGCCCTCGGCAAGCACCTTGCACTTCAACATCGGCGCGTTTTCGCCCGTGATCACCATGTCGGTGGCGGCGGGGATCAGGATGTCGCAGGGCTGGCAAAGCAGCGCCGCCGGATCGATCGGCTCGGCCTCTGGAAATCCCTCGATGCTGCCCCGCGATGCCACGTGGTCGCGCAGCTTACGGGTGTCGATGCCGCCGGCGTTCCAGATCGCGCCGGTCACATCCGAGATCCCGATGATTTTCACCCCGGAGTTCGACAGCGAATGAGCGGCGTACGAGCCAACATTGCCGAAACCCTGAACGATCGCCGTGGCCCCGCTGATCGGCCGGTTTAGCTTGTTGAGCGCACGACAGGCGAGGAAGGCGACGCCGTGGCCGGTGGCCTGAGTGCGACCGGCCGAACCTTGGAGGGAAAGCGGCTTGCCGGTGACGATGCCCGGGACCAAGCGCCCCGCGTGGGTCGAGTAGGTATCGGTCATCCATGCCATGGTCTGCTCGTTGGTGCCCATGTCAGGCGCCATGATGTCGATGTCATCACCGATGAACGGGATCATCTCCATCGTGTAACGGCGGGTGATGCGCTCAAGCTCGCCCTGGCTCATCGTTCGCGGGTCGCAGGTGATGCCGCCCTTGCCGCCGCCGAAGGGCAGGTCCATCAGCGCGCACTTCCAGTTCATCCACATCGCCAGCGCGGCGACCTCGCCGAGATCGACGCGCGGGTGGTAGCGCAGGCCGCCTTTCACCGGCCCGCGGGTCAAGTGATGCTGCACGCGGTGGCCGAAATAGACCTTGGTGGAGCCGTCATCGTGGCGGATCGGCACGGTCACGGTGATCAGACGCTTCGGCCATTTGGTGCGCTCGCGTAGTTCGTCGCTGAGGCCGAGGAAGTCGGCCACTCCATCGAACTGCGTGGCCGCCATGGCGAAGACCGGGTTTCGCAAAAGTTCGTCGCGCATAAGAGTTTTCTAACCGCGGATCGGGCGATGCCAACGAATCCTTTTCGCGGGAACGATTCCTGCCGAGACTATCGCCAATGACCGCCCGTGACCTCGTCCTTCCGTCGTTTTTCGGCGACGCCCTCGCCCTCGGCCCGCACTGGGTCTATGACCCGGCCAAGATCGCCGCCTGGTATTCCGGCGGCATCCGCTCCTACGACGCGCCCCGCAGCTCGTATCATCCGGGCAAGGTGGCCGGCGACTTCACCCACTACGGCGACCAAACGCTGGCACTGCTTGAGTCGCTGGCCGGAGCGAGGGGCAGCCTCGCGAATTGGCCGGCCGATTGGCGGCGTTGGGCGGAACGGATCCGCGATGACAAGAGCAGCTACTTCGATGGCGCAACCCGCGGGACCTTGGAAAACCTCGCCGCGGGCGTGACGGAGCCATCGGAATCCAGTGACCTTGGCGGTGCGGCGCGCATCGCTCCGCTGCTCGCCTTCACCCGCGATCTCGCTCAACTCATACCGCTGGCCCGCGCCCAGACCGCACTGACCCACGGCGACCCGCAGGTCATCGATGCCGCCGAGTTTTTCGCCCGTGCCGCGTTGTCCGTCGTTGACGGCGCGGGCTTTGAGGAGGCCTTCGACGAGGCCGCCTCGCATCCCTACGACGCCCTGCCCGCGATCGACTGGGTCACGCTCGGCCGCGACGCCGCAGCTGGTGACTTGGCGGCACAAGCCGGTGCGCTTGGCCTCGGCTGCGGGATCGGCGGGGCGTTTCCGATTACCCTCGCGGTGGCCTTCCGCCATGAGGCAGAGCCGGTGGCGGCGCTGTCGGCGAATGCCATGCTCGGCGGCGATTCCGCGGCGCGGGGGCTGCTGTTAGGCCTGCTGATGGGTGCCCGCCATGGCGTGGCGGCATTTCCCGCCGAGTGGCGTGGCGGGCTGCGCTCGATCGAGGCAATCGAGCGCCTGCTGCCGTAGAGGCATCACGCCACCGGCCGCAGCAGGTAGCCGGCGACCCAGCCTTCCTCGCCGTTGGCATTGCGGCACCAGTGCCAGCCGTGGATTTGCTTGAGCGACTCCAGCTCGTCCCCGCGGCGAATGACCAAAGTGGTGGGATCGAAGGCTTCGATGGCGGCAAAGCGTCCTTCGCCGAGCGGCTCCAGGATCCCCTCCGGCACGTAGCCGTCGTTGTTGCTGTCGTCCTCCGCCCACACCCAGCCGGGCCAAGCGCGATCGACCGGACCCACGGTCACTTCATCGCCCGGCTGCAGGCAGATCGGATTCGTGTCCTTTTCCTCGTAATCGGCATTGGCGGTGAAGCGCGGCATGGGGTGATGCTGGACCATCAGGGCCAGGCACCGCAAGGCCGGGCTATCCTCTCGCGCCTTGTCAAAGGAAGCCGCAAGGACAGCATTCGATTCGTATCAACACGCAGTGGCGGGTCTGTTTCCGCTGGATGCCGGACGGCCCGCACGACGTCGAAATCGTCGATTACCACTAGAATCTCATGAAAGCTCTGCCGCCCACTCATCCCGGCGAGGTGCTCCGCGAGGACTTCCTTGTCCCACTCGGCATCAGCGAGTACCGGCTCGCCAAGGACATCGGCGTCCCCCCCCCGCCGCATCAATGAAATCGTGAAGGGGAAACGCTCCATCACGGTGGATACTGCCGTCCGGCTTGAGCGTTATTTCCGCTGGCCCGCTGAAGTCTGGCTCAACCTGCAAGCTCACCACGACCAAGTGCTCGTCCGGGAAGAAAAGAAGGCCGAACTCTCGGACATCCAACCGTGCCGGGCTCTCTAGGTGCCCGCCAGCGGCAGCGACACCACGAAGCACGCGCCGCCGCCGGGACCATCCTCGTAGCGGACCTTTCCGCCCATGGCCTTCACCAGTTCGTGGACGATGTGCAGGCCAAGGCCGGTCGAGAGCTCATTGCCGGTCGGCCGGGCGCTGAGGCGGGTGAACTTGCGGAACAACTTGGACCGCTCGTCCTCTTTCACCCCGGGGCCCTGGTCCTCGATGCGGAAGACGCCCTCGCCGCCCTCGCTCGAAAGGCGAATGCAAACCCGTGAACCGGGCGGCGAAAACTTGATCGCGTTCGAAACCAGGTTTTCCAACACGCACAGGAGCGAGCGGCGGTCGGCCCTGACTTGGACCGTATCGGCGGTGCATTCGACACGCACCTCGGTGCCCTTGTCGCCGGCGTGATGGGAAAAGACCCTCACCGCCTGCTCCGTGTGATCCCGCAGGCAAAGCGGCATGAGCTCGAGATTCGCTTTCGCCTCTTCCAGTCGCCGGGTCTGGAGCAGCGAGGTGGTGATCTCCAGCGCGCGATCCGCCGAGTGGGAGATGCTGTCCACCAGCTGCGCCTGCCGCGGGGACAGCGACGCGGCATCCTCCGCCAGCATCGCTGCCGCGAACTGCACGCCACCGAGCGGATTCTTCAAGTCGTGGGCGACGATTTCCAACAAATGATTCCGCTCCTCGACGGCCGCCGACAGGCGCAGCCGCATCTGCCGCAGGTTCAGGTGAAGCTGCACCCGCGACAGCAGCTCGGGGCCGTGGAAGGGCTTGGTCACGTAATCGACCGCCCCGGCCGCCAAGGCCTCCGTCACGAAGCTCTTGTCCGTCACCGCGGACAGGAAAATCACCGGCAGGGCGTGCCATTCCGGCTGGGAAAGCAAGCGCCGGCACAGGTCGAAGCCGGTCATTCCCGGCATCATCACATCCAGCAGCAACAGGTCCGGCTTGGCCGTGCGCATCTTCGCCAATGCTTCCTCGCCACTGCCCGCGGCGATGACCTCGTGGCCCTGTTTCAGCAGCAGCGGCCCGACGACCTGGATGTTCTTCGGCTCGTCATCCACCACGAGGATAAGGGCGGGACCAGCGGGCGGCGGCAACGGATCGAAGTCAGGCATCGGCAACAAGCAATTCGATGACACCGGGGAACGCTTCCAGCAAGCGCCCCGCTTCCGCGACATCCATCGTGCCGGCGGCGGTCGCGAGCCGGCGGGCGTAGTCTTCCAAGGGCGGGCAGCGGTGGCTCTCCGCCAAGGCGGCGATCTCGCCGGCAAAGCCCGCCGTGGCCTGGGCCGGCACCAGCTTGATCAAGGATGGCAGCTTGGTCTCGCGCAGGTGCTCGAGTTCCGGGCGCAGTTCCGGCCACGTGCGGTCGCTGGCCGGAAGGACGACCGGTTCTGCCGGCTCGGGCCGAGCGGTGGCAGCGGCGGCGTGAACCGGCAAGAAGCGTGCGAGTTCGAGGTACAATCGCTCGCGGCTGACGGGCTTGCTGGCGAAGCCATCGAAGGTCCGCTTCAGCTCTTCTTGGTCCTCCAGCAGCGCCGACGCCGACATCGCCACCAGCGGGATGTGCTTGGTTTCCTCATTCGACTTGAGCATCGCGTGGGCGGTGCGGCCATCGGTGACCGGCATCCGCAGGTCCATCAGCACCAGGTCCGGCTTGAGGCGCAGGCACAGCATCACCGCCTGTTCGCCGTTCTCCGCCTCCAATACCTCGTGGTGGGTGCCGTGAAAGAAGCCGCGGATGAGTTCGCGGTTCAGCGGCACGTCGTCCACCACCAGGATCTTGGCCGGGGCGAGGCGATTGAAATCCACCACGCCATCGCCGCTGACCGCACCGGCCTCCGCGGCATGGCCTTGGCAGCGCCGCACTGGCACCCGCAGACTGAACACGGATCCCTTGCCCGGAGTGCTGCGCGCCCCGATGTCGCCATTCATCAGCGCGATCAGCCGCTCGCAGATGCTCAAGCCCAAGCCCGTGCCTTGGTATTGCCGGCCCTGCTGGGATTCCACCTGATAGAATGGCCGGAAGATCTCGCGCAGCTTGTCCTTCGCGATGCCGATGCCGGTGTCCTCCACCTCCACGACCAGCAGCATCTCTTCCCCTTCCCCCTCGCCACGCATCGTGACCGCCACCCGCCCGTCGCGGGTGAACTTCACCGCGTTGCCAATCAGGTTCACCAGCACCTGCCTCAGCCGCAGCGCATCGAAATACAAGTAGGCGGGCACCGAGCGTTCGAGACGGATGCTGAACTCCAGCCCCTTCTCGCGCGCCCGGTAGGCGAACAAGGTCTCCAGACTGTCCGTGAATCGTTTCATCTCCACCGCTTCCGGATTCAGCTCCAGCTTGGCGGCCTCGATCTTCGACAGGTCGAGGATGTCATTGATCAGCGTCAGCAAGGAGCGGCCGCTGGTGACGATGGCGTGGGCGAAATGCTTGCTCTGGGGTTTTTCCACCGACTCGTGGAGTAGCTCGCCGAAGCCGAGGATCGCGTTCATGGGCGTGCGGATCTCATGGCTCATCATCGCCAGGAAGTCGGTCTTGGCCTTGTCCGCCTGCTCGGCCTTTTCCTTTTCCAGCTCCAGCTTTGCCTCGCGCTCCTTCGACATCAGGTAAAGGCCCAGCAACACCACGCCCGTCACGCCGGCGAACAGGGCGACCGCGGCGGTGGTCACCACCACGGCGTTGGTGTCCTTGAAATTCTGCACCATCCGGCGTTGCCGGTCCGCCAGCAGGTGCTCCTCCTCGAAGCGCATCGCCTCGATCAGCACCCGGATTTCCTCCATCAGGGTGCGACCCACGCCGGTGCCGACGATCGCCGCGGCCGCTTCAAATCCTTCGGCGCGCCGCACCTCGATGCCTCGCGCCAGCTGTTCTTTGGTCGATTGGACCGCCTCGCGAACCCGCTTCATGCGGTCCTGCTGGATGGGACTTTGGCGGGTCAACTCGTCGAGCGACGCGATCCGCCGGTCCACCTCCCCCACCGCCGCGTGGTACGGGGCGAGGTAGGCCTCCTGGCCGGTGATCACGAAGCCACGGTGACCGGTCTCGAGGTTGAGCACGGCGATCAGGCAGTTTTCCAGCTCGATCATGACCCGGCGGGTGTGTTCCACACCCTTGGCGTCCTCGACGATCGCACGGGTGTTCCGCACCGAGGTGACCGCACCGTAAATGATCATCACGAGCGCCACGAGGGCGGGAACCAAATAGCGGGCCTTCAAGTGGCTGCGCATGCGTCCGGGTTGCTTTCCGCTACACGGCACCATCCCCGCCATGGGGCGACAAGCTCTTTCCTCGGCCCCGCCGCGGTTTCAAACGCGCCCGCTCCCGGCCATGCCGCGGGCTTGTTCCCGAGGCCGGAATGGTCATCATCCGCCCCATCATGAAACGCTGGCCGGGTCTCCTCGCCGCGGCGTCGCTGGCAATGGCGGCCCACGCCCTCGATGGCAACGGCAACGCCCAAAGCGACGTCTGGGAAATGGTTTTCGGGGCCTCCGGCTTGTCCGCTACGGCCGATGCCGATGGCGACGGCTGGACCAACGCCCTCGAAAGCACCGCCGGCACCAATCCCTTCGACGGCACTTCGTTTCCAAAGCTGGAAATGACCACCGCCGGTGGCCTGCCGGTGCTGCGGTGGCAAGGCCTCGCCGGCAAGCGCTACACGATCCACACCGCGGCCGACCTTGTCTCGTGGTCGCCGCTGGAAACGGACATCGCGGGCATCGGCGGACCGCTGACATGGCCGCTCGCCCCTGCCGGCGGGCGGGAATTCTTCAAGCTCCAAGCCTCCGATGCCGATTCGGACGCCGATGGCGTGAGCGATTGGGAAGAGCTGACCGTCGGCTTCGATCCCGCCACCAACCGCACCGGCCGCTACTCGCAGACCGATGCGCAGCGGGTCGCCGCCGGTCTCGCGGCAACGAACACCGTCACTGTTTCCGCTTACGACGATACGTGCTCGGAGCGCTGGCCGGACCCCGTGGTGCTGGTGCTCCGCCGCAACGGCGGGCTGAAACCGCTGGAAGTCTCGTTTTCGCTCGGAGGCACGGCGACGACCAGCGACTACACGGCATCGATCACCGGTACCATCGCCCATTTCGCCGCCGGCCAGCGCGAGGCCTTCGTGACGATCTCCCCGCTCGACGATGCCGAGACCAGCGAACCGGCGGAAACCGTGACGCTCACTGTTCAAGCTGGTACGGGATACATCGTAGGTGCCGCGGATTCGGCGAGTGCGACCATCCTCGACGAAAGTGGCCCGTCCGCAAAGGAAGCCGCCCGCTTTCTCATTCAAGCCGCCTTCGGGCCCGACCAAGACTCCGACGATGACGCGGACCAGATCCCGGAGAATGTCGAGGAGGTCATGGCCATGGGCATCGAGACGTGGATCGATGACCAGATGACGCGCCCGGTCGGCCGCTTGCTGCCGATGACCCAATGGCAAAATGAACAGCCTTCTAGCGGACCCGATGACGCCCAGATTTGGAACAACCGGAAGATGAATGCCTGGTGGGGCCGCGCCATGGGGCTGCCGAAGCTGCGGCCGGACGCCACCGCGGAGCAGCTTCCTGACCCGCTGCGCCAGCGCGTGGCCTTCTCGCTCAGCCAGATCTTCGTCATCAGTGACCGCATGGAACGCCTCGCCACGGAACCGGCGGCGATGACCCACTACTACGACAAGCTCCTGGAAAACAGCTTCGGCGATTTCCGGACGTTGCTCAAGGACGTGGCGCTCCACCCCTGCATGGGGCAATATCTCTCCCATCTCGCGAACCGGAAGTCCAATCCGGTGGCCAAGACCTTCCCCGACGAGAACTTCGCCCGCGAGATCATGCAGCTCTTCAGCATCGGGCTGTGGATGCTGAACCCCGATGGCACCCGCATCCTCGACGAACAAGGCCAGCCGATTCCGACCTACGACAACGACGATATCACCGAATTTGCCAAGGTCTTCACCGGTCTTTCCTATGGGCAGCTCGCCAATGGCGACCCCGCCACCTTCGGCGCCTACGACGGCGACTTCACCGTCCCGATGAAGGGCTGGGACAGCGAACACGACCTCGGGCCGAAGACGCTTCTGTTAGGCGTGACGACGCCGGAACGCACGGCGAGCCCCGGCAACACCGGCACTGCGACCATGGCCGACGTGGATGCCGCGATCGACTGCCTGTTCAATCACCCGAACGTCGGGCCATTCATCGGCCGCCTCCTGATCCAGCGGCTGGTCACGTCGAACCCCTCGCCGGCCTACATCGGGCGGGTGAGCGCCGCCTTCAATGCCGAGCCGCGCGGCGATCTCGGCCGCACCGTGAAGGCCATCCTGATGGACCCCGAGGCCCGCGATCCGGCCAAGATGAACGATCCCGCCTTCGGCAAGCTGCGCGAGCCCTTCCTGAAGGTGGTCAATTTCGCCCGCGCCTTCAACGCCGCCTCCGCGGAAGGCTGGTATTATCTGTCGGGCTTCGCCGCGGATCACGTCGAGGAGCCGCTCAATTCCCCGAGCGTCTTCAATTTCTTCCTGCCGGGCTACACGCCTCCGGGGCTCTTGGCGCAGAACGGCTTGGTGGCCCCGGAAATGCAGATCATCAATGCCTCGTCCGGCGTCACCGCGCCCAATTACTTTTGGGATGCGGTCAACGGCCAAGTCGGCGAAACCGCCCGCCCGGAGCGAATGGTCAAGCTGAACCTCGAGCAGGAGATGCTGATGAACATTCCGTCGCTCGTGTTCGATCAATACGGGCAGACCAACGTCCAGCCGCTTGATCCGGATCCGCTGCTCCGGCGGCTCGATCTCGTGCTCACCGGCGGCACGCTCACGCCGCAGAGTTTCCAAATCATCCGCGAAGCCCTCGCTCGTATCGGCCCCGGCTCATGGGATTGGCATGAGAACCGGCTGAAGCTCGCCATCTACCTGATTCTCTGCAGCCCGGAGTTCGCGGTGCAGCACTGACAAGACGGGGAGCATTTCGCTCCAAAAGGGGATGCACGGTGCATCACCTGCAACCCTTCAAGGGCTTGGTGAAACCGGTTGTTTTCCGTTGGCTTTCAGCGTATTGCGCCCGGTTTCCGGGGCATTTTCCGGCATGGCATGTGACCTGCGCAATGAAAGTCAACCCGGCCCGCAAGGCAAGTGCGGGAGGCAAACCGAAATGTACCATGAAAACCAAATTCACACGACTAGCACTCCTCCTCGCCATTGGACCGCTGGTGCCAGTGGCATTTGCGCAGGAGAAGGAGAAGACGCCCGCCGCCGGCGACGAGAAGGTGGTGGTGATTCCCCAGCCCGGAACCATCGCCTCCGCATTGCGTGACGGCGCCAGCTTCTCGATTTTCACCAAGGCCCTGCAGTTGACCGGTCTCGACGTCACGTTTGGCACGAAGGGAACCTTCACCGTCTTCGCGCCGACCGACGAAGCCTTCTCGAAGCTGCCCGCCGGAGCCTTGGACAAGCTGATGCTGCCGGAGAACAACGAGAAGCTGCGTTCGCTGCTGCTTTACCACGCGCTGCCCGGCATCTTCACGATGGCCGACCTGAAGAACGGCGAGATCAAAACCATGAACGGCGAGAAGGTGGAGATCGACATCAAGTCGGACACCAAGCAGGTGGAAGACTCGAACATCTCCAAGCCTGACCTCGTCACTTCCAACGGCGTGGTCCACTCCATCGACAAGGTGCTGGTCCCGAAGTCGCTCGATGGCTTCGCCGACCTGGACGCTGACTAACCCTATCCCTGTTTGCCCCTACCCCGACAGGCCTCCGCGGTTCCTCCGCGGGGGCCATTGTTGTTCATGGCGGTGACTCATCCGACCCGCCAGACCGCGACGAATTCACGGGCTTGGGCCGGGTCGTTGAGAATCACGGGGCCTCCGGCAAGCGAGCCGCCGGCCGACGTGGAAAGATCGTCCTTCCTCTTGCGCAAGATCGTGAGCGTACCCGTGCGGTTCGGCGCGGACTTCATCAGCAATTCCAGCGCGATGCGGCCCATGGTCATGCGGACGTTGAGCTCGACCACATGCTTCAATGCCAGCGAACCATCCGGCAGGCGATGGACCATCGCATCCACGCCGAGCGGGCCGACGTAGCCGGGCACAACCTCCGGCAGCGCGGCGGGAATCTTCTGCTGATACCATTGCATCACGCCGGCCTCACGGTGCAGGAAGGCCGCCACCTCGGGAGGAAGCAGGTTAGCCCACTTCGGCCCGACGCGGGTGCCGGTGTAGCGACCGGCGGCGTCGTTTTCGATGACGGTCAGGCCGATGAGTTCGACGCCCCCGGCGGCATCCATTTCGTAGAGTGCGGAGAAGTCCGTCACGCGCTCAAGCCATGGTTCGATGGTCACGCCGCCGTGAGCCGCGATGGTATTGCGCAGCCAGTTGCGAGTCGCCTCGCCGGGGCTGTCTCGATTGATCCGCTTGTGACCTTGGCCCGCACGGGAGAAGAGCGCCTTGGCGAGGACCTGTGAGGCATCGAGGCGTGCCTCGATCGCTTCCCACGCCTCGTCCGCATCGCGGTAGAGCTTAACGGTTTCCGATAAACCTAGTACTTTCTCCAGCCGGATGCCGATCTCTTTCGACAACCATTCCGGCGGCAATGGCTCACGCCATTGCCACGGCACATTCGGCGAAACGTCGCCCGCCAGGTCCTTGAATAGCGCGCTTGCATCGGGCGACCACGCCCATGGCCGCAAGCCGCCAAGCTTGCGCCCGCGCAACTCCGCCACGGTGGCGATCTCCGGTAGTTCGAAACCCGCTTTCTTCAACGACGCGAGGTGCTCGCGCGACGGCGGCTTGCGCAACACGGCCACGTCGTCCTTGCGGCACCAGCCGGCGATCAGCATTTCCAAGTCCTCCTCCAGCGCCACTGACGTCTTGTCCGGCTGATAGCGGCCCGGCATGGCGTGGCCTTCGGCATTCGGATTGAACCGGTGCACCACGGGAGTCCGTCCGCGCGATTGCTCGCAGACTTCGAGGTGACGGATGAAGTCATCGTCCAGACCCGCCAACTTCCGGCCTTCAACATTGAAGGGTGCCACGCCCTTCGCTCGCGCCGCGGTCAGCGGGAAAACCAGTGACTTCCGGAATGCCTCCCAATCCGTGCTGCCACGCTCCTTCCAGCGGCGGAACCATTTCACGCCGTGACCCACGTGGCCGATCTCGTCCTGATAGATCTTTTCCAGCACCGCCGCGGTCGCGGTGTCGCCAGCTTGGCGGAAGAGCCCCGCATAGTGCTTTGAGAAATCGAGGTTCGCCTGCTCGAAGGTCAGGTTCAGCCGGGTGACGAAGTCCATCGGCGTCTCCATCGGCGCGACGATCCGCCAGAAGTAGTCATTCACCGGCAACTCGCCGAAAGCGATGCCGCACTCCTTCATCCGGCGCACGTACATCCGCGCGTGCATCTGCTCCTCGCGCATCGCTTCATAGACTCCGGCGCGGTATTCCTTCGGCGCATCGGGGAATTTCAGGAGCACCAGCGCCATCAACTCCGCGGCGAGCAGCTCGTGATTCGCCAGGAAATGCAGCATCACGCCGCGCTCGCGGTCGTCATCGAGGCGGTGGATGCCGGGAAACTCGACCCGCACGCCCTTGGAATGAATGCGCAGCTCGGGTGGCCGGCCCGGTGAATCCGGCGTGGCGATCGCCGCCCCGGGTACCGAATCGCCCGCGTGCTTGGGCGCGAGCGCGAGCTTCTCTTCGAGCGTTTGCGCGAAGAGCACGCGCTCGGCGGCTTCCCTGATCTGCACGCCGGAGACGATGCCTCATCGCGGTACGACGCAAAGCTCGAATCGATCGCACGGCAATTGCAGACTTGCGGGTATCGCATCCACCCTGTTTCACTGCGGAGAATGATATCCCACCGTCCGCTCGTTTGGCTTGCGGGGCCGATCATCGCCTGCACCGGCATGGTCTCCTGCAATGATGGCTCCAAGAAAGCCGCGGAGGAAGCAAGGCTGCAGCTTTCCGACAAGGAAGTGGAAATCGAGAACCTCAAGAGTGAGATCGGGAAGCTCAAGACGGAGGTGGAGGCAGGCAAGAAAGCCGGCGAAAAGGCCGGTGCCACGCTCAAGGAACTCGAGAAGGCCCGCGAGGAAAACGAAACGCTGAAAGGCGAGGCCGAGGACCTCCGCAAGGAGAACGAGAAACTGAAGGACGAGGTCACCGCGAAGATCCGCCACCGCGCCATTGGCGAGAAGCACGAGCGGATCGCGGCGCCCAACGGCAAGGTCTATCGCCAGGTGGTCATTCGCAAGGTGGAGGATGGCGGAGTCTCGTTCGCCCATGAAGGCGGCGCTTCCACCTTGGATGAAAACAATGCCCCGGCCGCGTGGGTCACCCGCTTCCGCCTCGGCGTGCGCAAGCCGGAACCGCCGCCGCCGGGCGACGCCGGTGAAGCGGCCGTCGCTGCCACGCCTCCCAAAACCGGCGGCAAGCCCGACAAGCACGCGGTCGTTCGCTCGAAGCTGCCCGGCGTGCTTTTCATCGAGGGTGAGACGACCAAGGGCAGCGCCTTCATCGCGACGCGGGATGGCAGCACTTGGCTCTACACCGCCGCCCACGTGCTCACCCACGGCAAGGGCCTCACCGTGAAGAACTCCGAGGGCGCCAGCTTGACCGAATTCGGCAAATGCGAGATCGCCGAGGACTGCGATCTTGCCCGCATCGAGGTCAGCGTGAAGCCGGGGCTGGCCCTCAGCGTGGTCCAGCCGCGCGGCACCGCGGTCGGCCAGGAAATCGTCGCGGTGGGAAACAGCGGCGGCTCGGATGTGCTCACCTTGCTCAATGGCAAGATCACCGCCCTCGGTCCCAAGGAGGTCGAGGTGTCGGCCTCGGTCATCGGAGGCAACAGCGGCGGTCCGGTCATGCTCGCGGAGACCGCTGAAGTCGTCGGCGTCGTCTGCCGCGCCGAGGCGGCACGGGAGGATGTCTGGTCAGCCGGCACGGATTTCTCGAAGGTCCGCCGTTTCGCCACGCGCATCGACCGCGAGGTCCCGTGGCGCGCGGCCTCCTTGGAAAGCCTGCGGACGGAGAACCAGCGGATCTCCACCTTCGATTCGCGCACCCGTCTCGTCTTCGCGATGGCGGCCCTCGAACCCGGCCAGAACGGCCTGCGCCTCGACATGCAAATCGGCGGCGGCAAGGGGCCGACCATCATGTCGATCTTCATGGAGCACAAGAACGTCGCTCCGGTGCAGCGCCTGATCCAGATGAACCGCCAGCTCGCCGAGAAGCAGTTTCGCTCCTCAGAGCGGGACCTGAAGAAGCGCTTCGCCGGCTTTTACCGGGATCTGCTGAACCTGGTCGCCAACGACACCGCGGACTTCAAGCCCGTGAACTTCTCCTACGTCAACCGCAAGGAAGCCGAGCTGTCCCTGAAGTGGCGCAAGGAAGCCACGCAGCTGCTCGCAGCCGCCGCCAACGCGCTCGGCCGCTGAAGAGGCCACAGCAGCCCGATTCAACGTGAACGAAGTCCCGGCTTAGGCCCAATGCCGTTAAGGACTCGTTCGGGATTTCGGTCCACGTCTCCTGGCAAGGTGATCCATGAGGGCCAAGGGCCCTGTCCATACCAGCCCAGGCCGCAAGGCCTGACCTTTATACACAAGTCGATGGCAGTCTTTGTCCCGAATGGGACTGAGTAACGAAGCCCGGGGTTGCGAAGCTACCCCGGGTTCCCGCGCGAGAGGAATCGCCTACGCCAACGGCGTTGTGGAAGACCGGGCCGCCTCGCCCGGAACGCCGCACCATTCCACAACCTCTGCGAGGTAGCCTTTTCTTTTCCCGACTACCTTGGGTAGCTCGCGCAACCCGCCCGGTCCATGCGGGGGAGATGCAGGACGAATCGGAGCGCTTCCCCTATGGATCGGGCCTTCAGCCCTCTGTTGCTCTCCCCTCTTTTCCTAGGCCTTGCGGCCTAGGCTGGTATAGGGCGGGCCGTTGGCCCGGAAGCAGCCTCCTGCACGGCCACGGTGAGCCGGGACGACGCACCCGTGGGCGCGCCCCTCACCGCACCGCTCTCACCTTCTCCGCTTTGAGCTGCCCGCAGCCGGCGGCGACATCGATCCCGCGGCGCTGGCGGAAGGTGCACGGGAAACCGGCATCCAACAAAATGCGCTGGAACGCGTAACCCGCTTCCGCCGCCGCGGCCGTGCCTTCGAAGCCGTGCGTCGGATTGAGCGGGATGAGGTTCACGTGAGCGTCGATGCCCTTGAGCAGTTCGGCCAAGCGGTGCGCCGTATCGGGCGAGTCGTTCTTGCCGGCGATGAGCGTCCACTCGAAGAAGATCCGCTTGCCGGTGACCTCGCCGTACCTGCGGCAGGTGGCGATGAGTTCGGCCAGCGACCACTTCTTGCTCGCGGGCACCAGCGCCGCGCGTTCCTCCTCGGTCGAGCCGTGAAGGCTGACGGCGAGCCGGTACGGCTGGCCTTCGTCCGCGAGGCGCAGGATGCCAGGTACGACGCCCACCGTACTAATCGAGATCCGCGCCGGCCCGATGCCGATGCCGCGGACATTGGAAATGATGTCGAGCGCCTGGATGACCGAGTCGTAGTTGTGCAACGGCTCGCCCATGCCCATGAGCACCAGATTGCGCAGACGCTTGTCCGGCTGGGTCGCGGCGAGCACGCGGCGGGCGTGCAGCACCTGGGCGACGATCTCCCCCGGCCGCAAATGGCGGACAAATCCCATCTGACCGGTGGCGCAGAAGACGCAGCCCATCGCACAACCGGCCTGGCTGCTGACGCAGGCGGTGTGGCGGCCATCGTAGCCCATCAGCACGGTCTCGGTGGTCTGGCCGTCGCGGTGCTTGAGCAGGAACTTGCGGGTCAGCCCGTCGGAGCTGTGCGTTTCATCGACGACTTCCGGGGCATCGAGGAAGAAGGTTTTTCCCTCGCCGACGTGTTCCTCGACCCACTCCTTCAGCGGCGGCGAAAAATCGCGCGACGCGAGGTCGAGCTCGCCCTCGCGTTGGACCGCCCGCCACAGCGCCTTGGCGTGGTGGGGATTCACCCCCGACGCACGCAGCTCCGCCTCGATCTCGGGAAATCCGAGGTCGTGCAAGGAACGAGGAGACGGCGTGGCCATGGACGCCCCCTCCATCCTCTTGTCGCGGGGTCGCATCAAGACAGATTTCTCCATCCGGTCATGCTTTCCGTGGTGCCAAGCGTGGCTTTTCCTAGAAAAGGCGACCTTTCGCGCCGTAGATCGGGACCGCATCTCGTACCCATGAAGCCCATCCTATCCCTCGCTCTGATCGCCACGGCATCCGCCGGTCCTTTGGAAATCCGCTACGACCAACCACCCGGCGGCGTCGGCTCCGGTGGCGGCCAGGCCTCGATGGGTGACGCGAGCAGCGCGGCCTCGTCCAAGTGGGAGAGCAGCGCCCAACCGGTGGGCAATGGCCGCCTCGGCGCGATGATCTTCGGCGATCCGGCAAAGGAGCGCATCCAGTTCAATGACATCACGCTGTGGACCGGCGGCGAAAATCTCTCCGGCGGCTACGACGTGAACGAGTTCGGCTGCTACCAGAACTTCGGCGACCTGTTCATCGAGCTCGACGGCGCGGCCCCGGCTCATCCGCCGGGCACCTGCGCCAGCGGCCATGTTCCTTACAACAACACCGAGGGCCCCGCCGCAGCGGCCGATGGCAATGCGGACACCAAGTGGTGCATCGAACCCAAGGCCAAGGACGTCGTTTGGCAAATCGAGCTGCCCGAGCCCGAGGTCATCGGCACCTACGCCTTCACCTCCGGTAACGACGTGCCGGAGCGCGATCCGCAGCAGTGGCGCTTGGAAGGATCGGCCGACGGCAAGTCGTGGTCGGTGCTCCATGAGGTGAAGGACCAGAAGCCCTTCGGCAAACGTGGCGAGACGAAGACCTTCACGCTTCCCGCGGGAGGCAAGCGCGCGCCGCTGAAGAACTACCGCCTCGTTTTCCCGCCGAATCCCGGCGTCAGTCATTTCCAGCTCGCCGAGATCGCGCTCGGCAACCCACCCGCCGCGCCGGAGAATTATTCGCGTTCCCTCGACCTCGCGACCGGCATTCATACGACCACCTGGAAACAAGACGGCGTGACCTTTGCTCGCGAAGTTTTCGCAAGCCATGCCGACGATGTGATCGTGGTTCACCTGACGGCGGACAAGCCGGCAAGCTTGAATGGCAGCGTGCGGCTGGCGGGAGCCCACGGCGAGAAGACCGAAGTGGCACCGGCAAAGGAAGCGACGCTCGGCTTCACGGGAAAGCTCGGCAACGGCCTGCAGTATTCCGCTCAAGTCGAGGTGATCGAGGAGCACCTTGGCGAAAGCTCGGCTCTCGGCTGGACCGGCGACCGGGTCGTCTGGAAGCACAATGACTCATGGAAGCCCGGCGAGGAGGAGACCAAGGCCATCACCATCCTGCTTTCCGCCGCCACCGACTACGCACTCGAACCGGTAAAGAAATTCCGCAGTGGCAAAGTTCCAGCACTGGACCGGCTGCGCGCAGCGCGAGGCAAGAAGTACGACGACCTTCGTAGCCGCCACGTCGCGGAGTTCCAGAAGCTCATGGGCCGCGTGACCCTCGACCTCGGTGCCCCGAAAGGAGGCGACATCAAGGCGCGCCTCGACGCCTACAAGAAGGGCTCCGACGACCCGGCGCTCGAAGCGCTGATGTTCCAGTATGGCCGCTACCTGCTGCTGTCTTCTTCCCGCCACTCGCTGCCGGCGAACCTGCAAGGCCTGTGGAACGACAGCAACAAGCCGGCGTGGTATTCCGACTACCACACCAACATCAACCTCCAGATGAACTACTGGCAGGCCGAGCCGGCGAACCTCGCCGAGTGCGCCCGCCCGCTGCACGACTGGGTGCTCGCTTCCATCCCCGGCAGCCGCGCCGCCACCGTGAAGGCCTTCGGCGAGAAAACGCCCGGCTGGACGATGCGCACCTCGGTGAATCCGTTCGGCGGCAATGGTTGGGAGTGGAATCTCCCGTCGTCCGCTTGGCTGGCGCGGCATTTCTGGGAGCACTACGCCTTCACCGGCGACAAGGAGTTCCTGCGCGAGAAGGCGTGGCCGGTGCTCTACGACGTCAGCCTGTTCTGGCTCGACCACCTCGTGGAAAAGAATGGCAAGCTGGTGGTCCCGAAAGGTTGGTCGCCCGAGCATGGCCCGCGTGAAGACGGCGTCGCCCATGATCAACAGATCGTCTGGGACCTCTTCAACGTCACCCTTCAGGCGGCGGGCATCGTCGATGCCAAGAATGCGAACATCGGCAAGATCGCCGCGGCCAAGGAAAAGCTGTTAGGTCCGCAGATCGGTTCATGGGGCCAGCTCATGGAGTGGACCACCGAGCGGCCCGATCTTGAGAAGAGCGGCCACCGCCACACCTCCCACCTCTACGCCGTTTATCCCGGCAATCAGATCAGCGTGAGCCGCACGCCGGACCTCGCGAAGGCCGCGGCGCTGTCGCTGGAGACCCGCGGCACCTCCGGCGACTCGCGGCGCTCGTGGACCTGGGCCTGGCGCACCGCGCTGTGGGCCCGCCTCGGTGAAGGCGACAAGGCGCAGTCGATGATCCGCGGCCTGCTCACCCACAACACGCTCGGCAATCTTTATACCTCTCACCCGCCGTTCCAGATCGACGGCAACCTCGGCATCACCGCCGGCATCTGCGAGATGCTTCTGCAATCGCACGCCGGTGAAGTGGCGATCCTGCCGACGCTGCCCAAGGGCTGGCCGAATGGCTCGGTCAAGGGCCTGCGCGCCCGCGGCGGCTTCGAGGTGGATGCGGCGTGGAAGAACGGCAAACTCACCGAGGCGACGCTGAAGTCGTCTTCAGGAAACGAACTGGTGCTGAGCCTGCCGGGCAATCCCGCGAAGGCAACGCTCACCCGTGGCGATGGCAAAGCCGCCGAACTCACCGCCAAGGACGGCGTGTTCCGATTCCCCACCACGAAGGGCGAAAGCTACCGGATCGCCTTGCCTTAAAACCCGGAAGCTCAACTTCCATGCTTCAGGGCCAATGGCCCGAGATCCCTCAGCCCAGGCCAACGGCCTGGGTTAAGGTTTGCGCGCGACCGGCGCCCCAACGGGGAGCGAGACGTGAACGGCCTGCGGCACGAGTCACCGCCGTCCAAATGAATCCGCCGGCATTGAGACGTGTCAATCTCGGCGCGGGTAAGAAGAAAACAAGCCCCTCACATCTCGCGGCCCTTCAGGCCGCCGTGACCTGCACACCCGATGACCCCGGCCGTTGGCCGGGGCTGAGGGATCTCGCGCCGTTGGCGCTGAAGAATGGTCGGCGGCGTTAGCGCTGAAGAACGACCGCTTACGCTTTGGGCAAGGTCGCGCGCTGCCCACATCGTGCCGCCGGATACAAGAAAGCACCGGCCTCCCGGCCGGTGCTTGGATTAACCCATTGTTACCCAGGAAAAGGCTCAGTTCTCCGTGCCGCTGACCCGGAGGAACTTCCTGGCCGCATCGACTGGCACGGTGGCTTCCATGCGGGTGTAGTCCGCCGGCACGCCAGTCTGGTCGGCGGCAGCCGCGGGCGTGACGGCACTGGCCGGCCAAGGAACTTCGATCATCGTCGTGCTTTCCTGGAGCTGATAGGTCGCGCCGGTATTCCGTTGGTTCCAGCGGACGATGAGGTTCGCGCCGGAGGAAGTGGCTTGCACCAGCGCGCCATCGTTGGCCACCGGCGAGGTGCCGAAGAGATATTCGCTCTCGTTGGTGAAGCCGTCACCATCCGGGTCGTCGGTCCGATCGCGATCATCGGGGTTGGCGATTTGCGCCGACCACGTGTCGTAGGGATTCACCGCGCCAGCGGTGATGACCAGCAAGGTGCCGGTACCCTCCAAGCGATCGCTTTCATGCTCGGCACCGGAGCCCACCGCGCCCCAAACGCCAGCCGCCACCTGGGTGCCGGCAAGCGTGAGCGTGTCGATGGTGTCCTGCGCGCCGTGCGTGAGGCGGAGCAGCGCACCGGCCGCGACGGTCACATCGCTGTCATCGGCGAAGAACGGCGCTTCGACGATCAGGCGTCCACCATTGACGCTGGTGTTGCCGGTGTAGCCGACATTGCCGGGCAAGGCCGCGGCAGAGATGGTGATGTCATTGCCGAAGACCTTGGTAACGTTCGCGGTGCCGGTGATCGGGCCGCTGAGGACCATCGCGCTGCCGGCGGCATCGAGGTTGATGTCTCCTTGGAAGGAAATCGCTCCGGCCCAGGTGCTGGTGCCATTGCCCTGGTTATGAAGCGTGCCGCCGCTTTCCACCGTGACGGGAGTCGCGATGGAAAGGGCACCGTAGGTGCCGGCGCGCGCGCCGGTCTTCACGGTAAGCGTGCCGGTCGCGCCGCCCCAGGCGTTCGCGGTGTTTTCCGCCCAGACGGTGCCGGCATCGATGACGTAGTGAATCGGGGTGCCGCTGGCATCGCCGCGGAAGCCCATGTCGCACGTGCCGACCTTCGTGAGCGTGTGGCCGTTGCCGGTGATGGTGCCGCCGAGACCGATGTCGAAGCGCCCGCCATTGCTGCCGATGGTCGCGTCGCCAGCGAGCGTGAGGTTCTTCACACCGGCGCCGGAGAACAGCGCGGTGGCGGAAGAGTTGACGATCGCCCCTGCACCGCCGGGGCCGCTGCCGGCCAAGGTGTAGGAGTGGATGGAGCCCGGAGCCTTGCCATTGACATCCACCTGCGCGCCAGCGGCGATGGTAATGCCGGAGCTCGCACCGAAGGCGGCATTGTCGCCCATCTTCAGCACACCAGAGTTCACGGCAATGGGACCGGTGAAGGTGCTGGACGAGCCGCCGAGGGTCACGATGCCGGTGCCATTCACGGCGAAGCCGGTGCCGCCGGCAAAGCCCGAGCCCGCGCCATCGATGAGCCAGTCCTGTGCGCCCGCGAACGACACGGTGCCCGCCTGGACGTTTCCGCTGAGAAGTACGGTGGTCACCGTACTTGAGTCATCGAAGGCGACATTGTCATTCGCGGCGAAGGCGACGGCCGTATTCGACGCGTCCTTGAAATTGAGATCGGGCGCGGCATTCCCCCAGAACTGGCTCTCACCTCCGGTCCATGTGAGATCGCGGGCGACCGGCGGTGGGCCGACGCGGATGACACCCGTGCCGGCGAAGAACGTGTCGTTCACGTTCGTCGCGGTGGATGCGGACGAGCCCCAGGTGCCGGCGGTGGCCGGCGTGCCGCCGAGATCGAGCTCATCGACGATGTCCTCGATGCCGTGGGCGAGATCGACGACCGCACCGGTGGCGATGGTGAGCTTGCTGCTGTCGTGCAAGAACGCCGCGTTCAGGATCAGCGTGCCGGCACTCACCGTGGTGTCGCCGGAATAGCTGCAGGCCCCGGTGAGGGCGAGCGAGCCGGTGCCGAGTTTTTCCACGCCGCCGGCGCCGGAAAGCGCGCTGTTAGAGGTGACGTCGAAGCCATTGGTGTCGAAGTGCAGGCCACCGGCGAGCAGGTTCACGGAGTTGTTGCCACCGGTGCCGGTGAAACCGGCGAAGTAGTTCGCGCTCGCTCCTTCGGCGACGATCTTGCCGCCATTGAGATTGAGCGAGCCGTTGCCCGCACCGAACCGCTGGATGCCGGATGCGGTGACCGTGCCGCCGTTGATGTTGAAGGCATTCGCCGTGTTGGTGCCGGTGACGCCGCCGAAGTTCGGTGCGCCGCCCACCCAGATCGGAGCCGCCGCCGCGGTCCCCGCCGTATAGCTGAGCGTGGCATTGTCCTGGATCGTCAGCACGCCCGACCCGCTGCCGCGGCCGATGGCGAAGTCGGTCGCGCCATCCTTGCGCACGTAGGTCCACGAGGCGTTGTCTTTCAGGACGAGCGAGCCGCTGCCATTGTTATTGCCGCCGATCCACAGCTCGCGGTTGTTGCCATTCTGGTCCATGTGCACGGCGGCATTGCCGGAGACCGTCATGATCGTGCCGGTCACGCTGGTGGCGGAGCCCAGCGTCACCTTCGGGAAATGCACGACCGCGTCTCCCGAGATGTTGATCTGGCCATTGGTCGCGGCGATCCGGGCATCGGTGGGAATGGTGACGGTGCCGCTCGAAATGTTGAAGACGCCGGTGCCGCCGGTGACCTGGAGGTTGTTCGAGTTCAGCGTTCCGCCGGTGACTTCCACGATGCCGTTGCTGGCCGGGATGTTGTTGAGGAATCCGGTGGCGGGAGCGGTGACGCCGGCGCCGATCTGGATCGTTCCGCCGTTGGACAACTGCGCGTTGTCGCCAGCCACCGGCGTGATGTCGGTGCTCCAGTTCGTGTTGACGTCGAAGGCACCGGTCGTGCCGTCCCACGAATAGCTGGCGGCGTGTACCAAGGTCGTGCCGGTGGCGAGGGCAAGCGCCGTCGCCAGGCAAGCGGCTCGCGTGTGCGGTAGGGGCTGGATGGGTCTCATTGGTCGATTGGGTTCAGTGTTCTTGGGAAAGGGAGTTCACAGGCGGCGACGGCGCAGGAAACCGAGCAAGCCGAGCGATCCCAGCAGGGCCGCTGCGGGCTCCGGCACGGCAGCGGTCCAGACCAGGTAGTGGTCGCCGTCGGACTTGCTCATCGTGAAGCTGCCGAGGCCCGCGGAGGAAACCGCGTTGGCATCGAGGCTCACGTTGCCGAGCGTGAAGTCGCCGCCGCCGTCGGTAGCGGATCCGCTCAGGTCGATGACCAGCCAGCTCCGGTCGCTGGTCCAGAAAGCGTCGGTGAAATCGACCGTCGAGCCAGCGGCGTTGAAGACGAGGTCGATCGTCGCGCCGGAGTTCACCGTGACGGCGCCTCCCGTGACATCGATCGCATCGTAGCCGGTCGCCAAGCCACGATCGGCGGTGGTGTCGGCGATGAGTTCCCACGCGATCACGCCGCTCGAGAGATATTCGAGGCCAGACGAAAACGTCTGCAGGCCGGGACTCGCGCCCACGGCATGGGTGCCGGCGATGGTGGTGTTTCCACCGATGGTCCCGAAGCCCGAGAGTGTGGCTCCGGCATCGACGGCCACCGCACCGGCAAGCGTGGCACCCGCGCCGAGATGGAGTGTGCCAACTTCGACCTCGGTGGCGCCGGCATAGCTGTTAGAGCCGGTGAGGCTCAGCGTGCCGCTGCCTCGCTTGGTCAGCCCGCCGCTGCCGGACATCGCGTTGGTGATGGTCACCGCGTTGCCGTCCGTGTCGAATTTCAGGCCGCCCGCCTGCACGTTGACGAAGGCGCCTTGGAAGAAGTTCGCGTTGTTCGCGTGGGTGACGGCTTTGACCGTGCCGCCATTGGCATGGATCACGTTCGCGGTGGCGCTGGCTGCCACGGAGCTGGAGCCGAGGCGCATCGAGCCGGTGGAAACCGTGCCACCGTTGAGGTTCACGATGCCGATGATCGCACTCGCCGCATTGTCGCCGCCGAGCACGATGCGACTGGCACTCAGCGTCGAGGTGCCCGACATCGTCAGCGTGCCCTTGTTGCCCGCGGTATTGCCGAACTGGCCGACCGACAGGACGTACTGGCTGGCGTTGAACTCCGCGGAGTCGCTGAGCGTGAGGTTGCCGCTGCCGCCATTGTTGCCGAGGTAGATGTTGGTCGTACCGGTGCCGTTGGCATTGAAGATCGCATTGCCGGAAAGCGTGATGTTACCCGTGCCCCCGGCTTGGGAGCCGATGCGGAACTGGGCGGAGTTCGTGCCGAAGGTGCCGCCGGTCATCAGGATTCCGCCGGTGCCGTTGCTCGCGGTGCCGAGCTGGATCTGCCCGGTGCCGCTGTGGCTGAAGCTGCCGGAGGAAAGCGTGATCGCGCCATTCGCGCCGCCCGCCACGCCGAGGGTGATGGCGGACCCGCTGTAGCTCGCCGCTCCGCCGGTCACGTTGAAACGCGCGTTGCTGCCATTGCCCCACGTGAAGGCGGACATCGAGAGCGTGCCGCCGCTGAGATTGTAGGTCGGATTCCGCGAACCGCCCGCGCCACCGAAGCCGAGCGTGGTCAGCGCCAGCGAGCCGCCGCTTTGGTTGAAGACCGTCGCGCCGCTGGTCTGGTTGAGATTCAGGGCGTTGAGCGTGACGTTGTCGGTGGCGAGGAAGTTGATCACCGAGCCGGCACCGTCCGAACTGGCGTTGTCGGCCGCGCCATTCGGCACGTTCACGCCGCCAGTCCAGTTGAGGGCGTCACTGTAGTTGCCGGTGGTGCCGGCGATCCACGAATTGCTGGCGGCGATGGCGGCACCACCGGACAAACCGAGGGCGGTGAGAAGCAGGGAGACGCGCATGGGAAGGGCGCACGGGGTCTTGAAGGTCGGGTTCATGGACTTGGGTTTGGGGAAGACCCCCGGAACCGGAGTCGCGCCGTCGGCCAATGGGCGAGCCGGTGAAGCGCACGAGCGGTCTAGGGATTGGGACCAGAGTCACGCCCGCCCCCCGGCTGGCAACCCAACGACCTTTCCGCGGGCCGTTTCCGGCCACTTTCCCGGCCGCGACGCGAAATCGGCCGATTTTCACTCACTCGCCCGAGGGATTCCACCGCCTCCGGCCCCCTGCCGGGCTATCCGCGCCGATCAGAGGATATGCACACTAACGGCACATGCATGCGGTGGCAATCGACGGTCTAAGGGAGTAGGAAGACGACGCCATGAGAACGACTACTTATACGACCGAGGGGGGAGCGGTCGGCTTGGTCGATTGGCTCAAGCAACCCAACCCCCGATTTTCACTCGCCATTGGAGCCAATTGCGGCTGCGACATTTCCCGGCTGGGGCATGAAGTCTGCGAGCACCTCAACCGGCGGGATCCATCGACCAAAGATCGCTTCCGCATCTTCGACGCGGAGGAAATCCGCCAGCTCGCCGGTGACCCGTTCTGGCGTCAATCGGTGCTCGCCGCCGCGGCCAAGCAAGGGATCAAGGAAGACCTCCGCTGCGACTTCGAAGCCATGACCCGGGACATCGCGGCCTTCGGCGGAGCGGTGCTGTCGGGCGAAACCGCCATCGAAACCACCGCCGACCTCGACAACGTCTTCCGCGTTTCCCTCTCGCACTGCGACCGCTGCTGCCCGCAAGCGGAGCTGATCCTCGATCCGGACGGATTCACCGACGAAGGCCTCGCCGCGATCATCGCCAAGCGCTTCGCGCAGTGGTGCGAAAAGAAGCAGGCGGCCCCAAAACAGACGGGTACGGCAGCCGAATCACTGGAAACCGTCTTCGCTTGAGCGGTTCACCTCGCCTGGGCGTGGCGGCCCACACCCGGCTGGCGGCAGGATGCCGCTGCACGGTGGCGCTCACTTTCGCCCCCGAGTGCCGGCCCACTCCCACAACTCGGTGAGCAGGAGCCGCTCGCAGGACGCGACCACGTGGGCGGCGGTGGTGAAGCACTTCGCCTCGGCCAGTTCGGCACGCTTCTCCTTGAGCCGCTCGACGATCTGCCGGTAGAGCCCGGCCCGGCGCTTGTGCTCGAATAGCGGAATCATCGCCAGACTCCACGCCGCACACCTTCAAGGGACG
>CBKZPU010000052.1:0-30024 GCA_966696705.1 uncultured Verrucomicrobiaceae bacterium | reverse complement strand
GGCCCCGGTGGTGGCCCCGGTGGACCGGGGGGGCCGGGTGGCGGAGCCGTGCCGCTCTCGATGCAGCCGAAGAACCAATGGTCCTCGATGATCTGGGGTCCTGCCTACGGCATCGGGGCGGGCGCGTTCGGGTCCACCGAGCGCTTCGACTACGCGGTGGAAGTGAAAAACTCGGCGCTTTCCTCGCATCCGGATACTTGGAAGGAGGTCAATTTCAGCCATCCCACGGTGACCGCGCGGGTCGGTTACCGGCCGGACGCGACCTGGGCCTTCGGTCTCTCCGCCAGCCGCGGCGCGTGGCCGTCCGTGAATGCCGTCGGGGCGGACCGCGATGATCTGGTGCAGAACTCGCTCGGCCTCGACGTCCGCTGGGCACGCCACGATTGGATCATCTCCGGCGAGGTGGTGCTGACCGAATTCGAAACGATGAGCTCCGGCGATCTGGAAGCCGCCTCGTGGTATCTGCAGGCCCGCTACAAGGTGTCCCCCGGCGTCTGGCTGGCGGCCCGGCTTGGCCAGATTTTCGCCAATGATGCGGTCGGTCCCGGCGGAGCCGACTTTGCCTGGCAGTCCGACGTGCTGCGCGCCGAGCTTGCCGCCGGCTGGAGAATCCGGCCCGAACTCCTGCTCAAGGCGGGCTACACCTACACCCACACCGACGACGATCCAATTGCGGGCGAGCACCTCTGGGGCACCGGGGTCGGCTGGCGCTTTTAAAATCGAACCGGGTGCGCTTGGCGCCATTCGAATCCAAGGGCGGCAAAGCGGTCGCTATTGACGCGGACCAACTCGTCCAGCGAGCGGTAGCCTTCGGCGATCGCACGTTCCAGCAACCAAGCGGCTTGGGCGATCATGTCGGCCTTGCGGGCGGCGGTTCTTTCGTCAGCGGGCCGGGGGCTTTGGCATTGGCCCGGGCGGCCTTGGTTGTAGTCGAGGTTGGAGATCATGGCTGGTGTCGTCGGGTTACACCAACCCTTTGGTCGAACGCCCGCCCCGGGTAACGGGCCGGCGCACGGTGGATTCTCGTGGCAGCCCCTTGGTCCGCTTCTGACTTCCCGCCGGGAGGCGAACCACTTTGCCGGCATCGTAGTTAGACGACCTTTCGACCCGTTGGGTTGACGCGCCGGGGGGCCTGCGCTAGGCCTTCGACCCCATGATCGGCAACCGCCTGCTTTTCCCCCTCCTCTTCCTCGGCCTCTGCCTGGCGACGGCCCATGCCCAAATCGAGGTGAGGCTGAAAATGGCGCGCAATAACTTCGTCGCGGGCGAGTCCATCCAAGTCTCGGTCAACGTGACCAATCAATCCGGCCAAGACATTGTTTTCCAAGGCAACAGCCGCGTCGGCTGGCTGGACCTCATGGTGAACACCTTGAGCGGCAATCCACTGACCCCGGTGGGCCAGCCGGCTTTCGGCGCGGTGAAGATCCCCTTGGGCCAGACCATGAGCCGCACGGTCGATCTTAGCCAGATCTACCCCCTCCAGACGGCCGGCAACTACTCGGTCTATGCCTCGGTCCGCCTGCCCGGTCAGGAACGCACCGGCGTCACCTCCAACCGGCTGCTTTTCAACGTGAACTCGGCCCGCCCCTACTGGACCCAGAAGGTCGGCCTGCCCGGCAAGCCGGGCCAAGGGCGCGAATTCCGCGTGCTGGAGTTCAACTCCGGCTCCAAGATGATGCTGTATGCGCAGGTGGTCGATTCCCGCACGGGGAGCGCGGTGCGGACTCACCCGCTCGGCGAGGTGCTGATGTTCCGCAAGCCCTCCGTCACCCTCGACAACCGCCAAGTGATGCACGTCCTCTATCTGATGTCGCCCGACATGTGGGGCCACGTCCGGGTGGCACCAGATGGCCAGCTCCTCGGCCGCGAACTGCACAAGCGCGGTGCCGGTTCCGATCCGGTCCTCTACACTTCCCCAGACGGAATCGTGCAGGTGGGAAACAGCATCCCCTACGATCCCAAGGCCGAAGCTGAAGCGCGCGGCCGGGTGCGTAAGGCCTCCGACCGGCCATCGTTCATTTTCAACTGAATCCACCGAACGGGATTCCCGGAGTACAGGGATTTGACCCTTTACATCGCGGGCCCATCTACCTAAATAATCTGTATTATTTGCTCTGCTTAATAATCTTTCCGACATGAGAAAGCTTTTCCGTTTGCTGCTACCGGTGCTCGCGCTCTGTCTGGCGAGCCTGCCGGCCCAAGCACGCTTCTTCCGCACCGTGGTGATCGATGCCGGTCACGGCGGCCATGACAAGGGCGGCCAGTGGGGACTGGTGTACGAAAAACACCTCGCCCTCGACACCGCCACCCGCCTCGAGACCGAGCTCAAGAAGCGCGGCTTCCGCACGGTGATGACCCGCCGCAGCGACTACTTCATTTCGCTGCCGGAGCGGGTGCGGATCGCCAGCCGCTACTCGGACGCCATTTTCGTCAGCGTCCACTACAACTACACGTGGAAGCAGCAGGTGTCCGGCCTGGAAACCTTCTATCATTCCGGCCAGAGCCAGCCGCTGGCCTCTTACGTCCACTCCGGAATGATGGGCAAGGTGCGCGCCGTCAACCGCGGCGTGAAGTTCGCCCGCTTCTACGTGATCCGGAACACCACCTGCCCGTCGATCCTTGTCGAGTGCGGTTTCGTCAGCAATGCCGGCGAACGGGCGCGGATGAAATCCGCGTGGTTCCGCCAAGCGCTGGCCGAAGGCATGGCCGAAGGCATCGTGCGCTTCCGCCGGGCGGGTTGATCCGTTAGGGTGGCGGCATGTCATTTGTCACCGGTGCGGCCATGCGGTCGCTGGAGGAAGCCGCGTTCCGTCGCGGCGTGTCCGCGGAGTCGCTGATGGATCTGGCGGGCGAGGGCATCGCCCGGCGCCTGATCGACCATTTTCCCCAGCCGGGACGGGCGGTGGCCTATGTCGGCAAGGGCAACAATGGCGGCGACGCCTTGGTCGCGCTGCGACACTTGCGCGAAGCCGGCTGGCAGATCGCCCTGAAGGCTGCCTATCCGGAGACGGAGTGGGGCGTGCTCCCGCGACGCAAGCGGCGGGAGTTGGGCGAGGTGCCGCTCGGCAGCAAGATTCCAGAAGGCCCGGGGCCGCTGCTTTTGCTCGACGGGCTGCTGGGCATCGGTGCTCGCGGCACCTTGCGGGAGCCACTCTCCCGGCTCGCGGAGGAAATGGCATGGCTGCGGGACTCCCATGGTGCCGTGGTGGCAGCCATGGATCTGCCGTCCGGAATCGATGCCGATAGCGGGGAAGGCCAAGGAGTCGTCGCGGATCTCACCATCACCGTGGGCGTGCCGAAACTCGGACTCAGCACGCCAGCCGGCATCGCCAGCGCCGGCCGGATCCTGCTGGTGCCGCTGGCGGAACTTACTCCCACGGAAGTGTCCGCCCTGGAGTTTTTCGGTCCCGATTCCTTCCCCGGCCTGCTTTCCCCCCGGTCTCACGACTTTCATAAAGGAGACGCCGGAAGAATCGGCCTGCTCGCCGGATCACCCGGAATGACGGGGGCGGCCGTCCTCGCCGCCACCGCCGCGCTGCGGGCCGGAGCCGGCCTGGTGACCCTGCACGTGGAACCAGAGTTTCTCCCCTCGCTGGCGGCTCCCATGCCCCCCGAGGTCATGGTCCGGATATCACGGAAGCCGGTGACCGATGCCTTTTCGGCGGAGCACGACGCGCTCGTCATCGGCCCGGGTATCGGGAACATGAGCAAGGCCCAGCAGGCGGAACTCGTCGCCAGCTTGGCCAAATCCCACCCGCCCGCGCTGCTCGATGCCGACGCACTGAACCTGCTCGCCGCGGCCGGGCAGACGGCTTTGTTGGACAGCCGCCATCTCATCACGCCACACCCTGGGGAGTTCCGCCGCTTGGCACCGGACCTCGCGGAAAAGGACCGCCTTGAGGCGGCAGGGGCATTTGTCGCCCGGCATCCGTGTACCCTGCTTCTGAAAGGCGCCCGCACCTTGGTCGCGGCGCCGGGCGAAGTGACGCGCTTCAATCCCACCGGCCACGCCGGCATGGCCTCGGGCGGACAGGGCGATGTCCTCGCGGGTGTCGCCGGGGCATTTCTGGCACAGGGGATGAAGCCCGCCGACGCCGCTTCGCTCGCCGCGTGGCTGTGCGGCCGCGCCGCGGAGCGCGCCATGGCGAGAGGCCCGCTCACCATCGCCAGCGACACGCTGGAGGAACTCGGTGGCGCGATACGCGATTGGCAAGAGCGGCGGCGCTGATCGCGGTGTTCCGGAAACCGCCGCATGCCCGCCGGCGAGCGACCTACTACGAATCCAGTAGCTCGGTCGATGCGGGTGCCGCCGCAAATCCCCCACGCTCAACGATCCACGGCCAGCCCCTTGCGAAGGAAACCGGGGCGGTTCGTGGTGACGGAGAGCGCGCCGAGATCGAGGAAACGTCTCGCCGTCGCGACGTCGTCCACGGTCCAGCAGTGATATTCGAAACCGGCATCACGGATGGCCTTCACGAATCCTTGGTCGAGGCGCTCGTCGGCCTTCGAGCTGAAGCCGTCCGCCTTGATCTCGCGCAACGTGGCCAGCACTTCGTCCTTGCCGGGATCGAGCGGCGATTCCTTGGCGAAGGACGACAACCAGCAGGCCTTGTAGGCAGGCCTCGCTTTTTTCACCTCCGCGATCACCGGGGCTTGGAATGAAATGACCACGATCTGCTCGTCCTTGAGACCGGCAGCCGCGAGGTCTTCCAGCATCGCCGGCACGATCTCCGGACCGCACTTGACCTCGACGTAGATTTTCTTCCCCGCCGGCACCGTCGCCGCGACCTCGCGGAGGGTCGGCAACTTGGTGCCCTTGAACTCCGGCTTGAACCACGCGCCGGCATCGAGCGACTGAAGCTCGGCAAGCGTGCTGTCTTTCACCACCCGCTTCGTTCCGGAAACGCGCCGCGTGTCGTAGTCGTGGAGACAGACGATCTTGCCGTCGCGGGTCAGGTGGAAGTCGCCCTCGATCGCATCCGCACCCTGCTTCCACGCGAGTTCGAAGGCAGGCAGCGTATTCTCCGGCGCATCGTGGGATGCGCCGCGGTGAGCGACGAGAAAGGGCTCGGCGGCGTGCATGGCGGAAGCGGCCATCAGGCCGGCGGCGAGGACGAGGATCGACATCATGAAATCGGTTTCGGAAAGAACGTCGAGTCCATCCATGCATCTTTCCAGAGCGGCGCGCGCGGGTGAAACACTTGTGTCACTCCCCCATTGCCCTCCGGGCCGGGCGTGCTTGAATGGCGCGGATGACGAAAGACGACCGGGAGTTCCTTTTCACCCTGCTCCAGACGCCCAGCCCCACCGGTTTCGAAATGCCCGGCCAACGGGTGTGGGCGGATCACCTCCGGCCGTTCGCCAGCGAAGTCGCCTGCGACGTCTACGGCTCCACATGGGCGCGGCTCGATGGCAAATCGCAACATACCGTGATGCTGGCCGCCCATGCCGACGAAATCGGCTACATGATCAAGACAATCCAGGCCGACGGCTTCATCCGTCTCGACCGGGTCGGCGGCAGCGACGTGGCCACCGCGCGCGGACGCCGGATCATTTTCGCCGGCGACAAGGGTCCGGTTCCCGGCATCATCGGCAATACCGCGATTCACCTGCGCCGGGACCATGGCGGCGACGAGAAAGCGCCGCAGGTCCACGAGTTGTGGGTGGATGTGGGTGCTTCGAGCGCGAGGGAAGTCGCCACGCTCGGCCTGCGCGTCGGTCACCCGGGGGTCTATGAAGACGGCCCGGCGGAACTCGCGCACAAGCGGCTGATCGGCCGCGCGCTCGATAACCGCATCGGCGGCTACATCATCGCCCAAGTCCTGAAACAGATCGCCAAGTCGAAGAAGAAGCCGGCCGTTTCCCTGCTCTGCCTGAATGCCGTGCAGGAGGAAATCGGCGGCCACGGCGCGATGATGGCGACGTATCGTCACAATCCCGACGCCTGCATTTGCCTCGACGTCACCCACGCGACCGACACGCCGGGGATCGACGCGACCAAGCACGGCGTGGTGAAGCTGGGCGGCGGCCCGACCCTGACCCACGGGACGGCGAATCACCCGCTGGTGGTGAAACGGCTCATGGAAGTCGCCGCCAAGGGCAAAATCCCGGTGCAGCACGAGGCGAGCAGCCGCTTCACCGGCACCGACACCGACAAGATTTTCCACATGCGCGAGGGCGTGCCGAGTGCGTTGGTATCCTTGCCGCTGCGCTGCATGCACTCGGTGGTCGAGACCGCCCACTTGGACGACATCGAGCGAACCATCGATCTTCTCGCCGGATTCGTGCTGTCGCTGGGTGCCAAGGACACGTTCCACCAGTCGCTATGAAATGCTGGCCCGCCGTGCTGACGCTCGCGTGGACTGTGACGGCATCCGCCGCCGACGGGCCGGGCGATGCCGCGCTGTCGTTCCTGCGCGGGCTGAAGGATGGCAACGCGATCTTTTCCGTGAGCGACACGGCCGTCTCACCGGACGTGCCGGAAGAAGAGCGGGCGGATATCGCGGAAAAGCTGAACAAGTTGGGCCGCCACATCCGCCCGGAAGACCTGCGGGTGATCGAGGAGAAGGAGGACGGCGACCTGGCCGCGGTACTGGTGTCGCAGGTCACCAACTACGACTCCAGCAGCGTGCAGATCCACGCGGTGGGATTGGTGAAGAGCGCCGGCAAGTGGCGGCCGGCACCGCTGCCGTCGTCCTTCAATAGCACCGGCTTGAGTTTCCGCCCCGGCTTCCTGGCCCGCGCCAAGCAACTCGAAGACTGGATGCTGCGCGCCCGCGGCGAGCAACTCGTGCGGTTGAAGGACAATATCTTCTCCATGCTTTCCGAGGAAATGCGGAAGGTGAAGAGCCCGGATGACCTCCACAAGTCCACCCCGGAAAAGCTGGCTGCCGATTTCCTCGCCGCGCTCACGGCGCGCAACTTGCCGGCCGCGCTGGCCATCGCCGGCGGACTCGAAGACCCCCGTCCGGCCGATTGGGATGAAACTTTTCAAGCGGTTTCCCGCACGCTGAGAACCCGCGAGATCCGCCACGAGAAATGGCGGCTGCTGGCTGCCCCCGAGGCGCTGCGCGCGATCGTGCAGGTCGAAGCGGAAGGCGACGAGCGATTGGTCAGCGTGGTCGCGCTCGATCCCGCCGGCGACTTTTCCGCCCGCCCCCGGCCGAAGCTGGTGGATCTGCCCTTCCTCCGTTCGAAGTCGGGCCAGTGGCGCGTGCGGCTGCCGCAGGAATTGCTCGCTCCGGTGACCCACAAGGCAAGTCCGGGCCAGGAAGAAGAGGACGAGGACTTCGACGCAGACCTCGTGGCACTCTACCCCGGCAAGCTGGCAGCGCTGTATCCGCCGGTCCGTGAAGCAAGCGCCCGCGCCGCCGCCGAGGCGATACTCGCCGCTCTGCGCGCGGACTCGCTCGACGCCCTCTGCCCGCGGCTGGACCTCACGGGACAGGCCGAAGTCTCGCTCGATGCCTTGGCGCGCGCGGCACGTCTTTGGCAGCGCTTTCACCAGACCGATGACTCGGCCTCGCCGGTACTCCTCGACCTCCACGAGGCGGGCGAGGAAGCGGTCGCGCTGGTCCAACTCGTCTCCGGGAAGGTACCGGAGAATGCCCGGATCGAGACCCTTTTCCTTCGTCGTGGCGAGGGCGGCTGGCGGGCCAATCCCGGTTTCTCGGGATCGGCAGCACTTGCCCAAGTGAAGGACGGAGCGGCGCTCGGCCAGTGGATCGCCGATGCCACCAAGGCCCTCCATAACGATTGGTCGGCCGGAATGCTCCAGCGCATCGGCGGCATCGCCGCGGACTCGGCACCTTCAGAGGACGACGCGCGCCGCACCGTGGAAGAATGGCGCAAGGCCATCGCCTCCGGTGACGTGGCCGCCATGCTCGCGCGCTCGGCGTGCTTCGACGACGAAGCCGGCAAAAGCAAGCTGCTGCGCAACACCGGCTACGAATTGCTTTCCCGCCAGCCGGGGGAAATCCTCGGCGTTTACCGCGCCGGCCGCTGGGCCGCGGTGTCGGTCCGCGTGCCGCCCACGGCCAGCGATGACTCGGCCGACGCCTACGCCATGCACGTGGTGGCCGCCACGCCCGCCGGTCCGCGCGTGCTGGCCGAGCTGGACTTCTTCGACCCGCTGACCCGCTCGCGCGAGTTTCTCAACCGCCGCCTGTGGGACCGCGTGGCCGCCCGCTTGCCCGATGGCGCGCGTGGCGAACTGGAGTCGATCTACGAGAAACATCGTACTCTTTCCGCCGCCGACCGCGAGCGCCGCCAGAAATCCACCGAATGAGCGACCTCACCTCCGCCCGCCAAACCGCCCGTCTCCTGGAAAACGCCGTCCGCACCGTGGTGCGCGGCCAGGACGCCGCCCTGCGCAATATCCTCGCCAGTCTCGCCGCCGGTGGTCACGTGCTCGTCGAGGACGTGCCGGGCACCGGCAAGACCACGCTCGCGAAAGCCATCGCCCGCGCCGTGGGCGGAGCCAGCTTCAAGCGCGTGCAATTCACGCCCGACCTGCTACCCGGCGACATCCTCGGAGTGTCCATCTTCGATCCGCGCAGCCAGGAGTTCCGCTTCCGGCCCGGCCCGGTCTTCGCCGACATCCTGCTGGCGGATGAAATCAATCGCGCCTCGCCGCGCACCCAGTCGGCCCTGTTGGAAGCGATGGCCGAGCGCCAGGCGACCATCGACGGCGAGCGCCATGACCTCAACGGGCTGTTTTTCGTCATCGCCACCCAGAACCCTGTCGAGTTCCGCGGCACCTATCCGCTGCCGGAAGCGCAGATGGATCGCTTCATGGTGCAGAGCCGCCTCGGCTACGTCTCGCCGGAGGAAGAACGGGCGATCCTTTCCGACCAGATCGACACGCATCCGGTCGATCGCTTGGAGCCGGTCATCGACCGCGACGATCTTGTCGCCCTGTTGGATGCGACCCGCACGGTGCGCATCAGCGATGAGCTGCGCGGTTACATCGTTGACATCGTTTCCGCCACCCGTGGCCGGGACGACGTCCAGCTCGCGGCGAGCCCACGCGCCTCGATCGCCCTGATGAAGATGGCGCAGGCGCTGTCCTTGTTCGAGGGTCGCGAATTCGTGGTGCCGGAAACCATCCAGACCGTCGCCGCCGACGTGATCGCCCACCGCATGGTCATCGCCCCGGAAGCCAAGCTCTCCGGCGTGACAGGGCGTCAGGTCGTCGCCGACATCCTCGAGGAAGTCCCGGTGCCGGTGTAGTCCCGGGAGGAAAGACCGGACAAAATTGCAATCGATTCCCGCGGCCGATTGGGGCCATATGGGAGCGCAACCGCTATCAACCATCGCCATGCCCGGTCCGCCACCCCTTTCCTCGATCCGTTTCCCCCGGCCTCGCCTTGGCCTCCTCGTGCGTCTCATTTTAATCATCCCGGTCGCCATCTTGCTGTTAAGCGGGATCTTCTCATCTTTCTATACCGTGAGCCCGGAGTCCGTGGCGGTGATGCAACGCTTCGGGAAATTCCAGCAGGTCGCCGGCCCCGGCCTGCATTTCAAGATCCCCTTCGGCGTCGATACCGCGACGGTCGTGCCAATTCGCCGCCAGTTGAAGCTCGAGTTCGGCTTCAACACGCCCGGGGCGACGAGCCGCGATCAGCGCAGTGAGGACCCCGGGCTCGAACGCGACATGGTCACCGGTGACCTCAACGCCGCCCAAGTCGAGTGGATCGTCCAGTACGGCATCGCCGCGCCGGAAAAGTACCTCTTCCACGTCCGCGATCCCGGACCGACGCTGCGCGACCTCACCGAAAGCGTGATGCGGGAAGTCGTCGGCGACCGCACCGTCGATGAAGTGCTGACCGTCGGCCGCACCGAGATCGAGACCGAGGCCTTGGTGAGGCTCCAGAAACTCGTCGAGCACATCGACATGGGACTGCGGGTCGAGCAGATCCAGCTCAAGAACGTCAACCCGCCCGGACCCGTGCAGCATTCCTTCGAGGACGTGAACCGCGCGCAGCAGGAGCGCGAACAGATGATCAACGAGGCCAACGGCCAATACAACCAAGTCATCCCGAAGGCCCGCGGCCTGGCCCAGCAGCGGATTTCCGGTGCCGAAGGCTACGCCGTCCGCCGCGTCAATGAAGCCCAGGGCGACGTCACCCGCTTCCAGCAACTCCTTCTCCAGTACGACAAGGCCCCGGCCGTGACCAAGCAGCGCCTCTACCTTGAAACGATGACCGAAGTGCTGCCGAAGCTCGGCGGCAAGGTGATCCTCGATGAGGACGCCAAGCAATTTCTCCCGCTCATGAACCTCAACCAAGGCCTCACGCCGGCCCGCTGAGCAGAACGCCATGAAACGCCCCATCATCGTCCTCGGCCTCGTCGGCGCACTGTTTCTCTTCCTGCTACTCAGCGGCACCATGTACACGGTGAGCGAAACGGAACAGGTCTTCGTCACCGAGTTCGGCAAGCCCGTCGGCGCACCGATCAATGCCGATCCCGCGAAGAACGAGGCCGGCCTGCACTTCAAGAAGCCCTTCATCCAGCAGGTCAACCGCATCGAGAAGCGCATCCTCGAATGGGACGGCCCGCCGACCGAAATGCCGACCCGCGACAAGCTTTACATCACGGTCGATAACTTCGCCCGCTGGCGGATTTCCGATCCCAAGCTCTACTTCGAGAAGCTGCGCGACGAACGCAGCGCGCTGTCGCGGCTCGACGATATCATTGGCAGTGAAACCCGCGCCGTGATCGCGTCCCATGACCTGATCGAAGTGATTCGCAGCGACAAGGAGCGCAGGCCCCAGCGCGATGAAGCACTGGTCGCCGCCGACTCGAATCTCGGTGTGCTTCCGCCGATCCGCGACGGCCGCAGCGTCCTTGATCAGCAGATCCTCAAGGCCGCCTCGCCAAAGGTGAAGACCTGGGGCATCGAGCTCATCGACATCCGGTTCAAGCGGATCAACTACAAGCCGGGCGTGGTGGAAAAGATCTACGCGCGCATGGCTTCGGAGCGGAAGCAAACCGCCAATCACTTCCGCTCCGAAGGCGCTGGCGAAGACGCCAAGATCCTCGGCCGCAAGGAGCGAGATCTCCAGCAGATCGAGTCCGAAGCCTACCGCAAGGAGCAGGAGATCCGCGGCAAGGCCGACGCCGAAGCGACCGGCATCTACGCCGCAGCCTACAACGCGAGTCCTTCCGCAGCCGATTTCTACCAGTTCATCAAGACGCTGGAGACCTATCAGAGCACCCTTTCCAAGGACACCACGGCGGTATTCACGACGGACAGCGACTTGTTCCGACTGCTGAAGAGCGTGGATCCGAAAAAGGAATGAGCATGCGCCGGCCGATCTCCCTCACTCGGTGAAGAGAACAAAGGTCCTTCCTTGTGGCGGGATCTTGAGGGTCAGCACGGCCTCGCGAGCGTCGTTCAACGTCACATTCCGAGGCCCGCCGCCATCGATGGAAGCGCGCGCGGTCTTGCGCAGGCCGGTGTAGTGCAGCGGCAGGCGGATCTCGCGGGTGATCTCCTCGGCAAGCGGATTGTAGATGCAAGCCAAGCCCTTCTCCTCGCCGGCGGGATTCGCATGCAGGATGCCGTCCCAGTCGAGGCCGTTCGGGCGGCGCAGATGGATGAGGTCGCCATTGTCGAGCACGTCGCGGTGCTGCTTGTAGAACGACACCCACTTCGTCACGAGTGCCTTGGTTTCCTGGGAGTCGAACAAGCGCGGGCCGCGGTAGCACGCCTGCACACCGTAGCCTAGCAAGTTCGCGAAGCGCGCCTCGTAGTGCGGCAGGTGCTCCTTGAGCGGTTCGATGGTGGCCTCGGCGCCGCCGCCGTGATACTGCGACAGCGGGACGAACATCCAGCCCATCGTCTGGGTCTTGGTCCAGGTGCCGTCGTACATGTTCTGGCGCT
Organism: uncultured Verrucomicrobiaceae bacterium; assembly: GCA_966696705.1. Classification (GTDB taxonomy): domain Bacteria; phylum Verrucomicrobiota; class Verrucomicrobiia; order Verrucomicrobiales; family Akkermansiaceae; genus Haloferula. Next base: position 18,137 of record CBKZPU010000052.1, on the reverse strand, counting down.
CGATGATTTCCTGCTCGGCGCGCGGCAGGCTCCAGTTGGTCTCGCGGTAGCCCATGCCGCACTTGTTGCCGCCGGTGAGGTAATACCAGTCGGGGATGTTGAGGAACACGCCCTCGGCGCGGAGCGTCTTGTACTGGTCGGTGATGGCGCGCCACATGACCCACTGCGAGTCGTCCTGGCCGCGATGGAACGGGTGATCGGTGGCGCAGCAGATGTCGCCCGGATAGGAGCCATCGTTCTCGAACACCGAGAGGCCGGAGTGGCGGGTGAAGTCGACGATATTATTCAAGTAATCGCGGCCCCACTGGGTGCCGAGGCAAGGCATCACGCCATATCGCGCCGGGCTGCCCTTGGTGTTGTCCTTGGAGTCGCCCGCGCCGCGCGAAGCGAGGAGCGAGTAGGCGCCGAGGGCGATGCCCTTGCTGCGGCCGTAGTCGGCTAGTTCCTTGTAGCGGTCCCAGTAGGCCTTGTCGCGGCTCTCGTAATTGAAGCCCGAGCCGAATGACATGATGACCATTTCAAAGCCAACCTCGGCGGCTTGGTCGATTGCCTCGCGAATGGTCTTCGGGTCCGACTGAACCTTGTGGAACATCAGCGGGTTCTCCTGCGTCCATGGCGCAATCACGCGATACATCTTGCGGCGGGCCAGCGAACGGCGCTCGCGCTCGGTGGAGTCGAGCAGCAGTTCGAAGACGCGGAACGATTCGAAGGGCTTGCCATTCGACACTTCCTGGTCCGGGCCGAGCGGCGGCTGGACGCGCAGCAGGCACGGCGTCTGGCGATCGTAGTGGACCTGCGTCGGATACTCGGGATCGGAGACGATCTTGACGCACGGATTGGCGTACTCCGGCACCATGTCGCCGAAGGCCATGTCGCTCTCCACCCACAGGTTGTATTTCTCGCTGACGGGCGCGTTGTTCACCGACGACTCGACTTCGGCGAGCTTGAGTTCGTCCGCGATGAAAGACGTCAGACGCACCGGCTTGTCGCTGGCGTGGGTGACGGTCAGCCACTTCGAAAACAGCGGGATGCCATCGTAGAGTTCGTAGTGCACGGCCACCTTTGGCAGATCGACGCGCGGCTTGGCGGCCACCACCGGTTCTGCTCCGCGTATGGCGAGTTCCAACATGTGGCAGCGGACCAGATTGGCATTGATGTCCTTGCCATCGTAGTCGCCGCCCTTGCCGCCACGGCCCACCTTGCCGATGCGCAGGGTCGCCGGAGTCTTGGCAAATGGCAGCGTGGCGATGACTTCGAAAGCTCCGGCATTTTGCGCGGCTTCCATTACCACCGTGCCATCGCGCAAGCTGGCGCGGAGGCGGACCGGCTTGGCACGATCGAATTTTCCTCCGAGGCCCGCCGTCGTTTCGAAGACCTGCTGGTTCGGGCGGATGATGAAATGCACCGTCGTTCCATCGGCGGCGCTCAAGGCCAAGCCCGGGCCCCAAGCGTTCGAGTGAGTGTCGTCGCCGGCATCGAGCGTGAGTTCGACCGAGACCGCCTTGTCCGGCCACGGCCGTTCGGCGAAGACCGAGGTGTCCGGCAGCGCCATGATCTCGCCTGACTTGCCTTCGTTGGAAAACGACGAGCGCGCGTGCGCCTTGCTGGCGGTGATGGCCCAGCCGGCCTTCGGCTGCGAAAAGCCACCGAACTTTTCCTCATACAGCACTGGCCCGGAAAGCGTCGGCGCAGGCGCGGCCGGCGGGTCGTAGTGCATCACCACGTGCTTGCCGATTGGCGGCCACGGATGGTCCTTGGCCAGCCACTCCGGCCGCTTCTTCCACTCGAGGCGCTTCACCACCGGCTGCTCTTCCCAACCCGTGAAACGATAGGCTCCGGGCAGCGGTCGCAGGTTTTTGATCCAGTCCTCCTTGAGATAGTTCTGGATGCTTTGGCCGGTGAGACCACCGACGGGATAGTCCACGCCATCAATCGTCACCCGCGCTTCGGGCGCGACGGCACGCAGCAAGTGATCGCCGCTGACGAGATTCTGCAGCGTGATGGTCGCGGCATTCGGGCCGAGACGGATGACGCGCTTGGCCAAGCCATTCTCAATGACCAGATCGCCGGTGGCCCGGTTCTCCGTGACGCGGGCGCGATAGGGTGCCGGGTTGACCATCCAATCATCGGCGGGCTCGGCACCGCGGACGGCGACCATGCAGCAAGTCGCAAGCGCCGTCACGACGGTGAGGTGAGAAAGACGGATCTTCATGGCGGTGGAATCAAGGCTTCTCCGAAAGCTTCTCCTCGTCGGCGACGGTGAGGATGTTGTTCGCGTATTCCTTTTTAAGCGCGTCAAGCTTGGCGGTGAGTTCCGCCCTCACCCCGGCGTAGGCCGGGTCGCTGTAAACGGAGCGCATTTCTTCCGGGTCCTTCTGCAGGTCGTAGAGTTCCCATGCGTTGTCGGCATAGAAGCGGATCAGCTTGTAGCGATCGGTTCGGACACCATAGTGCTTGGCCACGCCGTGTTCGCCGGGGCCGTCGTAGTAGTGGTAGTAGAGCGCGTCGCGCCACTCGACCGGCTCCTTCGCGAGCAATGGCAACAGACTGCGGCCTTGGATTTCTTGCGGCGCGGGCAAGCCCGCCGCGGCGAGAAAGGTGGGCGCGAAATCGATGTTCTGCGTGAGTTGGCCGATCTCGGTACCCGGCACAATTCGCTTCGGCCAGCGCATCAGCAACGGCATGCGGAACGACTCCTCGTACATCCACCGCTTGTCGAACCAACCGTGCTCGCCGAGGTAGAAGCCTTGGTCGGAGCTATAGACGACCAGCGTGTTTTCCTCGAGTCCGGACTGCTTGAGGTAGTCGAGGATGCGGCCGACATTGGCATCGATGGCATCCACGCAACTCAGGTAGTCGCGCAGGTAGCGCTGATACTTCCAGCGGACCAGCTCTTTACCCTCCAACCTCGCGTCGAGGAAGGCCCGGTTTTCCTCATCGTAGTACCGGTGGAAGCTCTCGCGCTGGACCTCCGTCAGGCGGCCCCATTCGTTGGACTTTTCAAGCGGCACCTTGAGGTCGTAGTCCATGCGCATGTGCCGATCGATGCCCATCTTGTGGCGCGCCACCGGTTTACTACGTCCCTCGTAGGTATCGAACAGGCTCTTCGGTTCGGAAAACTTCTCGTCCTTCCTGCGGCCGGGCATCGTGGCGGATGGCTGCCAGGTCCGGTGCGGCGCCTTGTACTGGCACATGAGAAGGAAGGGCTTCCCTCCGTCCTTGTGACGCTTCATGAAATCGAGCGACAAGTCGGTGGTCACGTCGGTGGCGTAGCCGGGAATGCGCTTGTTGCCTTCGGGGGTGATGAAGTCGGGATTGTGATAGGCCCCTTGGCCGGGGTGAACCATCCACTCGTCAAAGCCAGTGGGCGTGGACTCGAGGTGCCACTTGCCGAAGATCCCGGTGCGATAGCCAGCCGCTTGCAATGCCTTGGCGAAAGTGAACTGCGCGCCGTCGAATTCCTGCCAACTGGTGACGCCATTGAGATGGCTGTGCTTGCCGGTTAGAACCGTGGCCCGGCTCGGTGCGCAGATCGAGTTCCCGCAGAAGTTGTTGCGGAAGATCGCGCCTTCCTTGCCAAGGCGGTCGATGTTCGGCGTCTGGTTGAGCGATCGCCCCCGGAAGTTGTAGGCGCTGATCGCCTGCAGCGCGTGGTCGTCCGAGAAGATGAAGACGATGTTCGGCCGGGCAGGGGCCGCGGGCGCCAGCGACGGCAGAAACGCCGTGGCCGCAAGGAGGACGGAGCGAAGGAATGGATTCATGGGGAAACGGGTGCGATCTAACAAACAGGCTCACTCCAGGATGAAGCTCGCCGGTTGAAGCTTTCCAAGACTGATGGTGAATCGGCCATCTTTCACTTCGACCGGCTGGCCCTTCGCTTCGCCGCGCAGGTTGACCGGGCGTGCTCTGCTCGCCTTGAATCTGGCAGGCAGCGTGACGGTCAAAGGCCCCGAACTTTCCGCCTGGTTCCACAAGCGCAACAAGGTCCCGCGGTTGCCATCGGGATCGGCACCGAATGCCGTCACCAGAACGCCCTTGCGCGACAATTCGACGCCACTGGCCGAGGGCGGAAGATTGCCGGCGGCGCCGCTTGCCTTCGCGGCAAGCAAGGGCACGCGCGCTTCCCACGATTGGAGCGTGAATGCATCCGCGCTCCCCTTTCCCACCGGCCACAGCTTCACGCGGCTGGTGATGTCGCCCTCGCTCCAGTACGGGAAGTTGGTATTCCACATGTTGTTGTAGAGGTGCACGAAGACCGTCGGCTTGGTGGGCATGTATTCGTAGTCATATTTCCACAAGCCCGGCTCACCGAAGCTCATCGCCGGCGCATCGAGCGCGCATAGCCCCACGCCGCTGCGGTCGGGCGAAGTCAGTGCGACGCCGCTCTGGACGCCGAAAAGGTAGCGATTGCCACCCGGGAGCTGGTCCTTGGCGAGGTCCATCGGACCACCCAAACGGCCGAGCAGGTAGCGGACATTGCTCACCGAAGTCGGGAAGCACTGCCAGCCGCCTTCCGGCAAGGTTTCGGCCTCCTTGCCGGTCATCTTCAAGGCCGCCTCCATCGTCGCTTCGTGCGCCGGGAAGCTGAAGGTGATCGCAATGGCCTTCGCCAGGCCGAGCGTGTCGCCAGCGGCCAGCGTGATGGAATCGGCCAGCGCCGACCGCTTCACCGACGCCGTCCAACTCGCCGGTGTGATTGCCTCATACTTGGCATCCGCCGGCATGTCGGGCTTGGCGGTCGCGTTGTACGAGTTGTTCATCGTGCAGTAGCGATTGTAGTAATCGAGCACCTGCGTCGTGCTGAACTTCTCGTGAAGGAACTGGCCGAGCGCGTAGGGGCTGGTCTTGTCCACAAGTTCGCGGCCGCTGGCCTTGTCCACCAGGGATGCGATGCCACCGCGCTTGAGGTCCAAGACGACCTTGAAATGTCGCGTTTCAATAACCGCCGCATCCGCCGACGGCGTTTCGTCATGGGCGGGCGCTTCTTGCAACGTGAGATATCCGCCGGCCGGCACCTCCTTCGCGAAGTAGCAGTGGCCATCGACCTCGACGAGACCCGAGCGCTTCCATGGCAGTGGATTGAAGACAACCACGCGCTCGCCCTCGGCCTTCACCGACTTCGCCAGCAGGTCCATCCGCTCGCGCAGGCCCTCGTCCACGATCGCCGCGGTCTTGCGAATGAAGGCACGCTTGTCGTCAAAGCTCCCTTCGAACTTTTTGTAAAAACCCCTCGCCCGCGCATCGCGAAACGCTTGGCCATAGAAGTAGCGGCCGGGCATGCCGGTCGCCCAGAAGCCATACCACGGGCACATCGCGCCAAAGGTGTGCTCGCCAAAGAGCATGCTGTTCTCGTAGGCCTCCGCGAGCTTCGGCGCCAACTCCGGCACCGGCAGGCCCCACGCCTTGAGTTCGGTATCGAGCAGCTCCAACGCCGGCTCCAGCGGACGAACGCGGCGCGCGGTTCCCATCTCCTGCGGCATCGACGAAATGCCATGAATCCAAGCGTCCACCATGTCGCCGCGCAGCACCGGGATGTCCGGGTTCTCGGCGATCACGGCTTTCGCAAATTCATCCATGGTCGCGAAGTGGAGCTTCACGCCGGGCATCTTGGCCACGGTGTCGCGGACCCGCGCGACCTCGCCGGCCGACGGCGGACCCTCGTTGTCGTGGGTCATGATCACCGCGAGGTAGTTCCTCGCCGGCCAATCCGCCGGGGGCGGCACGTCCGACCCGTAGTTCACGGTGTAGTTGCACAGCACGCGCGAGCCATCCGGCCCTTCCCACCAGAACAGATGCGGGAGCTGGATCGAGCGGTTCGAGTAATTGCAGCCGATCTGGAGGAACTTCACTCCGGCATTCGCCAGTAAGGTCGGCATGATCCAGGCATGCCCCGGCACGTCGGTCATCTTGGCGGAAATCGGCAGCGGCTTGCCATAGGCCCGCGCCACCTTCGAGGCGAAACCAAGCCCGCGGACGTGGTCTTCCACATCGAGCGACTCGGTGTGCAACGAAGCGGGCAGCGCATGGACCGCGAAGGCACCGTCGCGCAGCCCCTGCTCGATCTTATCCTTTCGCACGGGATCCTGTTTCGGCCCGAGGATGTTGGCGGCCATCGGCCAACCGGCAATGGTCCACTTGAAGCGTTCCTCCGGCGGCTTTGCCTGGTCCGCCTCGCGCAGGCGGATCGCGTTGTCCATCATCGCCACGCGGTACTTCTCGTTCACCGCCTCGGCGGTCATGGTGTAGCCGAGGTCGCAGTGGGTTTTGAAGATGACCCACACGTCGGTGACCTTCGGCACCTGCTTGCCGGGCATCACGCTGGCCGGCCGCGGCGGCACCGGGATGGGCGACTGCGGCGGCGCTTGGGCAAACACTGGCATCGCCATGCCGCAAGCAGCGAACGCCAGACGCAGTGCGGAAAGAGGACAATAGGAGGTCATCGCGTTGGTGAGCCTACACGAACGAATCAGCTCGTTCCGATGCTTCCTTGCGCAAAGTCCGATGCTCCTTTGACGGAACCTGCAACCCGGCCTCAGGCGGATGCCCTCATGACCTTCGCTTCAAGCTGCGCGCGAAATGCCTTCGGGGTCACTCCGGTGACTTCAAGAAAACGCCGGTTGAAGTTCGAAAGGCTATTGTAGCCGGCCCGAAAGGCGGCCTCGGTGATGGAAAGACGTCCGTGGGCGATCTCCGCGCACACCTTGGCCACGCGGATCTCGTTGAGGTAGCGGTTGAAGACGCAGCCCATGTTCATCTTGAACCAGCGGCTGAACCCGGCTGGCGACATCCTTACCCGCTCGGCGGCATCCTGTTGGGTGATCGGGTCTCCCATGTTGCTTTCCAGCCACGCCAGCAATTCGTCGAGTCGCGCGTCGCGACCACCCCTGTCGCCTTCCTTCACCGCATTCAAGGGACGCACTTCGAGCTTCGTGAGCAGGTTGAAAATCCTCCACAATTCCGTGAAGGATTGGAGCGATGGTGCATCGTTCGCGGCCAGCGCTTCCATCCGCTGACCCACTTCCTCGACCCCTTCGCCCGTAAACCGCACGCCGCGCAGAGCGTGCTGGCACAGCGCCTGGAAGTTCTTGACCTCCGGCATGCTCCAGAAGGCTTCGCCCCACACCTTGGGCAGGAAATGGATCACCGTGCAGCAGGCCGGCCCGACCTGATTCTTGCTGGAACACCACGTGTGCGGGACGTTGCCGGGCAACATCACGAGATCGCCCGGGCCGAACTTTTCCACCGAGTTGCCGACGTGCCGGGTCCCCCGGCCACTCCGGGAGAACACGATCTCCCACTCCGGATGGTAATGCCACAGGAAGCGGTGGCCGGGCTCGCGGTGCGTCTGCGCCGTGAAGGCCCTCGTCTTGGTGTCGTGAAGTGCCCAAAAGCTCGGTTCGCCGTAATTGGAAGCTGCCTTCATGTTTTTCGTCGATTGCATGGGGATTCCAATGCCTTGCTCGGGCAAGCCCGACATCTGCCGGAAGGCGTCGTCAGGAGGACACCAAGCGGCCTGTCGTCATGCGAAGCGCGGGAACGGAATCTCGGGTTGTTGGTCGAGGTCTGACTTTCGGCCGACCGGCCGGGAGGAATCGTGGTTACTTTCAGCGACGTGCCCGGAGTGTCATTCGATGGTTTCGGGAATCCGCTAAACGAAACCGGGAGCGTCGCGGCATTTCCCCTTGGCGGCATGGCCGGTGTGAGGCGAGGGTTGAGCATGGGTGGGCCACGCAAACACGTCGGGATCCTGCTGCCGCCGGCATTGGCCTACAGCGCCCGCATCCGGGAGGGACTGATGCGGCACCCGCAAGTCCATCACGAGTGGATGGTCATCGAGTGTCCCCACTTCGAGCCCGGCCTCAGCCCGCTCCAGCCCGGAGGCACGCCGCTCGACGCGGCCATCATCTGGGCCGAGCCCCGCGACCTCTGGGTGCACGACTTGATCGCACAGGGCACCCGGATCCTCAGTTGCGGCGTCGAGTGGGAAGCCACCTCGGGAGTGGTCAGCGTGAACTTCGATCGCGCGGAAATCCATCGTCTGATCCTCGATCACCTGAAGTCGTTGGGGTTGCACCGCGTGGTCGGCATCGCACACAAGCTCGGCCTGCGGCCCGCGTCGCGCCGGTTGCTCGATGACTTCTCCGAAATGGCTCGCCGTGACGGCTTCGATGCCGGCGTGTGGAGCCTTGAAGGCGAAGGAAGTCCGGCGATGGCTCCGGGACGTTTGCTCCAAGCACACGCCGAACACGAACTCGCCGACTTCCTCCGCTCCCTGAAGCGACCGACCGCGGTCTTTTGCGCCAGCGATCAAATCGCCGTCATCGTCTGCCAAGTCGCCGCCCGGCTCGGCCTGAAGATTCCGGACGATCTGGCCGTCATCGGCGAGTCGGACAATCCGCTGGCGGCCACCGCGCATCCTCCGCTCACCACCATCGCCGGCGATGCGCTCGCCCTCGGCGAAGCCGCCGCCTCGTTGTTGGTCGAGTGGCTGGCCGGCAACCCACCTCCGCCCCGACCGGTGGTCATTGCCGGAGCGCGCCTGATCGTCCGGGAAAGTACCACCGGGCGCTCCGACAACGTCGACGTTGAGCGAGTGCGGCGGCTGATCGAGAATGAAGGCGTCAGGGGAATCTCGCTCGGCGAACTGGTGGCCGCATCCGGTCTATCGACCAAGACCTTGGTCCGCCGCTATCGAGCCGCCTTTGGAATCGATCCGATCGATCAAGTGAACGCGTTGCGCCTGGCCGAAGCGAAACGATTGCTGGCCGCCAGTGATCTCAAGATCGCGGAGGTGGCCGCCACCTGCGGCTTCTCGTCGCAAGCCGCCTTCAATAACTACTTCCGCCGCCACGCCGGTTGCTCGCCGACCGCCTTTCAACAGGCAGGCGCGAGTGAATCGGCCATCGATAATGCCGCGCTTCAGGATTTGTGATTCGCCTGTCGCCGCGGGGCCCAGGGGAAATCGGCGACCACAAGATTCCACCTGAATATCACCAACCTGATGCGTGGCAGAATCATCGATAGGCCAACAGCAGATCGGTCATCGGTCCACTTCAGCGCAATGTTTCACCTCGATGGCTTCCTTGCCGGTGAAACGGTTGCCGCGGAGTGTTAGGCCGCGCGTGCCGGCCACCGAGATGCCGCCGCCGTCGAACTCGTTGTCGAGAATGCGGATGTTCTCATGCACCGGCAACTCCGGCGCGCGGGTCTGCGGTTCGATCTTGATGCCGCAGCCGATGAAGCGGTTGCCGCGGATCGTCAGGTCGCGGATCGGGCCGGACTCGAACCAGCCATTGGCATCGTCTTCCACGAGGATGCCCGGCATCGCGCAGCGCTCAAATGTGTTGTCTTCCACCAGCGCCTTGCCGCGCGTGGTGATCAGGAAGCCGCGGCACGAGGCCATGTCCACGTGGTTATCCCGCGCGACGAGGTCGGGGTACCACGTGAGGTTGTCGATCACGTCGTCGGGGCCGAAGTCCGGCACCGGCCCATCGAGCGTGAGCAACCAATCCTTGCCGCTGGTGCCGCCGGTCTTTCCTTCGATGGCCACCACCTTGCGGCGCGGATTGTCCGGCAGTTCGCGCAGGTTCACGTGATTGACCACCGCGACCTCGTCGCCCGGCGCGAACGCGGCGAAGCCATAGGTCTGCGGGTGCATGAAGCGCAGGTGCAACTGCCGGTCGCCGGTCTTGCCGATGATCCGCAGATGCGTGCCGTGGACGTTGATCGCATCGTCCTGCAGACCCGAGAAGCGGCAATCCTCCACCGTGACCTTGCCTTTGCAGCCGGAGAACTGCAGCGCGTCCGCCCAACAAGGGCAGGTGCGCAGCGTGTCCGGCGGCGGCACGATGTTCACGCGCTGGAAGCTGAGATTCTCCGTGAATTGGCTGACGATGCCCATGTTCGTCAGGGCGTGGAAGGTGCAATCGTAAAAGGAGAGATTCTTGCTGCGCTGGTTGAAGCCACCCACCGAGTCACGAAAGATATGGCGGAACTGGAATTGGTGACCCGTTTGGAGCCGGTAGCCGTCCTTGAACTTGAGGCGGAACTTTCCTCCGCCAAGATCGGTCACGGTTTGCGCGATGGTGAAGGGGTCCCAATTGAGGCCGAGTCGCCAGCAACGGCCTTCGGAAGGCACCGCCTGCTGGGCCATGATCGCGCCCGATCCGAGATCGCCGGTCCACGCGAACTTGCCGTTGGTAAATGAATAGGTGGAACCCTCGGCGATCTGGATGTCGGAGTGACCTGGAGCGCCATCGATCACGCGGAACTCGGAAACCGTCGGCCGCTTGAGGTCGAACGCCAGTCCTTGCCATGCGATGTCCTGCGAGTGGCTGTGGACGAATTCGATCATGCGCCCTCCCATCAACAGCAGACTGCGCCGATCACCCTCGTCCCCCGCGCCTTCGAGGCGCAGGTGATGCGAGTCCTCGATCATGATGCCCATTGGCTTGGGCACGACCGGCGCGTCACAGGAATTCGAGATGAACCACGGCCGGCGTAGCGCTCGATCGGGCGCGAATTCATGGGTGCCGGCGAGGAAACGGATGACCGCCGGCTTTTCCGCCGTGGCCGCCGCGTGAGGTGTCAGGGAAAACTCGTGTACCCCGGGCGCGACCAGCACGCGGTCGCCCGCCGCCAGGCGCAGGCCATTGACGCGCGCGAAGGTCTTCCACGCCGTCGCGGGCGAGGTGCCGTTGCGCGTGTCGTCGCCCTTGGCGGGATCGACGTGGTAGATCGTTGATCCGGGCGAGGCTATCGACCCGGCAGCCTCCGGATAAGGCTCGGCCGAGAGCGCGATTGGCGATAGCAGGACGATCCCCGAAAGGGCGATGGCAGCACGAATCATTTCCACTTCAGGTTGAGGAACAGCGGTTCTGTTAGCGACACCGGTTGCGACCAGCGCAGGCTGGCGACACCGTCGCGGACGCCGCAAAGCGTTGGATCAAGCGCCTCCCAGCAGCCGTCAGGCCGCAGCACCTCCAGCGCCACAGGTGGCGCGGCGGCTGCGAATTCGAACTCCGCCTCCGGCCAAGGATCGAGGGAAAGATCGAGAAGGCCGAGCAGGGATTCGCCATCGGTGTCGTGGCGCGAAGCGAGGGGCCATGCGCCATCGCCGCGGACGAGGAGCGGAGCCTGCCCGCGGAAGAGCCAGCGCACCGCCGCCTGCAATTGGCTCTGGCGGTGGGGATGATGGAAGCTGACGCCAATCGGGCCGACGGCGCTGGCGTAATCCCAGGCATGCACGATCAAACGACCGCCGCGGGCGTTCTCGAAGACGCTCATCGCGACGTGGACTGGCCGCAGCACGGGATCGACGAGATGACCTACGACGATTGCCGTAGAAACGGGCTCAAGGATGGCGAATCGGGCCGAGTAATCGACCATCGGCAACTGGGCACTGATGTAGCGACCGGGAGTGCCGCCGAAACCGGGGTGTTCGACCGATTCGGCGGAGATGGCACCGAGTTCCTCCAGACTCTGCGGCGGCTGAATGGAGACGAGGCCGAGATCGGCGGCATAGCCGCGTTCGCAGAGGATGGCGGCAGCGAGGCCATCAACGAAAAGCGCCTGCCCGAGCAACGTTTCGATCTCCGTAGCAGTGAGGCTCCATGCCTGTTGGCCGCAGAGAAAGGTGGCGGCGGAGGCGTCATAGACAGTGGGTATGCCGGCGGCCTCGAAGGCTTCGACAGCGGGATAACCGTCCTCGGCGAGATCGCCGAGCTTGGCACCGGCGGCCAGGCGCTTCGTCGCGGCGCTGTGGTCGCGGTGGATCAATCCAAGGCCACGCCGGGAGCCGGGCCGCTGGGCGCGACTGGCGAGCGCGGCGAAGAAGTCCTTGCGGGTGGCCAGCAACCGGCCGTAGTGCGGCTCATCTTCCATCGGCGTTCCGAGGTGGTCGAAGAGGTTGAGCGTGCAACCGCGAGCGCCGCCGGCGAAACTGACCGCAAGGGTGGCGTCCATGAAGGCGAGGCTCTTGGCGTAGCGGCTGAAGGGAACGTTCTCGATCTCGGTAAAATCCGGAACGTCCGCCGGCAAGACGTGGCGGGTGAGCTTGATCGAGTCCTGGCTGAAGTAGAGGCCGCGGGGTGGCCCCCACTCCCAGTAGTTGCCCATGGTCGGACGACTGAGAATGTCATCGCCGAGGGCAGCGGCGACCTTGTGCCAATCGCGGCCTTCGCGGCAGTGGTTGCGGGCCCCACTCGACATCAAGCCGATGCGAGTCTCCGGCGACGCGGCGCGAACGTTGTCCCGGATGATTTCCATCGCTTCCAGTGCACCTTGGGCACGCACGTCGAGCCAAATGGCGCGCCATGGATGCGGCTCGCCGGGCTGGAGCAAAGCCGCGAGCAACTCCTCACGCTCCACTTGGTGGCCGATGCGGCCGGCGAAGCGCGCCAAGTGCAGAGGGCAGAAGCATTCGAAGGTGCCGAAGTCGCGAATATCGTCCTCGACCCACAGGACCTGCGGCCGGGTCGAAGCGTAAAGGCTCCAAGTGGCCGCGAGGTTGGCGCGCCACTCGGGGCAGAGCAGGCAGGTGACGCTGCTCGCCCCGCTGCCGTCGGCCTTCACCACCGTGCGTGCGCCGGGGATGGTGTTGGGGCGCCGCCGGTCTTCGTGCCCGTGGGTCACCCAAGGATTGAGGGAGTAGGCGATGCCGAGCGGTTCCAACGCTTCGCGGACGCGGTGCAGGCGTGCGACATGATCGCGCACAGTGGCGGGCGTCGGCTGGCCGGGAAACAGCTCTTCGGCCTCAACCATGACAATCACCTCGTCGAGCCGGTAGCGAGGCGCGACTTCGACAAGCTCGGCCAGCAGTTCGTCGAAGCGATGGACAGGAAGGCTGCGGCGCAGGGCGTACATGTCTCTCTTGAAATGGGATATGCCGGACTCCGGTCAATTGCCGACCTTCTCGGATTTCTCCGTCGCCCACAAGGTCAGGTTGAATCCGACCGGCGCGCTGCCGGGGATCTTCACCCCGAGCTTCGATTCGCCCTTGGGCAAACTGGCGCTTCGGGTCATGCGCAGTTCGGTCAGCTTGTTGCGGTTTCCATCCGCGAGGTAGGCCTTGTCGCCCTTGCAGACGAGGATCTGGCCTTTCTCGATCTTCGACTTGGACTGGATCTCCGCGCCGCCGGGCAGCGCAATGATGCAACCGTCGGCCGGACCGTGGAACTGCAGTCCGAACTGCAGCGGTTGCGCGTTGCCCGGGTTGGAAAGGGTCAGCTCCTTCGATTCGTTACCGGAGTTTCCGGCGAGTTTGCTTTCCTTGAGGTAATAGAGCGTGAAAGTGGACGATCCGTTGCGCGCAAGGTGGAACTTGTAGTCGGGATTTCGCAGCGCCTCCTTCTGCGCCTTGGTGAAGAGCTGCTTGGAGCGCGCGTCCTGCCACGCATTGAAAGCAACGAAGATGCTCTCCTTCTCGCCGGTGATGTCGATGGCCTTCTGGTCCGTGCTCAAGGCGAAGGTGGAGTCCCAGCCCGCGGCCTTGGCCATTAGGTTCTCGGCATCGTAGAGCGACCAATTCGGATGCCATCCCTGAATGCCGAAGGTGCCGGGGAACCAGCTCGCGAGGAAGGCATTGCCGACGTCCTTGCCCTCGGTTGCCCGCTTGCCGGTGAATGAGTTGAACATGTGATCGCCGCCGCCGAGGTCGCAGACGTTCATGTATTCCCAGGCACCGGCGAAGACATTCGAGCCGGTGACGCGCGGCCACTTGCCGGTCTTGGCATGGTAGCCTTCGAAGAGGCGGCGATTGAAGACCTTGAAGGCGTAGTAGCCGTGGTTGGTGTAGGCCATCACCTCGTAACCATCGTAGTTGATGGTGTCCATGCCGTTGCGAATCATCAGCTCCACGTAGTCGTCCGCATACTCGAGCATGAGCTTCATGTCGGGCACGAAGCCGTTGTAGCAATTCTGCTGGAGCTTCACGAGTTCATCGCCGGCCTTGTGGGCGAGCGGCTTGGAAGCGTGGCCGCGCTTGACGCCCTTGAGCGTCCACGGCACGGATTCGCTGATGCCCTCGTAGCGCATCATCTCACCGCCGATCTGGATGTAGTTCGAGTCGTCGCCGCGCGCCCACGTGCCCTTCTCGGCGAGAAACGAGGGATCGGTCACGACGATGTCGGTTTCCGTTTCGGAAATGTCCTTCGCGAGCTTGGTCCGGCAGACGGTCTGGAGGTTCTGGCTCGGCACCGGGGTCACAGAGTTTGAGACCCCTCCTTGGAGGAACATGCAGAGCGTGTGCAAGCCCCCGTGGGTAAGACCCTCCTTGTGGCACATCTCCGCGAATTCCTTGTAGGTGATATTCTTGCCGCCATGGTTGACTTGGCCGACCCATGAAGTCGGAAGGGAGGAATAAAACTCTCCGGTGTCGCGGGAGATGTCCTTGAAGCCCATCGCTTTCGCGTAATCGATGGCCTTGTCCACCGGTCCATTCCAATAAAGCGTGGGTCGCGCGGCGGCGGGGTCACGCACCCACTTGCCGTCGCGGTCGGTGATGTAAGGCAGTCCCTCGTTCTTGAAGATGGCGCGCAGCGTCTCGATGCCTTGGTCATCCGGGACCGCATACAGCGCGAGGCTCGATCCGATGAAATCGACGCCGGGAATCGGGTCACTCACCATGTGGCGCGGCCGGGAGCGCTGAAAGCCCGGCAGCAACGAGAAATGGTGGACGTGGGACTTGCGGCGATCGCGGGAGTAGTAGGCGACCGACGAACCGAACTCAGGGCGCAGCTTCGCACCGCTGCCGAAGACCTGATTGAAGTATTCCTCCGGGTGCGAGTAGAAGGCCACGTCGTTCACGCCGTCACCGCCGATGTTGAACCACTGGCCTTCCTTGTAGGTGTCGGGGACGGGATACTTCTGGGGATCCACCGAGTGGATGTAGTAGCCCATCTGATAGCAGTCGCCCTCTTCGACGGCACCGGTGATGGTGTTGTCATCCAGGCCGAACATGCCAATGGCGAAGTCCGGATCGCGCACCACGCCGATGATGTCGCCGATCTTGCCCTTGATGTTCGTGTTGAGCGGGCCCCACACGATGTTGTCCACCTTGTCGCGGTTCGAGAGCGCGACGAGTTGGAAACGAAAATAGTCTCCTTTGGCTTCCGCCTTCACCACGGCGGTGCTGCCGTTGGGATACTTCAGGATGAACTCGCGTTTGGCCACGTCATAGGTCGCGGACTGCGGGACGACAAGCTCGCCGTTAGGCCGCCCCGACTCGTGCAGACTCAGCAAGGCCGACGGATGACCGGCCGGGCTGTATTCCTTGCCGGAGCTGGCAGCAACGAGCGAGGTGACGAATCCCTTGTCATCGATGCGGAGGCCGGCATGGCGCGTCTTGAACGATTGATCCGCGCAAACGGAGGAATGGGCCGCAAGCAGCAAACTGAACAGCGGCACGATGGATCGGGTGGCTTTCATGGAGGTCGAGCGCTGGAATTTTCGCCAGAATCCCGATTGGAGTCCGGGCAGCTTCCCAACGGCAATCAAACGACCGCCGATGTTCCGCTTCCAATGCTTGCTTGCGGAAAAGTCGATGTTCTCTTGCAGGATCAGCGCTTGGCGGGCGACCTCATCGCAAGCACTTCCACATTGTGGATCGAATAGCCCCACGGCGTGGTCGGCCTGCTCATCACAATGCGCAGATGGCGGGCGGTGGTGTTTGGAAAGGTCGCGTTCGTTCGGCCGGGCTGGGCGGCGCCGGTGAAGACCGGCTTCCACTTCTCGCCATTGCTGGAGACCTCCAAGCGGAACTCGCCGGGGACGGCGGCTTCCCAATCGATGGCCACGGTGTTGAACGCCACGTCTTTTCCGAGATCGAGCGTGAGCGAGTGCTCGGCCTGTGTCGGACCGGAAGACCAGCGACTCTTCGGATCGTCGTCGGTCGCCAGCTCCGGCGTGAAGCCGTGCGCGGTATCCGACGCGGAGGCGGTGACTTTGGCGCCTGCGGCGAGGTTGTCGGGAATGTCGAGACCCGCGGCGCGGCCGATCTCCTTCGGCGTGAGCGCGCGGTTGACGACCTTCAGCTTGCGGATGGTGCCGACGAACGACTCCCCAGCCCCGCCGCCGAGCTGGCGCAGCGGACAGACCAGTTGGTTGCCCGATTCGGCGATCTTCTCACCGTTCAGCCAGATCGTGTTGCGGCCGGGTTCGCCGACCACGGTCACGGTGACCCATTCGTTGAGCGGCAGGAGTTTGCCCGACGACTTCGCGGTATCGTGCGCGACCCGGGACTTGCCCGGCGTGCCGTTGCCCTCGCGGGTTCCGGCGGCGCGCAGCGTCGAGATGCCTTGGAAGGCGAGCTTCTTCTTGCTCTTCGTCCCGTTGGGATCGGTCACGGTGATTTCCTCCTGGCGCGAGTAGTTGGCACAAATCTCGGCGATGTCGGAGGACAGGATCACACCCCGGCCCTTGGTGTCGGCGGTGCGGCGAACTTCCATCGTCAGCGTCCACGGCGATTCCAGATCGGCGCGCTCGGCCTTGGCCAGGGGCAGGGGAATCACCGACGACTCGTCCTTGAGTTCCACCTCGAGCGGCTGGTCGAGAATCACACCGTCATTTCCGCCAGCGAGGCGATCGAGCAGCGTGACGGCAGGCACCGGCAGGGTCTTCGCGGCGCGCCTGGTGAAGGCGGGATAATCCGGCGAACCCTTGGTTCCCCACAGTTTCTCCGAAAAGACATGAATGCCGGTCAGCGTCGTCTCCGCGGTCTCGGTCAGCGTCCAGCCGGTCGGTCCTTGGTCGAACCAGACGTGGAGCTTGCCGCCGAGGAGCTTCGGGTCGTCCTTGACGGGGTTCTTCGACATGTCGCCGCTGACCATCCAAGGTTCCCAGCCCTGGTAGATGCCGGGCCTACTAATGCCGTAGTAGTGGCAGCCGGGCACGATGTAGGTGCGGCCGTGATTGGAGTTGATGATCGAGTGCCCCTTGGCGATCTGGCCCTTGGCATCGTCGGTCTCCCACATGTCGATGATCACTGTCGGCTCGATCTGGGTGGTGCCGCCCATGTGCTCGAAGCCGGACCAGATGCGGCAGTTCTTCCCGCGCGAGCGGACGTGGGCATTCATCGTGTTGATGAAGTGGCGGAACGATTCGTGCAGCTCGTCCTTGCGCGGGCCGCCGACGCGATACTCATCCGTGCCGATGTGAAAGTCCGGCGCGTCGAAGAGCGGGATCATTTCATCCAGCAGCTTCTTCATCACCTCGATCGTCTTCGGATTGGTGACGTCCATGTAGTTCGGATGATCCTTGAGGGTGATGTCCGGCCAGTAGTTGGTGAAGCAACGCGCGTGGCCGGGCATGTCGATCTCCGGCGTGATGACGATGCCGCGAGCCTTGGCGAAATCCTGCAGCTCGCGCAGGTCGGCCGCGGTGTAGAACAGATCCTTTGACGCGAGCCCGGGGAAGGTCTTGCTCTCCACGCGGAAGGCGGCGTAAGTGCCGCCGAAGGCCTCGTCGCTGAGATGAAGGTGCAGCTCGTTCATCTTGTACCACGCCATCAGGCGAATGAAGTCCTTCAAGGCCGACATCGGGTACGGCTTGCGGCCGACATCGAGCATCAGCATGCGGCCCTTGTAGTCCGGCCAATCGGTGATCGTTCCTTTCGGCAGCACCGGTGATTGGCGGAGCAACTGCAGCACGCTGCGCGAGCCGAGGAACACCGCCGTCGGCGTGCTGCCGCGGATGACGACCTTGTCGGCAATCTCAACGGTGTAACCCTCCGGACGCTTGGGATCGGCACCTTCAAGCGTCAGCAGCATCGTGACCGGCTTGGCTCCGCTCGGCTTGTCGCCCAGAACCGCGGCGAGGTCTTCGCGAATGGCCGCCACGGTCGCCTTCAAGGCCTCGACATGGGCAGGAGCGGCTTCCAGCGAAATGGACGATGCACGGAGCGCGCCTTCAGCGGCCTTCCACGACTGGACGGCGGGAACGATGTTAGAGACATCGGAAACCTGGGCGAGCGCCCCGGCGGGAAGCACAAGGGCAAGGAGAAGAAGGCGGCGGATGAGCATGGCGGAGATTCTGGGGTGTGATTTATAGCATGAAACGTCAAAAACTCCCTTTAATCCGGTATTTTCTTGCATAAGATCCATGCTCTCTTGATCCGTGCGACTCGGCGCTTGCGGCCCGTC
>CBKZPU010000051.1:0-30276 GCA_966696705.1 uncultured Verrucomicrobiaceae bacterium | reverse complement strand
CCGGGCTTCACATCGACCGCCATCAGCACGCTCGAGGCATCCGTCGGGTTCGTGCCGGCCGCGAGTTCCTCCGCGTCGGTCATGCCGTCCTTGTCGGTATCGGCGGCCGCAGCCAGCGTTGTTAGGGAGGAGGAGTAAGCCAGCTCCCACTTGTCGGGCAAGCCATCGCCGTCTTCATCCTCCTTGCCGCCGAAGCCGAGCGAAACGGAGAAGTAGTAGTCGCGGGTGAACTCGGTGTGCTGGTAGCCCTTCGGCACTGGCGCTTGGCCCAGTGCGATGCTGCTGGCGACGTTGTTGATGTCGTAGCTGTAGTAAATCTGGTCGCTGCCGGCGTACTTGTAGGAAATCACGCCTTGGCCGGTGCCGCCGGTGCCGTCCGGATAGGCATCCACGAAGCCGGCGGCGAGCTTCTCGCCGGGTGCGACGAGCAGCCGTGTCTGTGCGGTGGAAAACGGCAGGTCATTGTTGCCGAGGGTGTAGCTGGTGACCGTGTTGCCGATGGCGACGACGGTGAAATCATTGTCGCCATTCACGCGGACCAGGAAGGGCGTGACCGGATCGCCGACCCGCGAGGCGTGGAAGCGGAAGCGCTCCACGCTCACCGTCATGAGATCCGCGGTGGTATTCGTGAAGGTGTCGGTCTCATTGATCACGAAGTTCGAGTTCGCGCCATCGACGGTGTAGCCGTTCACCACTGGCAGGCCGTTGCCGAGTTGGAACTCGGAAACGAGGTAGCTGATGCCGAAGTCGTAGTCGCGCGTCTGATTGGTTGCCGTGCTGTTGCCCGCCACCGGAGCGATCCCGACCGTCACCTTGCCGCTCTGGCTGTCGTTCGTGCCGCCGGTGTGCCAGACTTCGGTGGTGCCGGTCTGATAGGTGACGATCGCTGGCTGCGTGCCGCCGCTGCCATTTGGATTCGCGTCCATGAAACCGGCGGCGATGGTCTGGCCGGGCGGAATTACCATGGACGTCGTAGCCTCGGAGAACGCCACCTCATTCTCGCCGAGGCTGTAGTTGGTGCGCGGCGTTCCGATCGCGAGCACGGTGAAGTTGTTGTCGCCATTCACCTTCACCACGAAGGGTGTGACGGGGTCCCCGGTCGCGCCGGCCTTGAAGGTGAAGCGGTCGAAGGTGAGCGTGAGCGGGGCGCCCGTGGCGTTGGTGAAGAGGTGGTCTTCATCGATCACCAGGTTCGAGCGCCAGGTGTCGGCGGTGGACGCGTTCGGTGGATTGGTGCCAAGCGTGCCGCCGCCGTAGTAGCTCTGCGTCTTCGTGCAGGAGTCGGCGTTCATGCCCAGGATCCAGTCGGCCACGCGCGCGACCGCCTCGTCATCGACGATGCCCTTGGCCAGCGGCGGCATCGAGCAGCACTCGTCGGTGGTATTCATGCGCTGGATCAGCACCGAGTTCTCAAGGCTGCCGGGCTTCACTACCGCCGGCGCGGGCGCGCCGAGGCCGTCGATGATCGGACCGCAGACGATCGCTTGGTTCGGCAAGGGCGTGGTGAGGCGCGCATCGAAGTGCGCCCGCGAGCTGCCGCCGGGCTGGTGGCAATGCGAGCAGTTGCTGTCGAAGTACGAGCGCACCCAGGTTTCGTCCGCTACCGATGGCTCGTCGTGGGACGCGGACGTGAGCACGTTGGAAAGGTCGTCAACGGTCAGCGCGGGATCGATGAAGCCGGCGACGCTGAGCGACTCGATCTGGTTCGCGGTGCCGCCGCCCGGATAGCTGAAATTGCGGTTGAGCTGGCGGGTGCGGAAGCCGAGCACCGGCCCCGCGGCGGGGGTGTGGCACATGTTGCACTGGGCCCGCGACGGGTAGAGGTAGTCGAAGGTCTGGCCATTCACGGTCAGTGTTTCCTCCGCGCCAGCTTCTAACAGATCGGCCTCGCTGCCGTCGGCGCGCCACTTGTAGGTGACGCCGCCCCAGCCATCGGTGCCGCGGACGAGCAGGCGCGTCTCGAGCGGCGCGTCATTGTCGGGCCGGGCGAAGTGCTTCACGAACACGCTGCCGACGGGCAGCTGCCACGCTCCGGTTTCGCTATAGGTGATCCGCTCGGCGGCGGTGTTGGCCACGCCGTCGTTGGGAATGATGACCCAGCGTTGCTTGTGCATGCCGGCGCTCCACAACGGCATGTTCACGTCGAAGGGAATCATGAACGGAGCAGGCGTGAGGTTGGGGAGGTTCGTGAAGACGCCGGTCTGCGAAAGCAGCGGCGGGTATTGCCACGTGCCACCACCCGGAGGACCGGCCGGCTTGATTCGGGAGATCTGCGCCGCGCCATTCACTCCGGCCCCGAGCTGGAGCAACAGCGGCTCGCCATTCGAATCAATGCCGAAGGAACTCACACCTTCCCAAATCCCGCCGGCCCGGCCGGTCGCGATCTGTTGGACGCCCATCTTCGCCTTCGTCACTGGATCGAACTCAAGCGCGTAGATGTTTTGCGTGCCATTGTCGGCGAAGAGGTATTTCCCCTGAAGGCTTGGCATGAGGGAGCCGCGATAGACGTGGCCACCGATGATGCAATTGCCCACGCCGTGGTTGTAATCGTGGACCGGCCCGCGTTCGGTGCCGATGAAGGGGCTCGGCTTGGTGCTGAAGCCGTCCGCGCTGCCTTCCTTGTAGTTCCATTGGAAATTCAGGCCCGGCGCGTCCATCAGGTCGATCTCTTCCCACGCGCTGGCGCCCACATCGCCGATCCAGAAGCCGCTCGCGGCATCGAAGCTCATGCGGTGCGGCTCGCGCAGGCCGATGGCGTAGAATTCCTCCAGCACGGAAGCCGTGGCGTTCTCGTGCGCCTCGGCCCACGGATTGCTCCTAGGAACGTAGTAGTTCTGGCTGTAGGATCCGAGCCCGGCGGGTTGGCGGCGGATTGGCCGGCTGATGGCGCCGCCCTGCATGTCCACATCCATGCGGAAGACGCCGGAGCGGGCGCGGGCATTCAGTTTCTGGACATCGTCGATGGCATTGGAGCTTTCGTCTCCGCCATCGCCGAAGGCGAGGTAAAGGAAGCCGTCATTTCCGAAGCACAGGCCGCCGCCCTCGTGGCCCTTGGCGACATCATGGAGATGCAACAGGATCTGCTCGCTGGCGGGCGTGAACGAGGTGCCATTCCAAGTGAAGCGGGCGAGCCGGTTGTAGAAGGGGTTGCTGCCGTCCACCAAGGCATCCGGCGAGTCGTTCACCGGGTGATGCACGTAATAGACGTAGAGGTAGTCCTTCCCGGCCCCTTGGCCGAACTGCGGATGAAAGGCGGTGGAGAAGATACCGCCGTGCTTGTGGGTGGGCGCGCCGACGTCCCAATTGAGGTACCAGACCCGGTCGGTGATGTTCAGCACCTCGGTGCGGGTCGTGGTCGCGTCGTTGTCGGCCAGCTTGAAGATGCGGCCGTCCATTTCCGCGACCATGAGCTGGCCGGCTTGGCCGGGCCACGGCTTCGCATCGATGGGCGATTCCCAGTTTACCGCGGGAAAGGCCTCGGCGACCTGCACGCCGGTCGGAACCACCGACAGCGTCGGCAACGCGCCATTGGAGAATGGCGCGACCGGCTTTGGTCCGCCGAAGCCGCTGACGCCCTCGGCATGGGCGCGCAGCGAGATGGCCGTGGTCGAGGGAAAGTCCGACGGGGCGGTGGCGGGAGGATTGATCCCGGCGCACCATTTCACCGCGCGGCACAGCGTTTCCTGGAAGGCGGCGCAACGCATGCCCGCGGGCTCCACGTCGCCGGGAAAAATGTGGCCGTAGCTGGAGGCATAGACGCGGCCGGAGCCGTAGTTGGTCGTCCACTCGACCGGGAACTGATAGAGCGACTCGGGATCCTTGGCATAGGAAAGAACGGTCAGGTTGTTCGCCGGGCCGCGGGTGTAGCGCCAGATTTCCAGGTTCGCCGCCATCCACGACGTCGGCAGGCCGGCATGGATGGGATGGTTGCCCAAGCGCTTCACCAGCACGTTCACATTCGCGCCGTGATTGGTGAAGGCGAAGGGGCCGGGCAGGTTGGGCGGATAGACGATAAGCTGCTCGCTGGCGCTGATCAGGATGGCCTTGCCCGTATCGGCGTTGTTCCAGCGCAGGCCGAGCATCTCGTTGTAGGCCGGCCAATCGGGGAAGGCTTGGCAGGCCTCGTGGAAGGCGACGAAGCCGCCGCCGGTACTGACGAAGTTGGCGAAGTTCGTTTCCACCCCCGCCGGCCAACGCGGTTCGCCACCCGCGGCATTGCTGTAGCCGGAGATCACCACGTCATAGGCGGAGAAGTCCGGTGACCAGGCGGCCCAACCGGGATCGCTCGCCGCGCCGGGCGTGATGCTGACATCAACATCGAAGGAGCCGTCCCGCGACAAGATTGCGGTCAGCACGTCCTTGCGGTTCTGCCAGTCGTGATTGCTCGCGCCTTCGATGAGCAACACCTTCGTCCGCTCGGCGAAAGCCGTGCCAACGAGCAACAACAGGGCGCTGAAGAGGATGCGGGGGAAAACCATGGCAAGACCGGTGGGGGGGATCCGGGCAAACCCGGCGGAGCCGGGGCACGATGGAGATTTTGGAAAAGCGATCCAATCACGCCATCGCGGGGGCGGCGAGGGCTTTGAATTACGGATTTCCGGATATTCTAACGGTTGCCGCTCCGCATGGCATGGCAGCCCAAAGACCTCATTTCTTTTTTCCCCGGGTCGGCTTCGGCTTCAGCGAGGCGACGTACGCATAGCTGGTCTCGAAGAACGCCTTCAGCTCTTGGGTTTTCTGGAGCAGGGCGTCCGGGACCTCGGCGTATTCCTTGAGGACGGCTCCGTTTTGCTCGCACAAGGTCGTCTTGTATGTCTTCAGAAACGCCGTGAGTTCCGGCTCCGGAAGCCGGAGCGCCAGTTTGCCGGTCTTGGTGAGGAAGCTGAACATGTGGCCATTCACGGACGTGTAGGGCATGGCCGCGCCCTTGCGTTCTACCTGCGGATGGGTGGCAACGAGCTTCTCATAGAAGTTCAGTGCGTCTGCGGCGGTGAGAGGCTTGCTCATGGCTCTTCGAGGATTGGAATTTCAGCGATCCCGGCCGGCTACGGGTTCCAGCTTGGCAAGGCCCATCACTCCGTTTGGTCGGTTTCGTGTTCTCGCAATCGTTCGATCATCTCGGCCATCATCTCACGTCCATGGCGGGCGACAGGATCATAGCCGATGACCCGGCCCACCTTGATCCCTGACGGAGTATGGTGCAACCACAGTGCCGCTCCCTTGCCCGGACCGCGCCACACGTGCTCCATGATGAAGTCCTTGTCTGGAAACTGTGCGGAGAACCGCTGCGCCAATTCCGCCACGAGTTCCCGCTTATGAGGGCTCTCATCGTCGAAGCCGATGACTCGCTCGGCGGTCATCCCGCTGGCGGTATGCCTTGCGACCAGCTTGGAGCCAATGCTTTCGCCGCACCAAACGCGCTCGATCCGAATGTCTTCTTCGCTGAAGTGCTGCATGCGGCCAAGTGATGGTGACCGCCTCGACGTCCGGAAGCTCTCGGATGCAAGGAGTCTCGCAGGCTATGCGGTTTCCGGCTGAGTTTCGAGGAGGAATACGGAGAACGAGGGGAACTGCTCGCGAAACTGGTAACCCTCCATGTAGTGAACCTCGCCGAAGGCTGCCTCTGACACCTTCAGATAGAGATAGCCGCCCATCAAATTCCCCCCGATATGCATCAGCGACTTCTCGGGGATCCCAATCTGCCGTTGGTCGTCGTTCTCCAGGATATCGTCCGCTGTCAGGAGGAAATCGATGACCCCGGAGCGCGGAGGCAGGAACTCAAGCGCGGAGCCGAGGGTGGCCTTGCGATGGGCAATCAGGAACTCCCGGTAGTCCGTCGGGAGCAGGAATCCCAGCCGCTTCTCGAGTTCCTGAATCTGAGCCTCCATGAGTCTGGTGGTTGTCTCGCGATCTAACTCCTGCCGATCGGGCCTCCATTGCTCACCGCTCGATGCCCGCCTTGAGGACAAACCACCCCGGATTCAGGTGGGCGAGGGGACCGCGGAGTTGGTCGATGTCCGCGGCCGGGCCGTGGAATTCGAGGCGGGTGAGTTCCGACACGGTGAGCATCTGGGCAAGGATGGCGCCGATGTTTTCCAAGTGGGCGAGCACCCCGGCCGAGCCAACGTAGCCTTCGCGGCAGAAAACCTCGTCGCCGTTCACGGTGAATTCGTAGAAAAGGCACAGCGGTTCGCTGCGGGTTTTCGCGACGAATTCGCGCATGAGGCACTCGGCCTGCTCGTGTTTGCCGGGATGGACTTTGAAATACGGGTGGATGGAGACCAGGTTCTGGGGAAGGCTCATATCTCGGGTCGGACTCTCGCCAAATCGCCCGCCTCGGCAAGTTCGTTCGGCGGAGTGCGGAGGAGACGAGGTTGGCGGATTTTTTTACCGCGGAGGCGCGGCTTTTGGAGGGAGGTCTTGGGAGGAAAGAGCATCTTCTGCCTTTCTCTGTGACCCTCTGCGGCCTCCGCGACTCCGCGGGTTCGGCCCTTCCGTCTTGATTTCCACCCCGGATCTGGCGTTCCAGACCCGCTTTCCGCGGCACGGGGAAGCTTTTTGACATTTTTCCCGCCGCTCCTAACCTCCGCGCCGCGAGCGGGAGGATGACTTCGCCGTGAACCTTTGTTCCTAGCCATCAGTCATTTGCATCCGGCGCCGCTAGACCTCCCCGTGAATTCCCATCGATCGATTTAAGAACATGCACCTTTATCAGGACTACTTGGCGGAAATTGAGGAACGCAAAGCCGCAGGTTTGCATCCCAAACCCATCGATGGCGCCGAACTTCTGGCTGAAATCATCGCCCAGATCAAAGACCCCTCCAATGAGCATCGGAAGCAGTCGCTCGACTTCTTGATCTACAACACCCTTCCCGGCACCACCAGCGCGGCTGGCGAGAAGGCCAGGTTCCTGGAGGAAATCATTCTCGGTAATACGATCGTGGAGGAAATTTCCCCCACGTTCGCATTCGAGCTGCTTTCCCACATGAAGGGCGGGGCGTCCATCCAGACCCTGCTCAACCTGGCGCTCGGCGAAGATGCCGGCATCGCCCGGCAAGCCGCCGAGGTTCTCAAAACCCAGGTCTTCCTCTACGACGCCGATACCTCGCGCCTCGAAGCGGCCTACAAGGCCGGCAACCCGGTCGCGAAAGACATCCTTGAAAGCTACGCCGCAGCCGAGTTTTTCACCAAGCTTCCGGACGTTCCGGAGGAAGTCCAGGTCGTCACCTACATCGCGGCCGAGGGCGACATCTCGACCGACCTTCTTTCCCCCGGCAATCAGGCACACTCCCGCTCCGACCGCGAGTTGCACGGCAAGTGCATGATCAACGCAGAGGCTCAGGAAACCATCAAAGCCCTGCAGAAGCTCCACCCCGACAAGAGCGTCATGCTCATCGCGGAAAAAGGCACCATGGGTGTGGGTTCTTCCCGCATGTCCGGCGTCAACAACGTCGCGCTCTGGACCGGCAGACAGGCCAGCCCCTTCGTGCCTTTCGTCAACATCTTCCCGATCGTCGCAGGCACCAACGGCATCTCCCCCATTTTCCTCACCACCGTCAGCGTGACCGGCGGCATCGGCCTCGATCTCAAGAACTGGGTCAAGAAAACCGACGCCGAAGGCAAGGTCGTGACCAACGACAATGGGGATCCCGTTCTGGAGCAGGCTTACTCGGTCGAAACCGGAACCGTCCTCACCATCAACACCAAGGAGAAAAAGCTCTACGGCGACGGCAAAGTGCTGGCCGACATTTCCTCCGCTTTCACCCCGCAGAAACTCGAGTTCATCAAGGCGGGCGGCTCCTACGCTATCGTCTTCGGCAAGAAGCTCCAGACCTTCGCGGCCAAAACGCTGGGAATCGAAGCACCCGTCGTCTTTGCTCCCTCCAAGGAAATTTCCCATCAGGGACAAGGCCTCACCGCCGTCGAGAAAATCTTCAACCGCAACGCCGTTGGCAGCACTCCCGGCCTGACCTTGCACGCCGGATCCGACGTCCGAGTCAAAGTCAACATAGTCGGCTCGCAGGACACCACCGGCCTGATGACCTCGCAGGAGCTCGAGGCCATGGCCGCAACCGTCATCTCGCCCACGGTCGATGCCGCCTACCAGTCCGGCTGCCACACCGCTTCCGTTTGGGATAAGAAGGCTCAGGCCAATATCCCCCGGCTGATGTCATTCATGCAGCGTTTCGGGCTCATCACCGCCCGCGACCCGAAGGACGGCTATCACGCCATGACCGACGTCATCCACAAGGTCCTCAATGACATCACCGTGGACGACTGGGACATCGTCATCGGCGGTGACTCCCACACCCGCATGTCCAAGGGTGTGGCCTTCGGCGCGGACTCCGGCACGGTCGCCCTTGCTCTCGCCACCGGCGAAGCGACCATGCCTATTCCCCAATCCGTCAAGGTGACCTTCAAGGGCACTCTCAAGCCCTACGTGGATTTCCGCGACGTCGTCCACGCCACCCAGGCGCAGATGCTGAAGAAATTCGGCGAGAACGTCTTCCAGGGCCGCGTCATCGAGGTTCACATCGGCACCCTCCCCGCCGACCAGGCGTTCACCTTCACCGACTGGACCGCGGAGATGAAGGCCAAGGCGTCCATCTGCATTTCACAGCCCGACACCCTCATCGAATCCCTGGAGATCGCGAAGGACCGCATCCAGATCATGATCGACAAGGGCATGGACAATGAAAACCAGGTCCTCCAAGGCCTGATCGACAAGGCCGACAAGCGCATCGCTGAAATCCGGTCCGGGGAAAAACCGCCCCTCGCTCCCGATGCCAATGCCAAGTATCATGCCGAGATGGTCGTGGACCTCGACATCATCGACGAGCCGATGATCGCCGACCCCGACGTCAACAACGAGGATGTCTCCAAGCGCTACACCCACGACGTCATCCGCGGACTCTCCTACTACGAAGGCAGTAAAGCGGTTGACCTCGGCTTCGTCGGCTCCTGCATGGTTCACAAGGGCGACCTCAAGATCGTCGCCAAGATGCTGAAGAACCTCGAGCAGGGCCAAGGCAAGGTGGAGTTCAACGCGCCGCTCGTTGTCGCCGCGCCGACTTACAACATCATCGACGAACTCAAGGCCGAAGGCGACTGGGACATCCTCCAGAAGTATTCCGGCTTCGAGTTCGACGACAACGCGCCCAAAACCGCCGCCCGCACCGAGTACCAGAACATGATGTATCTCGAGCGCCCCGGCTGCAACCTCTGCATGGGCAACCAGGAAAAGGCCGAAAAGGGCGACACGGTCATGGCCACCTCCACCCGCCTCTTCCAAGGCCGCGTCGTCGAAGACTCCGACCGGAAGAAAGGCGAGTCCCTCCTGTCCTCCACCCCCGTCGTCGTCCTCTCCGCCATCCTCGGCCGCACTCCGAGCTTGAACGAATACAAGACCGCCGTCGATGGCATCGACCTCACCGCCTTCGCCCCGCCGGTGAAGGAGCTGGTGGCCGCCTCCTAACGCCACGGACCGCAGGTCTTAGCCCGCCCTCACTTTATCGGCTCTTGGGTCTTAGAGGCCCAAGAGCCGCCTTGCGTAATTCGGGATGCCTCTGGAAGTTTCATGCCACTGTTGTATAGATAGCTTCCTATGGACACGCTCCGCACGTTCAAGACCGGCTCCGGCGCCGACGGCAAATTCTACTCCCTGCCCGCGCTGGCCGAACAAGGCTTCCCGAACCTCTCCAAGCTGCCGGTGTCCATCCGGATCGTGCTGGAGTCGGTGCTGCGCTGCGTCGATGGCCGCAAGGTGTCCGAAAAGGACGTGGCGAACCTCGCCAACTACAACGCCAAGGCGCCCGGCGACTATGAGATCCCCTTCACCGTCGCCCGCATCGTGCTCCAGGACTTCACCGGCGTGCCGCTCCTCGTGGACGTGGCCGCCATGCGCGATGCCGCCGTGAAGCGCGGTGCCGCCCCGGAGAAGATCGAGCCGCTGGTGCCGGTGGACTTGGTGGTGGACCACTCGGTGCAGGTCGATTTCGCCGGCTCGCAGCTCGCGCTCGACCGCAACATGGCGATCGAGTTCATCCGCAACCGCGAACGCTACGAATTCCTCAAGTGGGGCCAGCAGGCGTTCGAGACTTTCTCCGTGGTGCCGCCCGGCATCGGCATCGTCCACCAGGTGAACCTCGAGTTCCTCGCCAAGGGCGTGCTCGAAAAGGACGGCGTCTATTATCCCGACACTCTCGTCGGCACCGACTCGCACACGACCATGATCAACGGCCTCGGCGTCGTCGGTTGGGGCGTCGGCGG
Organism: uncultured Verrucomicrobiaceae bacterium; assembly: GCA_966696705.1. Classification (GTDB taxonomy): domain Bacteria; phylum Verrucomicrobiota; class Verrucomicrobiia; order Verrucomicrobiales; family Akkermansiaceae; genus Haloferula. The sequence continues at coordinate 20,007 of CBKZPU010000051.1, read as the reverse complement.
CATTGAGGCCGAAGCCGGCATGCTCGGCCAGCCGGTGACCTTCCTCGTCCCGGAAGTCGTCGGCGTTTACCTCACCGGCGAGCTGAAGGAAGGCGTGACCGCCACCGACCTGACGCTGCGCATCACCCAGATGCTCCGGAAGCACGGCGTGGTCGGCAAGTTCGTCGAATTCCACGGCCCCGGCGCCAAGGCGCTCAGCCTGCCCGACCGCGGCACCATCGCCAACATGGCCCCCGAGTACGGCGCGACCATGGGCTTCTTCCCGGTCGATGAGGAAACCATTGCCTACCTCCGCGGCACCGGCCGCTCCGAGGAGCTCTGCACCACGGTCGAGAACTACTACAAGGCCCAGGGCCTGTTCGGCATCCCCGACAAGGGCGAGTGCGAATACACCGACCTGCTCGAGCTCGATCTTTCCACCATCGTCCCGTCGGTCGCCGGTCCGAAGCGCCCGCAGGACCGCATCGATGTCACCGCCCTCCGCGAGTCCTTCGACACGCTCTTCAGCGCGCCCGTCGCCGCCGGTGGCTTCGGCCTCGATGCCGCCCAGCGCGAGCGCCGAGTGAAACTCACGATGCTCGAAAAGGCCGGCGTTTCGGTCGATTCGTTGCTTTCCACCGACAGCAACCACAAGTCCTTCGAAGGCGGCCCGCGCAATGAGACCGAGATGGTTTCCAACCGCCCGACGCCCGACACTATCGACCAGGATATCTTCCCCGGTGGTCCGCTCGACATGGAGCTGAGCCACGGCTCGATCCTTATCGCGGCCATCACCTCCTGTACTAACACCAGCAACCCGAGCGTGATGATCGCCGCGGGTCTGGTGGCGAAGAAGGCGAACGCGCTCGGCTTGACCGTCTCGCCGTATGTGAAGACCTCGCTGGCCCCCGGCTCGCGCGTGGTCACCGATTACTTCGAAGCGACCGGCCTGCAGAAGGAACTCGACCAGCTCGGTTTCCAGACGGTCGGCTACGGTTGCACCACCTGCATCGGCAACTCCGGCCCGCTGCACCCGTCGATCGAGAGCGCCATCACCGAAGGCAGCCTCGTTTGCGCCTCGGTGCTTTCCGGCAACCGCAACTTCGAGGCCCGCGTCCACGGCTCGATCAAGGCGAACTTCCTGATGTCGCCGCCGCTGGTCGTCGCCTACGCGCTGGCCGGCCGCGTCGATATCGACCTCACCACCGAGCCGCTCGGCAATGGCAAGGACGGCAACCCGGTCTTCCTCAAGGACGTCTGGCCGACCCACACCGAGGTGAAAGAACAGCTCGCCACCGCGCTCAAGCCCGCCGTCTATCAGAAGCTCTACGGCGACCTCGACTCCGCCAATCCGAAGTGGGGCGAGATTTCCGGCACCACCGGCGCGACCTACTCGTGGGATGAGAAGTCTACCTACATCCAGAGCCCGCCGTTCTTCGAAGGCGGCGCGACGGAAGTGGGCGACATTCTCAACGCCCGCCCGCTCGGCATCTTCGGCGACTCCGTCACCACCGACCACATCTCGCCCGCGGGCTCGATCAAGGCGACCTCACCAGCCGGCAAGTATCTCATCGAGAACGGCGTCGAGAAAGCCGAGTTCAACTCCTATGGCGCGCGCCGCGGCAATGACCGCGTGATGACCCGCGGCACCTTCGCCAACGTCCGCATCAAGAACCTGATGTGCCCCGGCATCGAAGGCGGCTACACGCAGTACTTCGGCGACGCGGAAGTCTCCAAGCCGGACCAGGCGATCGAAGCGGTCGAAGGCGCCAAGCCGACCTTCATCTACGACGCCTCGATGGCCTACCAGGCCGACGGCACCAAGCTGATCATCATCGGTGGCGAGGACTACGGCATGGGTAGTAGCCGCGACTGGGCCGCCAAGGGCACCCGCCTGCTCGGCGTCTCCGCGGTGATCACCAAGTCCTTCGAGCGCATCCACCGCAGCAACCTCATCGGCATGGGCGTGCTGCCGCTGAACTTTATCCACAAGGACGACTACGACCGCGTGAAAGGCCTGACCGGCGCGCGCTTCGACATCACCGGCATCGCCGGCGAGCTGAAGCCGATGCAGGACGCCCTGCTCGTTTGCCACCTGCCCGACCACTCGCGCATCGAGGTCCCGCTCAAGGTCCGCCTCGATACCCCGGCGGAAGTGGATTACTACCTCGCCGGAGGGATATTGCCGTACGTGTTGGATCAGATCCTGGCGTAACCGCCTCCACTGCGGGCAGGAGGATGTTGGTATCAAGCGAGATCATCGGCGTTTCCCATCCCGGAATTCCCGTCGCCTATTCCCTGTCTTGTCATGCCTCCAAGATCCATGCACCGTCATGGCATGCTGTGGGTTCGTGTGCCGCTCGCTTTCATCGCCGCTGTTGCTACGGGCCACGCCGCCATCACCGCCGCGTGGAAGATCCCGGTGGAAAGAGTCGCGCCGTCGTTCGCGGACGCACCTCCTCTCGCGAGGCCGCCGGGCGACTCCGCTTTCTTCCAACCGGGTGACAAGTTGTGGGACCTTTCGAAGAGCGTGACTTGGAAAGTTCCGGACGAGACCAATCGTGAAGACCAAACCGATCCATTTGCCGAAACCGAGGCCGAACAGGTCGAAGTGGATTGGAAAGGGGACTGGATCGTGTGGAACTCACGCTCCGGCATGATCGTGGCCCGCGGCTCGTGGAGCGACGTGCTGGTCGCCGAGGAGGTCCTGGGATGCGATAAACTGCCGAAAGTCACTCGCACCCGTATCGAAGTGAAGGGGGCTGGGAAGCCGCGTTCCTTGTCGCTCGTTTCACGTAGTGGCGAAAAGGCTTCGGTGGAGATGGATGGGCTTCGGGCGGAAGTGGAAACTATCTCATCTGAGAATGGAGAGATCATCGATTGCCCTTTTTTCGTGAGCTGGCCTGCGGGGGACAATCGAGGGGCTTGGAACGTAAGAACCGCCGTCAACCTGCAAGAAGGCAGGCCCCGTCGAATCGCTTGCCAAGGTGTTGGAGACCAGCGTTGGGAACTCGTGGTCTCTGCCGGGCAAGAGTTGTTGGATGGCACTCCTTGGAAAGAATCCTGCTGGGTGGAAACGGCCGATGGCTTGAAGCCCCGTCCGCACTCGGGCACACTCGGAAAACCGCAGCAAAAGCAACTGGACGCGAACCGCTGGCTGAATGTTTATCCCACGGTTCCGGGATTTGCTTCCTATTTGCTCCGCAAGGCTCGCTCGCAGCCCGGCCCCGACATAGATCCGCCAGCGGAACTCGCGGAGTGGACGCGGAGTCCATTGATCGATATCCGTCCGGCGTTCGCGGATCAGGGCGTTGTATTTCGAGATGAACGTCATTTTGCGGGCTTCGATCCATTGACGTGCACGGCTTTCGTCGTGACGGACAAAGTGAATCAAGACCTCGTCGAAAGTTTGTTCCTCAGTATTCTCGACGGCGTGTTCGAACCGCCGATCTGGACCGAAACCAATCCCGAGTCGGGCGGTTGGGGCTTGGCATCCCGATCGGGCGAGGCGGGTGAAATCCGCAGGTCGAGCGGCAATCTAGCCGACAACCTGCTCTTCCGCAGCGAACCCACCCAAGGGGCCGATGGAGTCATCTTCGATCTCCGCTACGCCCTCGATGTCGTGGCGGGCGATACGAAAATCGGAAAGCTCGAAGCGAACACGACGCTCACGAAGGACAAGCCGCAGGTCATCGGCAGCGGCACCGCTCCGGCTGGCAAGGAGGTGAAGGTCATCGTGACCGTATCCCGGTCACGCGAATGACGGGGTTGCTTTTAGCTCACGCGGGGCTTCCGCATGTTCCCGATGACGCCATGGCATGTCTGTCCGCCGTCTCGTCCAGGCTGCGGGCTTTCCACTATCCACGACGTGACGCCAGCGGCATCTCGGCCGGCGGCCTTAAGTCGCAGATGAGCGATGAGTGATCGGGTCCCGCGTCCTGCATTGACGCACGCGCCATTTCAAGGACACTCCGCGCGTCCATGACCCAACGCTGCCGCGGCTCCATCCTTTCCGCTGTCTTCGCCGCCGGCATCGGGACCTTGCTCGCCTTGCCCGTGCAGGCGCAGGAAAGCACGGCACGTTTCCTCAATGCGCTCGCCGCGCGACGCCGGCAGGTGATCGTGACTTACGGCACCAGCCTCACCGCGAACTCGGCGTGGCCGGAGCAGTTCCGCGATGCCCTGCAGGAGCGCTACGGCAAAAAGGCCCGGGTGGTCAATGCGGCCTGCGGCGGCAAGGACTCGCGTTGGGGGCTCGCCAACGTGCACGAGCAGGTGGCCGCGCGGCGACCGGACGCGGTCTTCCTTGAGTTCGCGATCAATGACGCGCTGATTTCATCGAAGCTCGGCGTGGACGAGTCCGCATGGAACCACGAGCGGATGATCGAGGCGATCCGCGCGGAGGCTCCGGACTGCGAGATCTTCCTGCTGGTGATGAACCCGCCGACCGGCGAGCAGTTCGAGAAGCGCGCCGGGATCGCCGGTTACGAGGAAGCCACCCGCCGCATCGCGCGGAAGTGTGGCGCTTGCCTGATTGACTTTTCCCCGACGTGGTCGGCGATCATTCACCGCCAGCCCAAGCGCTGGTCAGCCTATGCGCCCGATGGCCTGCATCCCTCTGCCGCGGCGTCGCGGGAGGTGATCGTGCCCCGCTTGTTGGAAAGCCTGGGCGTCCCCGCCAGTCCGTCACGCCGCCGTCCCCGAAATTACGGAATCCCGCGATGAAATCCGCCACCGAGCGCACCGCGGAATCCGCCCACATGCCCGGCCTCGATGGCATCCGGGGGCTGGCCATCCTGCTGGTGATGTTCAGCCACTTCATCGTGGTCGGGGGGAATCTCGGAGACGGCAGCCACCCGCTCCAGCGCCTGCTGCTGAGCGGCTATCTCGGCGTTGACCTGTTCTTCGTGCTGAGCGGCTTTTTGATCACCGGCATCCTGGTGGATGCCAAGGAACGCCCGGAGTACTTCCGCACCTTCTACATGCGGCGGGCGCTGCGGATTTTCCCGCTTTATTACGGGTTGCTGGCGGTCACCTACCTGTCGGTGCCGCTGCTTTCGCCGCAAGATGGCCCCGCGTTAAAAGGCCTCGACTCGCCGTGGTGGTATTGGCTCTACGCCTCGAACATCGGCATGGCGGTCAAAGGCGCCTGGCTGGAATCGCCCACTTGGATCAGCCTCGGCCATTTTTGGTCGCTGGCGGTGGAAGAGCAGTTCTACATGGTGTGGCCCTTCATCGTGTACTGCATGAAGGAGAAGTGGCTCGGCCGTTTGTGCGCGTTGCTGGTGGTGACGAATCCGTTCGTGACGAGCTGGCTGCATTCCGAGATTGGTGCGCTGGGGACTTATGTCTCGACGCTCAGCCGGATGGGGTCTCTGGCGGCCGGGGGCGGGCTTGCCCTGCTCTATCGTTCGCGCTCCGGCCGGGAAAAAGTCCACAAGGTGGTGATGGCGGTGGCCATCGTGTCCGGCGTGCTGCTGCTGCTGGAGCGGACGATCGTCACCTGGCCGCTGGCGTCGTTTGAGTCCCAGATCATGCTGGTCTGCGGTGCCTGCTGGGTAGCCATCGCCGCCGAAGGCGGCCGGCGGAAATTGTCGGCCGCGTTTTTCGGATCCAGCCTGCTGCGCTGGTTGGGGAAGTACAGCTACGGCATTTATGTCTATCACCACGCGCTGAAGCCGATCTGGATCGCCTTCCTGTGGGAGCGCGCCATTGTCCCGTGGGTGGGCTCCGGCTGGTCCGGCACCTTGGTCTATACTGCCGCCGCCACCGCGATTTCGCTGGGGCTCGCGTGGCTCAGTTGGCACCTGTTTGAGGCGCGGATCCTCGCATGGAAGAAATACTTTCCCTATCGGGAGAAGAAAGCTTGAGCCCACCGGTACCCACGAACTGGGGCACGAGCTGGGCGGCCATCTTGCGATGCGTTTCCACGGTGGGGTGGCCATCCGCCACATAGCCGCCGGGAAACTCGTCGAATTGCGCGTAGTGAAGCCGGCCGTCCTCACGGACGATTTCCCCGATCTGCTCCCGCAACCACGGGTAGAATGGCGCCACCGCGATGATTTCCGCGCGGGGATGGTGGCCGCGCACCTTTTCCAACAGCAGCCGGTAAGCCTTTCGGAAAGCTTCCGCATCTTTGTCGCTCACGGTGCTGTCCGGCCGCTTCAAGCCGGAGAAGTCATTGAGTCCCAGGCAGACCACCACCACGTCGGGAGTCCATTGGGAAAAGTCCCAAAGGGGGGCCTCCTGCTCCATGAGCGCCCGGTCGTAGCGCTCGGTCATCGGTGCCTCGCGATTCCCGAGGTAGTCGCACAGCACGCCGCTACCGGAGCGACAAATGGTCACGATGTCCGCGTCGAAGGCCCGTCCAATCATCGCCGCGAAACCTTGGCTGCTATTGGTCACCGGATATTTCTCCTTCCACGCCAAGGTCGGGGCCGTGGCCTCGTTGCCCTCCGCCGCGGTGTAGGAATCGCCGATGAACTCGATCTTGATCCGCGCCGGGTGAGGCACCGGCAGCAGTCGCTCGCCACGATCGAGGACGAAGCCGTCCAGCCTCGTCGGTCGTTCGAAGGAAATGTTCCGGCGGGAGAGTCGGAGCTGGTGTCGTCCCGCGGTCAGTCCTTTCGCCAGCACGACGGCGCGACCGCCCTTCCGGCCGCGCACCACTCCGTGCGGCCGTCCGTCGATCTCGACCTGATAGAAATTCTCCGCATCGTCCATCCGCACCGCGATGGCGCTGCCGGTAAACCCGGTTTCCAGCGCGAAGGCGGGCCATGAGGCCCGCGGACGGGCGGGGTCGCTGCGATCCCAGCGGCCCTCGTAGCGGATCGAGGGATCGTCCGGCCGCACCACTACCCCGGTCAACCGGTTGTGGCAGGATGGCAAGGCCAAGAGGATCACCGCCAATAAACAACACGCCCGATGCACGCGCCCGAGGGAGCGGAAATCCTCCGCCGCGAACAGCTAGAAATGAAGGCCGGTTCGCCCCTTCGAACCCTTTCGCGCATCGGCCTGGGATTTTTTTAAAGAAACTTTGAACGTCGGAATTCCTGAAGGGTCTATTCCCATGAAGACCGCGCACTGCGTCGGTTTTCATGTAAGGGTGAACAGCACAACATCAGCTTCCTGAGTCCATGGGTGTGGGCAGGGAAATGATTCAGGCCGCCAAGGGTGGGACCTTGGCGGCCTACTCTTGTACGGACGACAGTTCGGATGAGCCCTGCGCCGGCGGGTGCTGAGGGGACCCGAATGCCAAGGTCGCGGTGACGGTCCGGTCGCTTCTTCCGATCGCTTCCTCCGGGCGGTCTTCCAAGCCGTGAGGAAATGCGAAAATTTTTCAGAATCTTTGAACGTCAGAATTCCTGAAGGGTCTATGACCATGAAGACCGCGCGCTGCGTGAGTTTTCATGTAAGGGTGAACAGCACAACATCAGCTTCCTGACCATGGGTGTGGGCAGGGAACATGATTCGGGCCGCCAGGGGTGGGACCTTGGCGGCCTACTCTTGTACCGTGGTGGCGGTCACATCAGGCGTTCGCGCAGCGCCTCGGAAGGCATGGCGCAGGCGTCGCCCTTGCCGAACCACTTGTGCCGGCGGGCGGCGATGAAATCGTAGGCCCAATCCCGCAGGGGACGGGGGATGCAGCGGCCCAGCAGGGCGAGGATTCGCCAGCCGCCGCCGAGTTCGCGCAGGACCCGCAGGACGGCGTTCGAACGGGAAAGCACCTCGCCGTCCGCTTCCACCAGCGCGGTGTTCAGGACGCCGGTGCCGGCCCTTTCTTCCATCCGCTGGCCGAGCGGGCTCTGCAGTTTCACGAAACGGAAGCGCCGCCGTGGGTCGTGCTCGGCCAAGAAGCGGATGCTCCGGCTGCACATCAGGCACTCGCCATCGAAGGCCACCACGATGAGGTCGTTCCCGTCCACGGGCGCAAGTTAGCACCTTCGGACCGTGAGGAAATCCTAGGCTGGATCATTCGCTTCCGATTGGATGCGCGGCGTGACGCCCAATCTTCACCACCTCGAGCTGTTCTATCATGTCGCGCGCAACGGCGGCATCACCGCGGCCTCGCGCAGCATGCCCTATGGCATCCAGCAGCCGGCGATTAGCGGGCAGATCACACTTTTGGAAAACGACCTCGGCGTGCGGTTGTTCCAGCGGCGTCCCTTCAAGCTGACACCGGAAGGGCGGGAACTGTACGAATTCCTCTCGCCATTCTTCGGCGCGCTGCCGGACATGGCGGCCAAGATCGCGGGGAAGGCGTCGCGGCGGCTGCGTTTGGCCGCGCCCGCCACGATCATCCGGCGGCATCTTCCCGACGTGCTCGCCGCGGTGCGCAAGGCCCGGCCGGACTTGGAGCTGACCCTCGTCGATGCCGACCAGCGCGCCGCGTTTGCGCTGCTGGAAGCCGAACAGGTCGATCTGGCGGTCTGCGAGCTTGAAGGCCGGGCACCCGCCGGGATCCGCACGGAAGTGCTGATTTCCATGCCGCTCCTGCTGCTGCTGCCGGAGTCATATCAGATCGCCCGCTCGGGCATGCACGGGATGGCGGTGGATTTGCCGCTGATTCGTCCGCCGTCGGACGCGACGATGACCCGGTTGTTTGCCAAGGCGCTGGCCAAGGCGAGGCTCGAATGGCCGTCGCGGATCGAGGTGAACTCGCTCGAACTCGTCCACGCCTACGTCGCCGGTGGTTTCGGCGCGGGGCTCAGCGTGAAAGCCCCGGGGATCGTCGCACCGAAGGGGACCCGCGCTTGGCAGATCCCGGACTGTCCCGAGCTGACCATCGCCGCGGCGTGGCGGGGCAAGCTCTCGCCGCTGGCGGAGCTGGTGCTCGCGGGGTTGCGCAAGCGGGCGAAGGCCGGTTGAGGGCGAGGTCGGCTCAATCGCGGCCGAACATGCGACGCAGCTCGGCCGCGTCCTTGACCTTTGGTCGCGGGCTTCGGCCGGGAGCTTGGCCCGGTGCCGCGGCGGATTCTTTTTTCGGCTTCGACCGCTCGCGCTGCGGAGCGTCGAGGTCACCAAACCATGCAAGGCAGATACGGTGTTTCATGGGGGGAGGTGTGATCGAGGATGAACTTAGTCAGATCGCTCCGTGACTTCAAGTACGCGATTGCGTGTGCTACGACTTTGTTACCAGATCCTCCAGCCGCAGGCGCGCGATGTGGTGAATCTGCCGCAGCGCCTCCGTCATTTCCGCCGCGATGTCGTGCTCCAGCCGCCGCTCGAAGGCGGCCAGGATGCCCGGCTTGTCGGTCAGCCGGACGCAGACGACGAAGGGGAAGCCGAAGCGCTCGCGGTAGCGGCGGTTGAGGTCGGAGAAACGCTCGAACTCCGCGTCGGAAAGCCGGTCGAGCCCTAAGCCGGCCTGTTCGCGGGTCGATTCGGGGCTCAACGCGCCAGCGCGGGCGAGCTTGCCGGCCAAGTCCGGATGAGCGCGGATCAGCGCGAGTTTTGCGGTTACGCTGGCAGTTTCCACCGCCGCCCGCATCCGGTCCGCCAAGTGCTCTCGTGAGGAAAACGGGCGCTCGCCGGCGGCCTGCTCCGCGACCCACGGCGATTGCTCGTAGATGCCGCCAAGGCAGGCGACGAACTCCGCCTTTGGCATCGCATTCAACGCATCGACCGTTAGAGTCTTCACTTCAACCGAACATCCCCACCCATCCCACTCGTGGCAACGCTCGAATCCAACCGCTACGGCAAGTTCCGGGTCCGCGTGATGAAAGTCCTGCGGCACGACGACTCGCGCCACGACGTCTGCGAGCTCGAGGCCGATGTGCTTCTCCACGGCGATCTGGCAGGCTCCTATCTCTCCGATGACAACTCGTCGATCGTGCCCACGGACACGGTGAAGAACACCATTCACGTCCTGGCCCACGATCACCTGGAAACGTGCCGGGCGAGTTTCGCGACGATCATCGCGGAACACTTCCTTGCGAAATACCCGCACCTCTCCGCCATCGAGGTCGAGCTGCGGGAGCGGAAGTGGGAACGCATGAGCGTCGGCGGGAGCCCGCACCCGCATGCCTTCGTCCACGCCGCGAACGGCGAGCCGTTTTCGCGAGCGACATTCTTCCGCGGGCAAGCGCCGCGGCTTTCCTCCGGCATCCGCGGGCATCTGGTCATGAAGAGCACGCAGTCCGGCTTCACCGGCTACAATGTCTGCGAGCTCACGACGCTCCCTCCGACGACCGACCGCGTCTTTGCCACCCGCCTGACCGCGGAATGGGAATTCGCGGATCTCGCGTCGGATTTCACGACTGCTAATACGTCGATCCTCTCGGTCGCGCACGAGGTCTTCGCCACGACTTACAGTCCCTCGGTCCAGCGCACGCTCTATCAGATCGGCGAGCTGGCCTTGGAACGCGTGCCGGGCATTTCGCGGATCGAGCTGAAGATGCCGAACGTGCATTTCCTCGGGCTCGATCTCGCCAAGCTCGGTCGGCCGGGACAGAACTGCGTGCTGCTTCCCACGGATGAACCGCACGGAGAAATCGAGGCGGTGATCACGCGATAAGTTCGAAATGTAGCGGCGGTCCATGACCGTCGGAAACTGGCGGCACCTGTCGCATCCTTGTGGATCTCAAAACAAAATCTCCCGATGCGGCTGATGCCGCAGAAGTGCGACGGTCATAGACCGCCGCTACATGGACTAACATGACCTCCTGGCAGGAAATCGCCCGCTTCATTGAAACCGGCACCGACGTCATCGTCGTCACCGTCGCCGCCACGCGTGGCAGCGTGCCGGGGGAAGCCGGGGCGAAGATGCTCGTCACCCGCGACGGCCTGCAAGGCGGCACCGTCGGCGGCGGACGCATCGAGGCCCGTGCCCTCGCTGAGGCGGCGGAACTACTAGAAACGTCGGAGGAAAGCACCCGCCTCGTCTGCTGGAACCTCCAGCGCGACATCGGCATGACCTGCGGTGGGGAGATGACGCTGTTGTTCGAGCGTGTTGCGGCCAGGTCTCCATGGCACCTCGTCATCTTCGGTGCCGGGCACATCGTGCAAGCGCTGGTGCCGGTGCTGCTGCCACTTTCCTGCCGGATCGATGTGATCGACACCCGCGCCGATTGGCTGTCGCGGCTTCCGGCGGGGAAGAACCTCGCGACTCATCCCGTGGCGGCCTTCGAGGACGGCGTCGAACTGGTCACCTCGCGGTCGTTCGTGCTGTCCATCACGAAGGGTCACGCCAGCGACGTGCCGGTCCTGCGCGAGGTGCTGGCGCGGTATCCAAGCATACCGTTCCTTGGCGTCATTGGCAGCGCGTCGAAGCGAGCCGCCTTGCTGCGCGACTTGAGAGATGCAGGGGCGGGGGATGATCTGTTAGAAAGAGTCACCTGCCCGCTCGGCTTGCCAATCGGTGGCAACGATCCGCATGAGATCGCGATCAGCATCACGGCGCAGTTGTTAGAGAAGAGGGGCGCCGCGGGATAAGGGCTCACTGGGAACGCGGAATTCATTCCGCTTCACTGGCCCGGCGAACCTACCGTCCAAGCGGAATGAATTCCGCGCTCCCAGTGGGCCTTAGAAGCCATCGGGCCGGTAGAAGTGATTCTCGAGAATCCTAGCTTCAATCTGCAACTGCCGGTGGAGCGCCCACTCCGGAACGATCTCAGCCCAATTGGCACCGGAGAGCCGGTAGTAGACTGGATGGCCATACTCGATCAATTCGCCCGGCACCCGAAGCTCCCGGACGCCTCCATCGAATCGCTCTCGATAGACAAATCGGCACACCCCTTTCGAGATGACCTCACAATCCACCTCATAACCTTTCTGGAGGAATGTCCGGCGACGCTTGACTTGGTTGAAGACAAACAAGGCCGCAGACGCGAGAGCCCCCGCAAGCAGGAGCCAAAGGAGCGCTTTGCCCAGCAGGTTCCAGAGTCCTGCGATCAAGAAGCAGAGCCAAGCCAGTGCCGCCGCGAGTGAGGCGATGTCTTTGACTTTCTCCCTGGTCATTCAAAGCGATCCCAGGATGGGGTCGTTTTGCTCACGCGTAGATCTTCTCGTAGTACTCCGTCACCATGCGGTCGGAATCGAAGTAAGGCACCACCTCGTTCATCGAGTTGAGCACCAGCTTCCACCAGCCTTCGGGATCGCCGTAGTACAGCGGCAGGACCTTCTGGTCCATGGCATCGTAGAAGCCGAGCAGGTCGTGGCGGTCGCGCGCTTCCGGGTCGAGGCTCGGGTCGGCGGGCGGGATGATGAAGCTGTTGTGGCCGTCCTTGGAGAACTCGCAGACCCAGCCGTCGTAGGTCGTGAGATTGACCGCGGCATTCATCGCGGCGGTCATGCCGGACGTGCCGGAAGCTTCGCGGGTGACCACCGGGTTGTTCAGCCAGATATCGGCGCCGTATTTCAACTGCCGCGAGAGCTCGAGCTCGTAGCCGACGAGCACGGCGACGTTCGGGAAGTCCTTGGTCGTCTGGACGAGGTGGTTGAAGGTTTCGATCGCGCCGAAGTCGAACGGAAACGGCTTGCCGGCCCAGATGATCTGGACGGGTCTCTCATTGTTGTTCACCAGCGAGCGGAAGAGGCGGATGTCGCGGGTGATCAGGTCGGGACGCTTGTAGCTGGCGAAGCGGCGGGCCCACACGATCGTGAGCACGTCGGGATTGAAGAGCTTGCCGGTTTGGTTCGCCACCGTTTGGAAAAGCTGGGCCTTCAGCTCGCGCTTGCGCGCGTGCAGGGCGGCGGTGTCACCCTCGGTCCGCGAGTGCTCCAGCCCCTTGTCTTTCCAGAAGCGCGAGTTCTGGGCATTGGTGACGTGGGTGATCGGGCAGATGTTCGGGTAATGCTCCCACATCTTGCGGGACACGTCGCCGTGGAGCTTGGAGACCGCATTGGACAGGTGGCTCAGACGCAAGGCGGCGAGCGAGTGATTGAACACCTCGCCATCGATGCCGGTGATCTGGCGAACCTCGTCCATCGAGGCCGAGCCGAAGAACGAGAAGTCGTGCAGTAGCTGGAAGTCGTGCTTCTCGTTGCCCGCTTCCTCCGGCGTGTGGGTGGTGAAGACGAAGCGCTTCTTCACTTCATCCACGCTCCGATGTTTCTCGTACACGCGGAAGGCGGCGGCCAGGCCGTGCGCCTCATTGAGGTGCCAGACTTCGGGATCGACGCCCAGTTCCTCAAGCAACCGTGCGCCGCCGGCACCGAGGACGATGTATTGGGCGATGCGGCGCAGCGCGTCATTGTCGTAGAGGCGGTGCGTGATGGCGCGGGAGAGGTAGTCGTTCTCGTCCAGATCCGTGGTGAGGAAAAACATCGGCACGGTGCCGAAGATATCGCCCGGCAGGAACATCGCCTTCACCCACACCGGGTGGCCGTGGACGGGCACCTGGAACTTGATGCCGGTGTCCTGCAGGAAGGCGTAGTGCTTCTTGCGGAACTGCACGGCCATTTCGCGCTCCTCGCCGCGGGCCTGGTCATAGTAACCGTAGGTCCACAGGATGCCGATGCCGCACAGGTTCTGGCGGAGCGCGGCGGCGGAGCGCATGTGCGAGCCGGCGAGGAAGCCGAGGCCGCCCGAGTAGATCTTGAAGATCTGGTCGATGGCGAACTCGCAGGAGAAATAGACGGCGCTCTTCGAGAACTTGGGGTCGATCTCGTAAGCGTGGGAAAACGGTTTCGGCAGAAAGGATCCAGACATGGGTGCGGTGCGGCAGGCTGAAAGGAGATGTCGCTGGAAGCGGGGCGGTTGGGGGCTCCGCCGTTAGGCTTGGACAGCCGGGCGGCTTTGTCGAGCCGGGACGGGAATATGCGGATTTCGTACCAGTTTGGCCCCTTTCCCAAAAGTCGCGCTCATGGGGGTGACAGGAAGCGCCCGGCGGGGTGGCACGACGGGTGCGTGCGTAGATCCACCATGTCGCTCGTGTCTTCAGGGAGAATGGGCGGCTGGGGCCGCATCGCCGGGTGGCTCCTGTGGTGCGTGCTGGGGCATTTCGCAACGTCCTCCGCCCAGGAAAGCCCGGCCCGGGCACCGCGGGAAATCGTCGCCGAGGCCGCCGTCCTCGTGGATGTGGACCAGCAGAAGGCGCTGGTGGAATCCCTGGCCACGGCGAACGCGGACGAGGTGGTGCCGCTGCTCGCGAAATGGAAGGAAGGCGAGATTTACCAGTACCAGGATGCCGCGGGAAACAACCTGGCGGTGCTGCTCGAGGGCGAGCCGGATGGTGACGAAAAATTCACGCTCGTGGCACTCGCCGACGGGAAACTGGTCACGGCGGACGACGGCAAGCCGGTGCGGATGAGCAAGGATGACCTCTACATGGCGGACACCGACTCGTCGCTGCGCCGGGTGATGAAGGGCGTGACCGACCGGCTCGCGCTTTCGTCTCCCGACGTCGCCAAGCGCCTGCGAGCGGTGCAGGACACCGGCCTCGAGCAGGACCTTGCGAAGCTCCCGCTCCTCGAGCAACTCGCGGCCACCGAGAAGAGCGGCAAGGTAAAGGACGCGCTCGCCGAGGCCATCGCGATGGTGAAGTTGCGTTCCGAGGACATGGCTGTCCGGGAAGCCGCGGTGAAGGAACTCGGCACGATGGGCTCGATCGCTTCGCAGGGCGCGATCAAGACGATCCGTGGTGAAGCGGAAAAAGCCGGGCGAGTCAGTCTGGTCGCCGCCTGCGACACGGCGCAGGGCGAGATCGACTCGCACATTTCCTTTGTGAATTCCGCGGGCACCGTCTTCCGCGGGCTATCGCTTGGCAGCGTGCTGCTGGTGGTCGCGATCGGCCTCGCGATCACCTTCGGCCTGATGGGGGTGATCAATATGGCGCACGGCGAACTGATCGTCGTGGGGGCCTACACGACGTACTTGATCCAGAATCTCTTCGCGGCGGGCATCAACATGTCGCCCTTCGGCATTCCGATCAACATCGCCGGGATGAACCTGACCGGAAACGCTTGGGGCCTTTACTTCCTCGTCGCCATTCCTGCCAGCTTCCTTGCGGCCGCGGGCGTCGGCCTGCTGCTGGAGCGCGGCGTCATCCGCTTCCTCTACAAGCGCCCACTCGAATCGCTGCTCGCGACGTGGGGCGTGTCAATGGTTCTCCAGCAGCTCTTCCGCCTGGTCTTCGGCGCGAACAACGTGCAGGTGGAAAGTCCCGCCTACCTCTCGGGCAACTGGACCGTGAATGACATCGTCTTCGGCTGGAACCGCGTGTTCGTCATAGGCTTCGCCGTGCTGATCATCTTCCTGACGTGGGCGGTGCTGAACAAAACCTCGCTCGGACTGCTGATCCGCGCGGTGATGCAAAACCGCGGCATGGCCGCCTGCATGGGCATCCGCACCGAGCGGGTGAACATGATGACCTTCGCCTTCGGCAGCGGCCTCGCCGGCCTCGCGGGAGCCTTCCTTTCGCAGATCGGAAACGTCGGCCCGAATCTCGGCCAGAATTACATCGTGGATTCCTTCATGACCGTCGTCGTGGGCGGCGTGGGGAACATCTTCGGCACGGTGATCAGCGCGCTCGGCATCGGCATGGCCGATCAATCTCTCCAGCAGATCCTCGGTGATCCTGTCACCGGCAAGATTCTCGTGCTCGGTGCCATCATCCTCTTCCTCCAGTGGAAGCCCTCGGGCCTCTTCGCCACCCGCTCCCGCAGCCTCGACTGATGAACCAGCCCCTCGCCGCCAAGGCTCCGACCATCGCGCTCGCCGCCATCGCGCTCTTTCTTGTCGTCGGCATGCCTTCGCTGAATGCGGCGGGTACGGTCTCCGACTTCACGCTCAATACCTGGGGCAAGTACGTTTGCTACGCCATCCTCGCGATCTCGGTGGACCTCCTGTGGGGCTACACCGGCCTGCTCTGCCTCGGCCAATCGCTGTTCTTCGCGCTCGGCGGCTACATGCTCGGCATGCACCTCATGCTGATGATCGGGAAGCTCGGCGCGTACAAGAGCGACTTGCCCGACTTCATGGTCTTCCTCGGCCGCAAGGAGCTTCCCGGCTTTTGGGAGCCCTTCCACTCGTTCCCTTTCGCCGCGCTGATGGTGTTCTTGCTGCCGGGATTGCTTGCCGGCATCTTTGGCTACCTCGCGTTTCGCTCGCGCATCAAAGGCGTCTATTTCTCCATCCTCACCCAAGCGCTGACCTATGGAGCGGCGCTGATGTTCTTCCGCAACGAGCTCTACATGGGCGGGAACAACGGCTTCACCGACTTCCGCAGCATCCTCGGCGCGGACATCCGCAGCCCGGAGACGAAGCGCATGCTCTACCTCGCGTCCGCGATCACGCTGGTCCTCGTCTTCCTCGTCTGCAAATGGCTGACCAACTCGCGCTACGGCCTGATCCAGCGCGCCATCCGCGATAGCGAGAACCGCGTGCTCTTCTCCGGCTACTCCGCTGCGAACTTCAAGCTCTTCGTCTTCGTCATCAGCGCCATGATCGCCGCGGTCGGCGGTGCGCTTTATGTGCCGCAGGTCGGCATCATCAATCCCAGCGAGATGATGACCGAGAAGTCGCTCGAGGCGGTCGTGTGGGTCGCGGTCGGCGGTCGAGGCACGCTCGTCGGGCCGATCGTTGGAGCGATCCTGGTGAACTACCTGAAGAGCTGGGCCACGACGAAGTTTCCCGATCTCTGGCTCATCATCATGGGTGGCAGCTTCGTGATCGTCGTCTTGTTCCTGCCCAAGGGCATCGTCGGCATCCCCGCGCAGGTCCGCGAGATCATCGCGCGTCGGGAAGGTCGCAAGGCCGCCGAGGCAGAAGAAGAACTCCTCACCTCCGCCGCGAAGACCAAATGAGCATGCAGCATTACCTCCTGGCCGCGGAGGGACTGAACAAGTCCTTCTCCGGATTCCAGGCGATCCGCGACCTGAACTTCGCGCTCGAGAAGGGCGAACTGCGCACGGTCATCGGGCCGAATGGCGCGGGCAAGACCACCTTTCTCGACCTCATCACCGGCCGCACCAAGCCGGACAGCGGCACGCTTCACTTCGAGGAGACGCACGATCTGCTCAAGATGAACGAGTATCAGATCTACCGCCTGGGCATCGGCCGGAAATTCCAGACGCCCACGGTGTATGTCGATCACACGGTGCGCGAGAATCTGCTACTCTCGCTCGCCGGCTCGCGCGGCATCCTTCACTCGCTCTTTGGACGGGTGAAGAAAGAGCAGGAGGTGCGGATGGACGAGATCCTCCACACCATCAAGCTCACCGATCGCGCCCACGCCAAGGCCGGTTCGCTCGCCCATGGCCAAAAACAGTGGCTGGAGATCGGCATGCTGCTCGCGCAGGACGCGAAGCTGTTGCTCGTCGATGAACCCGCGGCGGGCATGACCGACGAGGAAACACATCGCACCGGCGAGCTGCTGCTGTCGCTCGCCGGCAAGCACACGATCGTCGTCATCGAACACGACATGACCTTCGTTCGCCAGATCTCCCAGGGCGGGATTGTCACCGTGCTCCACCAGGGCAACGTTCTCTGCGAGGGCTCGGTGGACAAGGTGCAGAACGACGAGCGCGTGATCGAAGTCTATCTCGGTCGCAAGAAGAAGGCCGCCTGAACTACCATGACCGCCGTAGTAGCCACTGAAGCTCGAACTCTTTCCGTCAGCGGTCTGACCGTCTCGATTGGCGGCAGCCGCATCCTGCGCGGCGTGGACCTCGAGATCCGGCCGAAGACCGTCTTCTGCCTGATGGGCCGCAATGGCGTCGGCAAGACCACCACGCTCAAGGCCATCACCGGCCTGATGGCCGCCGATGGCGGCACGGTCACGCTTGAGGGAGAAACGATCTCACGCCTCAGTCCCGAGAAGCGCGCGCTCCTGGGCCTCGGCTTCGTGCCGCAGGGCCGGGAGATCTTCCCGCAGCTCACCGTGGAGGAGAATCTTTATGTCGGCACCATCGCCCGCGGCCGCAAGCCGAGGAAGGAGGAAGTCGATCGCGTCTTCACGCTCTTTCCCATCATCAAGGAGTTCCTGTCGCGGAAGGGCGGGATGCTTTCCGGCGGCCAGCAGCAGCAGCTTGCGATCGGCCGCGCGCTGCTGACCCGGCCAAAGCTGCTCATCCTCGACGAGCCAACGGAAGGCATCCAGCCGAACATCATCGATCAGATCGGCGAGGCCATCAAGATGCTGCGCGACGAAGGCGAGATGGCGATTCTACTAGTCGAGCAGTACTTGGACTTCTGCAAGGAACTCGGCGACGACTTCTGCATCCTCGAGCGCGGCCGGGTCGCCGCCAACGGCCCGATGGCCGGGCTGAGCGAAGAACTCATCAAGGAATACCTTACCGTATGAGCCGCGATGTCGCCGTTCCAAGCGTAGCTGGAGCGTCCCGCTCCAGTCTGTTGGCGACGCGTCTCGCGTCGTCACCGCCCCGTTCTCAAATGCCCGGAGCAAGATGCTCCGGGAACGGACTGGAGCGAGACGCTCCAGCTACACGATCCGCTGACCGTTTTCTGACCATGACCCGTGAAGCCCTTCGCAAGTCGCTATTCGGCTTGCTTGCCGTTCTGCCTGCCATCGCTGCCGCCCACCCCGGTCATTACCATCCGCCGGGCGAGGAGGATGAGTTCGATCAGCTCCGTGCCGATTGGGTGCACCTCCACGGCTGGCTGGAAGTCACGTTGGCTGCCATGATTGTGACTTCGGTGCTGCTGTTCCACTTCAACAAGAACCGCAAGGTGAAGGTCGGTGCGGTCATCGCCTTCGGTGGGTCGCTCGCCTTGCTTGCCGCGTCCTGAGCCATGCACCTGTCCCCGCGCGAACAGGAGAAGCTGCTGGTGGTCGTGGCCGCGGACCTTGCCCGCCGCCGCCGTGATCGCGGCGTGAAGCTGAACTACCCGGAGGTCGTCGCCCTCATCACGGCGGAGATTTTCGAAGGCGCGCGCGATGGCAAGTCGGTGGCGGAGCTCATGAGCTATGGCACCACGCTCGTCACCCGCGATGAGGTCATGGAAGGCGTCGCGGAAATGATCCACGACATCCAAGTCGAAGCCACCTTTCCCGACGGCACCAAGCTCGTCACCGTTCACCATCCCGTCCGATGATCCCCGGAGAAGTCATCACGCCCCACGGCGTCATCGAGATCAACACCGGCCTGGCCAAGCTGAAGCTCGCAGTCGCGAACACCGGCGACCGCCCGGTGCAGGTCGGCAGTCACTTTCATTTCGCGGAGGTGAATGAGGCGCTTGAGTTCGATCGCGCCGCCGCCCGCGGCTTCCGCTTGGACATTCCCGCGGGCACGGCGATCCGCTTCGAGCCCGGCGACACGCGTGAAGTGCCCTTGGTGGCCTTTGCCGGCAAGCGCGAGATCTACGGTTTGAACAACAAGGTGAACGGTCCGTTGGAATGACGATGAATCGCAAGAGAACCGGGAGCGCGGAATTCATTCCGCTTGGACGGTCGGGTGCCCGGGCCAGTGAATGCGGCATGAACTCCGCGCTCCCAGTGAAGTCCCTCATTCCATGAACCAGACCCGCGCCAATTACGCCGGTACCTTCGGCCCGACCGTGGGCGACCGCGTGCGTCTTGCCGACACCGAACTCTTCATCGAGGTCGAGCGCGACCTCGTGGCGGAGAAAGGTGGCTACGGTAATGAAGTGAAATTTGGCGGCGGCAAGGTCATCCGTGATGGCATGGCCCAGTCGCCGCTCGCTTGCGATGCCGACTGCCTCGACCTCGTCATCACCAACGCCGTCGTCCTCGATGCCGCGCACGGCGTGATCAAAGCCGACATCGGCATCAAGCACGGCCGCATCGTCGGCCTCGGGCATGCGGGAAACCCGCTGCTGCAGGATGGGATCGACATGGTGATCGGCGCGGGCACCGAAGTCATCGCGGGCGAAGGCTGCATCGTCACCGCCAGCGGGATCGATACCCACATCCATTTCATTTGCCCGCAGCAAATCGAGCACGCCATCGCCAGCGGCGTGACGACCCTCATCGGCGGCGGCACCGGTCCGGCCCACGGCACCTACGCCACCACCTGCACGCCGGGAAAATGGAACATCCGCCGGATGTTGGAAGCGGCCGAAGCTTTCCCGATCAACCTCGGCTTCCTCGGCAAGGGCAACTGCTC
>CBKZPU010000050.1:0-30709 GCA_966696705.1 uncultured Verrucomicrobiaceae bacterium | reverse complement strand
TCGGAGAAGAAGCGGGCGAGTTCGAAGAAGGCCTCTTCCAGCCGGTCGAGCTCGGCGTCCTTACTGGTGCGGAAGACCTGCCAGGCGCTCTCCAGCGTCGAGCCCTCGGGGCAAAGCTGGCCGACGCGGCGGATGATCTTCTTCATCAGGTGGGGGAAGCGGCGGCCGGCTTCGTCTGTCTCGGATGTGTACTTGCAATCGATCCAGCGAAAGGGATCGCCGCCCACCCCGGTGGCCGGGAGGAAGACGACCGTGCCGCCGTGGCCGCTGGTGCGGACCAGGTTGATGACGCGCTTGATGAATTGCAGCGAGACGAGGTGGCAAAGTTCGGCGTAGTCGGCCTCGTTCAAGCTCGGCGGCAGGCAGCGGTCGCCGAGTTCCTGGACCAAACTGAGGCGCAGATGGGCAAAGCGCTCGCTGAGCAAGCGCGACTGGAAGACATCGAGCCGTGGTCCATGAAACTCGCGGCCGCGCCATTCGCCGATGAGCTGGTAATCATGATAGAACAGCAGCCAGCCGGGGTCGCGCACGTGCACGATCGGGTGCAGGATCGAGTGGCCGGCCGGCTTGCGTCCGCCCGCGACGAGATTCATCCAGCGCGGCCCAGTATTGAGGATGCCCCAGATGCGCAGGCCGCGGTCGCGGTCCGGCCACACGGCCACCGCGGAGTGGAAGAAGCTCGCCGCGGGACTGAGGCGCTTGATTTCGTTCGGCGAAAACGCATGCGGCGTGGTGAAACGGATCGCGTGGACGCCGTCGGGCGGCCCGTCCGACAGCGGAAAGGCATCCGGCGGGGCGAGGATGACGCGGGCCCGGACCGGACGGCCTTCCTCCTTCAGCAGGCTTGCGGAGAAGAGGATGTCGCAGGCCCGGTGAATCTCCTCGGGTGACGGGCAATCCGGGCGGTCGATGAGCAAGCGGTGGAGCTGCGTGACCATGCCGGCGAGATCGAGGGGGGAGGGAGTGGCGGCGACCATCTCGGACATGGCACGACTAAAGAGCGGGGGAGCGCATTCGTCCAGACTACGGCTTGAACCTTCTCATCGCGGCGCTCTCGCTTTCTTTCAGCCTGGCCCACGACCGGTCCAAGGTTCTTTCACTGATCTCCGGCCCCTGAATCCTGTTCTTTCCTTGGAGCGTACGCGAAGAAGGGGGACTGTAGCGTCCCCCTTCTTGAGTTGAATCCATGAACCGGCGTCCTCAGCGCATCCGGTAGTAGTTGTCCGGATTGTAGAGGAAATAGACGTCCTTCGGCGTCAGGCGCGGCAGGTAGGAGAATGGCTTGCCGTTGGGATCGACTTCTTCCTTGATCTCGGCGGCCGGCTGCTGTGGGGCGGCTGTCGCGGCCGGCTTGAGGTCGGGATTCTTGGTGAAGGAGGTTTCCTCGATGCCGCTGACGATGTGGTTCACCCACTTCAGCTTCTTGGCGTCTTCGCCGAATTCGCTCCAGTCACCGCTGCTGGAGTGGGCGTACATCTGCTTGATGAATTCATCGGTGCTGACGCCCATCTTGGCGGCGACGGGGGACGCGAGACGGGTCCACCAGCGCTGGCTTTCCTTCACCACTTCCGCCTGCTCGGTCAGGTTGAGCTGGCCGAAGAGAGTGGAGCTGATCTGGTGGTGCAGGATGATCGCGTTCGGGTAGGCGTAGCTTTCCTTGGCCAGGGTGGTGATTCCTGCGGCCATCGAGGCGGCGAAAGATTTCACCACCACATGGACGGGCGCGTCGCTGGATTCCATGGCCTTGAGGATGCGGTAGCCGGCCATGACCGAGCCGCCGGGTGACTGGTCGATCACGATGAAGATCGGCAGCTTCTTGTCGGCGTTGTTGTAGAAGTCGATGCGGTCGGTGATGTGGTCCGCGGTGGCCATCGTGATCAGGCCATTGAGGGCGATGCGGCGGTCGGAAATGACCAGCGTGCCGTCGTCGCGCAGCGGGTTCTCGAGATAAACCGGCTTGGCGTCGGCGTAGGACTTCCGCTTGGTCTCCATCTCCATGCTGGAGATCTGGTTCTGGAGCTTGCTGATCTCGATGCCGGACTGGCTTTGGACGGCCTTGAGTTCGTTGGTGAGGTATTCGGCGCGGGCCTTGGCGATCTCGTTGTCGCGGGTGATCTGGGCCTTTTCGGCTTCAATCTTGGCCATCTCCTCCTCCTGCGCGACCTGGCGCTTCATGGCGGAGAGGCTGAGGCGCTCGGCGAGGAGGTCCTTCTCCATCTTGAGCCGGGTGATTTCGGCGCGCATCGCATTGGTCTCGGCGGTGAGCTTGGCAGAGGCGAGGTTGTTCTCGGCGGTGAGTTTCTCCTGCTCCTCCTTGATGGGATCCGGCTTCTTTTCCTCTGGCTTTTCGGCAGAGACCGGCTTGTCGGCTGGCGTTTCGAGCGGGGCCTCGGCGGGCTTGGCAGCCGGAGTTTCGGCGATGGCGATCGGCGCGGTGGCGGCGGTTGCCTTCGCGGCGGTGGGCTTGGCGGCGGGCTCCTGGGCGACGGCGGCGGTGGCCAGACCGAGCAGGACGAGTGCGGAACGGGTGGTGGATTTCATGAAACGGCGATGTGGGAATGCGGGAAAACGCTACGCGATTCCCAGCGGCACGGCTTTCAAGCGACGCGGACGGGCGGGCTTGTCTTACGGAAGAGCTAGCAGAAGAGATGCCGTGAAGGCGCCTTCGTGACAACGCGAAAACCCAAGATGAGGTGGCCTGCACTGGCCTCCGCGGTGTCACCACCGCGCCTACGACCAAGAAGGTCAGTTCCCGCCGCCCTCCTTCTCCAAGCGCTTTTGCTTCCGGATCCCGAGGAAGACCATGGTCGCGGCAAAGGACAGGAAGAGGCAGGCGACAATGCCGAGCAGGGTGAGGAAACGCTGGCTGCCCTGCTGGAAGGTCGAGTCGCTGACGACTTCTGGCGGGTTCTCCCCGGGAATGCGGGCGAGGATCATCTTGCCGTCCTTTATCTCGGCGCGGGTCATTTTTGCCATCGCAGGGCCGAGCACGGGGTCTTTTACGTAGCGCTCGAACAGCCGCAGCGTGGAAAAGTGGTCCATGAAGCCCTGCGGGACGGTGGCGTCGGGGACTTCCAAGGCGTCCACCTGCAGGGCGAGTTCGCGGCGGGCGAGCTGCGGGCGGCCCTTGATGGTGCCGATCAGATAACGCGGGTCGGAGGCCAGCAGGCCCTCTTCGCCTTCCTTGGCGAGGCGCGGGCGGCCGTTGAGCTGGTAGCAGATGTCGATCACCAAGGCATCCGCGGTGATTTCGCGGACCCGGAAGCTCTTGCGGAGTTGCTCGACCTGGGGAAAGGCGGCAACGGCGAGGTTCAGGTCGTCGGCGGTGAACTCGATCCGGGCGGGCTTGGCCGCGTCATTGAGTTCGGTGCGGAAAGCCTCCAGCCGTTCAACGAGGGCATTCACCTTGGCCTCGTTGCCCTCGATGGGATCGACGGCCAGCGGTGCCGGGGCGGCCTTGGTGAATTTCTCGATCTCGGCGGCTTGGCGGAACGGCATCCACGCCGTGAAACCAATCAGGCCGATCAGCATCAGCAAGGCCAGGACGAGGATGAGGCAGCCGGCAAAGGGCGAACGGGCGGTGGCTTGCGGAGGCATGGGCGGCGGTTCTTAGCCGCGGGATTCCGGAAAGTCGAAGGCGGAAATCACCCGGCGATCTTCAGCCACAGCCACATCGTGACGTAGGCCACGCCGCCGGCCGCGGGCAGGGTCAGCACCCACGCACCGAGGATCTTTCTCACGATCTTCATGTCGATCGCGCTGAAGCGCTTGGTCGCGCCCACACCCATGATCGCGGTGGTGATCGCGTGGGTCGTGGACACCGTCATGCCGAATTTCCCGGTGACCGCCAGCAAGGTCGCGGCGGTAGTCTCCGCCGCGAAGCCGTGAACCGGCTGCAGCTTCACCATCTTGTGGCCCATGGTCTTGATAATGCGCCAGCCGCCGGCGGAGGTGCCGGCCGCCATGACCACGGCACAAACGATCTTGATCCACACCGGCACGTCGGGGGCGAGTTCGCGGACCTTGCTGGCCATCGCCTTGAGCGGCCGCTTGTCTTCCTTGGCAGCCTTGGCCCCCTCGCTGTCGAGGGTTTTGCCCCAGTCCGTAACTTTGACCGCGACGATCGGGCCGAGGATTGGCAGCTTGGGCAGAATGCGCGCATTCTCGCGGGCGACGGTGGCGTCGTAGTCCTTCTTCACGTCGGCGCGGGTGCGGGCGGCACCCTCCGCGTCGCCCAGATCCTCGTGGACTTCGGCGGCGAGCGACAGGAAGGCTTCGCGGAATTCGCCAGAGCGCATCTTGAAGCCCTCCACCTCCAGCCGTGCGGCGGTGTCGAGCGTGTGCTTGCCGTCCATCACCGTCAGCAGCAACTGCTCGGCTTCCGGTGTCTTTTCCATCTTCAGGAAATGGAAGGTCCTCGGGAGGTTCTCGAACGAGCCCGCGGTCGTCGCGGTGACCAGCGCGAGGGTGATGATGCCCATGGTTTTCTGGGCATCCGCAAGTCCGTGAGCGAAGCCCATGTAGCTCGCACTGAAGATCTGCGCACGGCCAAAGAAGCGATTCACCCACATCGGCCGGGCGTTGGACAGGAGAGCGTAGAGCAGCGCCATGATGATGAAGCCGCCGACCAAGCCCACCACCGGTGAGCCGATCATCGGAATGAGGACCTTGTGATAAACACCTTCCATCACCACCTTGCCGTCCTTCACCTTTTCCTGAGACCAAATGATCGCGTCCCAGTTGTTTTGCGCGGTCGCGAGCGTCGCGCCGCACAAGCCGCCGACCAAGGCGTGGGTGGAAGAAGAGGGGAGGCCGAGCCACCAGGTGAGCAGGTTCCAGGAGATGCCCCCAATCAGCGCGCAGATGATGGTCTGCGAGGTGACGAATTGCGAATCCACCAGGCCGGACGACACCGTCTTCGCCACCGCGTGGCCGACCAGCGCGCCGAGGAGGTTGGTCACGGCCGCCAGCATGATCGCCTGCCGTGGCGTGAGTACTTTCGTCGAAACGACCGTGGCGATCGAGTTCGCCGTGTCGTGGAAGCCGTTGATGAACTCGAAGGCGAGCGCGACGAGAATGACGACAAGGATGAGCGTCATGTCCGGCGCTTAGGAGTTCTTGTAGGCGATTTGCTTCGCCACGTTGCCGACGTCGCGGCAGCGGTCGAAGACCTTCTCCAGCAGGTCGTAGAGGTTGGAAATGATGACCACCAGCAACGGGTCATACTTGCCGCTGTAAAGGTCTCTCAGGCAATCGAGCATGAGCTTGTCCGCATCGCCCTCGATCTGCTGCATGCGGTCGTTGAGCTCCTTCATCTTCACGATGTCCATGCCCTTGCGCAGGGCCTGGATCATCCCGACGACCAGTCCGGTCGCTTCGTCGAGCATCGCGGCATGGCGGTTGAAGTCGGTGGTGGAGACCTTGTCCTGTGAGATCAGGTAGCGTTCGACGAACTTCTCGACCGTTTTCGGGATCTTGTAGAGGGCGGTGGAGAGCGCCTCGATGTCTTCCCGCTCCAGCGCGGTCACGAAGGTTTTGACCAGCAGGTCGCTGATTTCCTGGGTGATGGCCTTGTCCTTTTTCCGGACCTCCGCGAATTCGCCGAGCGACGGAGCTTTCTCGTGCCGCAGGATGTGAGTCAGGCCGACGATGCTCTGGCGCGCCTCTTCGGCGCTGGCGATGAGCAGGTCAAAGAAGCGGTCCTCTTTACCGAACAGGCGTTGGATCGAGATCATGGGGAAAGGTGGCGGGGCGGGATTTGTGTCGAAAACGTCACACGTGGCAAGCCGCACGAGGGATTTTCCCTGACAAGAGTGCCGGCGATGCCACGCCGGGCCGACGGCGAGACCTTTACAAGCCGCCATGTCACTGGTAACCGAAGCCCCGCCGCGGAGACGGCCGAATGCCCCGACGATGACGTCTGAACACCCCGCGACGCCCGCTTCCGCCCCCAAGACCGCCGTGGACGTGCCTGCAATCCAAGTCCAGGGCGTCGATTTTTGCTACGGGGACAAGCAGGTGCTGAAAAACGTCACCCTCGACGTGCCCACCAACGAGGTGGTCGCCTTCATTGGCCCCTCGGGCTGCGGCAAGACCACCCTTTTGCGCTGCTTCAACCGGATGAACGATCTCGTCCCGGGTGCACGAGTGACCAAGGGTTCGATCATCATTGAAGGGGCGAACATCGCCGACAAGGACGTCGATCCGGTGCAGCTCCGCCGCCATGTCGGGATGGTCTTCCAGAAATACAATCCCTTCCCCCGGAGCATCTACGACAACGTCGCCTACGGCCCGCGCACGCTCGGCGAGAAGAAAAAGTCCACGCTCGACGAGATCGTCGAAAAATCGCTTCGCCGCGCCGCGCTGTGGGACGAGGTGAAGGACCGTCTCGACGACATCGCCACCGGCCTTTCCGGCGGCCAGCAGCAGCGTCTGTGCATCGCCCGCACGATGGCGGTGGATCCCGAGATCATCCTGATGGACGAGCCCTGCTCGGCGCTCGATCCGATCGCCACCGCCCATGTTGAGGACCTGATCTTCAGCCTGCGCGAGCACTACACCATCGTCATTGTCACCCACAACATGCAGCAGGCGACGCGGGTCTCGGATCGCACGGCATTCTTTTACCTCGGCGAGATGGTGGAATACGACACCACGCGGAAAATCTTCGAAAACCCCGGTCACAAGCGTACCTTGGACTACATCAGCGGCCGCTTCGGCTGAATCACCCTTCCATGCACTCGGATACTCCACACATTCTCCGCGATTTCGATCAGGCCTTCGCGTCCCTGCGCAACGAGGTCATTTCCATGGCCGGCCAAACCCGGCTCAATCTGGAACGCGCCATCCAAGGCCTGCTCGAGCGCGACTTGGAAAAGTGCAAGGCCGTGGTGGCCGACGATGACGAGGTGGATGAGGCCGAGAAGCGGATCGACCGCATTGGCATGGACACCTTGGTGCGCTTCCATCCGGTGGCCGGCGACCTGCGCCAGGTGATCACCTCGATGAAGGTCGCCTCGAACCTCGAGCGCATCTCCGACCACGCAGTGAACATCGCCAAGCGCGCCCGCAAGATGGTCGCCCGGCCGGCTTGCGCCGAGGTGCCGTTCATCGAGCCGCTCTACACCATGGCCGAGCAGCTCTTGCGCGACGCCCTTTCCGCCTACTCCGACCGCAATGCCGAGCTCGGCGAATCGCTCAAGGCCCGCGACAAGGAACTCGACAAGCTCCACAAGCGGCTGATCGCCACCTTCAGCGCGCGCCTGGAGGAAGGCGGTGCGGGAGCGGAGGACTTCCTGCACCTCATCTTCGTCGCCCGCTCGCTGGAGCGGATCGGCGATCTCGCGGTGAACATTGGCGAAGACGCGGTCTATCTCGATTCCGCCCGCGACATCCGCCACGACAAGAGCCGCACCGCTCCGCCCGCGGAAACGCCGGCAGAGTGAAGACCATGCCTTCACGGCCGGGCTCTTCAGCACAGCGCGCTGGTGACAGCGCGGAAGGGATTCTGGAGGCTCTGCTTCTTCCGTGCTTCCTCACGAACGCACCTACGAAAAAGCCCGCGACAGGAGAATCCGTCGCGGGCTGAGATGTTGTTCCGGTAGCGTTACTGTGACCCGGTTGCCGTCGCGCGGAGGAAGCCTTTTCCGGTCAGCCCGTTCGAGCCATCCAGGCTGAAGGTCTTCCACTCCCAGCCGCTGTTGAGCGCCGGTGCATTCGGCGGCGGGACGGAGGTGGACTCGATGCTCACGCCGGTGGTGAAGCTTGCGAGGCCGGTGCTGCCTTCGATGCTGTAGTCGAGCCCGTCCGGATTGTTGCCGGTCGCCGGGGCACCGGCGCTGAACAGGGTGCCGGTCCGGACCGCCACCGTAAGGAGCAGTTGCTGTTGGGTGTCCGCGTCGCCGCCATCCGCCGTCAGGCCGAAGATCCGGCCGTTGTTCGCGCCGTCGCCGGGATCGCCGTCGAAGGCGAACTCGGTGATGTTATCCGCGCCATCCCGATCCGGATCGTCGGTCGGGTCGGCTTGGTCGGCGGGAATGTCCCCGCTTCCGACGTAGGCTTGGATCCACGATTCGAACGGGGTGACCGCCGAGGGATTGATGATGGCCACCACCGGCGGGGTGCTGCCATTGGCATCGTCATCGTAGGCATAGTCGAGCGAGAAGCCGCCGGGCAGGCCGGTGACGGTTGCGAAGGTGCCGGTCACGCCTCCGGAGGCTTTCAAGATCACATGCGGGGATCCCGTCAAGGAGCCGGAGCCGCTGAATACCAGCGCCGACCCGGCCCCGAGGGCAATGGTTCCGGCCGAGCTGTTGATCCGCGGCACGCGGGGCGTGGCAGCGCTGTCGTAGGCAAGGGCGAGGGTGCCATCGATGACCGCACCGCCGTTGGCGGAAAGCAATCCTTGCGGAGCCAAGGTAGTGCCGGCGTTCACCGTGACCAAGCCGCTCGTCTGGCCACCGAGGCCGAGCGTGCCGGCGTTGACCGTTGTGGGACCGGAGTAGTTGTTGGCCGCCGAGCTGAAGATCACCGTGCCCGCACCGCTCTTGGCAAGCGAGCCCGTGCCGGTCGCGGCACCGGTGAAAGTCATGATGTGCGGGGTGTCGAGCGAGTCGGCCCCGGTGACGACCGCGGCGCCATTGAGGTTCACCGGCACGTTGGACGTCGAACTGCCGAGGGCTCCCAAGACGCCGCCTTCCAGCTTCAACTGCGCGGCAATCGGACCGGTGGAGCCGAGATTCATGCCGCCACCGCCGGCGTAGAGTTCCCCGCCAGAGAGCCTCAGGATCGAGGTCCCGCCCAAGGCCGCTTGGCCGAACTGAAAGCGCTCCGCCTTCGCCACCGTCCCGGTGCCGTGGACGTGCATGACCACTTGACCGGCGCTCGTGCCACCCAGAAGCACCCCGCCCGCGGCATTGGCATCAGTGGAGGTGAAGGTGCCGCCGCCGATGTCGAGGATGGACCAGCGGTCCGGGCTGTTGATCGCCACGGTGGTGGTGCCGTTGACAGTGAGATGGCCACTGTCCACACGCGTGCTGACCGTGGAATTGGCGTTGTTACCGATCAGCAGCGTGTCGCCGATGGTGACCGTGGCACCGTGAACGTAGAGGCCGGCGGAAGCCGAGCCCGCGGCGGGTTCGGTGGTGCCGAGGTTGAGGCTGCCACGGCTGATGCTCATGCTCCCCGCATTGAGGGTTCCGCCGCTGGCATTGATGAAGAAGGCGCCGGAGGAGACGTTGGCAGGATTGGAAACGCTGTCGTCGAAGGTGGCGCTGCCGGAAACAAGCTCGAGGCCGCCGGATGCGTTGACGAGCGACGACGCTCCAGTCGCATGGAAGGTCCCGCCATTCACGCGGAGTTTGGCTCCGGCGGCGCTCGTCGTCAGGGAGCCGGCCGAGAAGCTCGAGCCCGCGTCCAAGGTGAGAATGCCGCCGCTGATGGTGGCGGCTCCGCTGAAGGCGTGAGTGCCGGTCAACGTGAGGGTACCCGTTCCGGCCTTTGTGAAGGTGTCGCCGGTCCCGGTGGTGGAGGCGGTGTAGCTGGTGCTCGCGTTATTCTGTCCGACCGTCAGGGAGATAGGACTGTCGATCGTGTTCGTGAGCGGGAAGGGCCGGTCGCCAGCCAGGCCCCCTAGCGTCACGGCGGTGAGGAAGTCCGCGATGGTTAGGCCGCCGCCAGTGGTCGCGTGGGTGAGCGTGCTATTTTGCAGCGCCGAGCCATCCGCGATTTCGACCGAGCCAGCGGCGATTGTCGTCGGGCCGCTGTAGGTGTTCGTCACGTTCAGGATGGACTTGCCGGCACCGGCGAAGGTCACGCTGCCGGTGCCGCTGATACCGTGATTGAGAGTGACATCGTCGGAGCGGTTGAAGCTCACCGCGCCGCCATTGGAAATCGGACCATGGATCGCGCCACTGGTTGCTCCGTTGCCAATTTGCAGGGTGCCTGCACCGACGCTTGTGGTACCGGCGTAGAAGGCCTCCGCGGTGACGACCAACGTCCCGGGACCGGATTTTCCGAGACCGCCGTTGCCACTGATTTCGCCGCCAAGGGTCAGCGTGCTGGCAGCGTTTTGGACATTGGCGGTCAAGCCGTTGTCCGAGAGGGCCAGCGGCGTGGTGATGGTGTGGCTGCCGTTGATCACCTGCAGCGTGGCTCCGGCGACGCCGTCGTCGAAGATCAGGGTGTTGGCTCCGGCCACGGTGAAGGACTCGGCGCTGTCGAACCTCAGCACGCCGACCGTGGCGGCCGTTCCCAGCGTCACGGTGCGCGGCTGGGTGATCGGCACGCCCTCCGCGCCACCAAGGTTCGCGATGGCGGACACGGCGTCCGGCACGCCGTTGCTGGTCCAGTTCGCTGCCGTTTCCCACGTGCCGCTGGCGTCCACATTCCAATACGATTGCGGGCGAGTGCCGACCTCGATCGTCAAGGTGACGAAAGTTCCGGATACGCCGAAGGTATAGGTCTGACCGTCGATCTTCGTGCTCTCCGCGACCGCGAGACTGGAGACGCCGGCACCGCCGATCGCGCCGTTGAAAGCGAACAGATTGAAGGTGCCGGTGCCGGTGAAGGGGGTGGTGGTGCCGGCGTTGTAGAGTTCCACGGTACCGCCATTGATGACCAGTCCATCGGGATTGCTCACCGTGACCAGGTCGGCTTGGGCGGCATCGACCGCTTCCCATTTGATGATGGAACCGGCAGCCAGATTGAGCCCGCCGGCCGTGAGGCTCCCGAGCGCGTTTTCACCCGGAATGAGAGTGCCCCCCGAAGCGACGGATACCACGCTGCTCATGCTGCCGTTGCCGGCCAGCGTGCCCGTGTTGTTGACCGCCACCGTGCCGCCGCCAGTGGCGGAGCCGCTGGTGTTGTTGATCACCAGCTTGCCGGCGTTGACCGTCGTCGCCGGAGTCGCGAGGCGGCTGCTGCCAGTAGGGCTGTTCAATTCAAGGATTCCCCCGCCGAGAACGAGGTTGGTAGGCTGGAAGTTGCCGCCGATCTTGACGGTGCCGGTGCTCACTCCGTCGGTGTTGAAGTTGTAGGTGACCCCGCTGCTGTTGTTGCGGACGTTGAGCGTGGCGGTTGGGCCGAAGGTCAGCGTGCGACCGGTTTTCACTTTGACGTTGACCGTCGCTCCGGAGCTGGCGGCCCGATAGAACACGTTGTTGATCGTGAGATCCTGCGTCGCGGCGGACATGTCGATCCCGCCGCCGTTGCCGACCGTGATGGTTTGCGGGCTGCCGCTGGAGGCCAGGGTGACCAACCCGCCGGGATTCAGGATCTGGATCGACTGGATGCCGACATTGGCGACGTTGATGGTGTTGTCCGCGGTGACCAGATTGTTCCAGATACAGACCGCGGAAGGGGAGGTGGTATTGATCGGCGCGTCGGTCGCTGGTTGGGTCCCCGCCGCGTCGAGCCACCAAGATTCGAGATTCGTGAGGCTGGTGGTGTTGTCCGCCTTGTAATAGGTCACCGCTTCCGCCGTCGAGGCGAGTGAAGCGTAGAGGGTTCCGATGGCGATCTGCGGGATGGTGCGGAATAGAATGGGGTGTGACATGGCGGGTGTTTTGGGATGTGGATCGGGTTTGCGGATAAGATTCGATTCGTGAAATCGGGCTGAAAGGATCCTGGGCGGTGAGACGAGGCGGTCTTCTTGGGTTTTGAGAAGCGGGGTGGCCGCTGGGCGCGAGCACTTCAGGGTCCGGCCGGAGGCTCCATGGGAACGATGGAGCAAGCGTCCGGCGCGCGAACCACCGGGATCGAACGCGGTCTTACATTGGAAATGCCGGAGGGGGCACTCATGGGTTTCTCAGGCAAGCGGGTTGAGGGCAGCTTGAAACTTGGGTCCCTATTTCGGTGTCGCAAACTTACGCCAAAGCAAGGCAGAGCTTGCCTGCTTGCGCTATTTTCAACATTAATTGCAGGAAACGGAATGCCCCGCTTCGCCTTCAGCTACGAGGGGGCAGGGTGAACGCGCCTGCGAAATGCCGGGGCTCTACCGCCCTCCCGCCGCCTTCACCATCAGTTCGCCAAAGCTGGCATGCGTATCCACCACCCGCAGCCCCACGGTCCCGGCGGCGTGGGATTCGTCTCGGGCTGCCAAGACTTCTTTGCCTCCCAGCGTCACCTTGATCTCGGGGCCGCGGGCGATCACGCCGAGCCGATGTTCCGCGCCCGCTGGCAACTCGACTGGCGCACGACGGATCTCCGTCCAACCGCGGCCGTCCATCTTGCCGAGAATCACAACCTTGTCGCGCGGCAGCAGGCCGGCGAAGTAGCCGCGCTGGGCATCGAAGCCGACCGACGGCGCGGACGCGCGGAACAGCAGCCCGGCATCGCGGTTGCCCTGCACAAAGCGGATCGTCGTCGTCGCTTCGAAGTCCGTGAATTCGCCGCCATCCAGCACCAGTTTCTCGCCGCTGCGGTAATCGTTCACCGGATGGGCCGGCACGGTGCCGAGATGCAGGCCGTCTCTTTCGAAGCCGAGGAATTGCAGGTGGCCGTAGTAGGAAAAACCCTTCGGATGACCCTTGGTGAAATCCACGGCCACCGGCAGTTTTGGAGCGGGCAACGATTCGCCGGAAGGGAAGGGCAGGGCGGTGCCGGGAGCCACCGGCTTGCCGAAGTCCGGCTGTCCGTCCGCGCCGAAGGTGAACGGCTGGACGAAGATCGCGCGCCGCCAGCCGGTGCCGCGGTCGCGCTTGGCGTGATAAACATGCCACCACTCGCGGTCGTCCAAGCTCTTCACGAAGCAACTGTGGCCGGTGCCGTAGGTTTGCTCCGTGCCGCGGAACACCGGCTCGGGGCGCTTGGTCCACGACTTGGGATCGAGCGGATCTTCGCCGGTGAGTTCGAGCATGCCGAGCTTGTAGGTCGGCAGCCAGGAGGCGGCGGTGGAGTAGGTGACAAAGGTCCGCCCGCCATTTTGCAGCACTTGGGGCCCCTCCGCCAAGCCACGGGACTCCGGCCTTTCTTCGGTTCGCTCCCAAAGGTAATCGTCATTCTTCGCCAGCAACACGCGCGGCCCGGCCAGTTCGGTAGGTGACTTCATCGGCGCGATGTAAAGGAATTGCCGGTCGGTGCCCGGCGCGTCCCATCCCGACCAGATCGCGTAGCGCTTGCCGCCGGCCTCCAGCACGGTCATGTCGATCGCCCAGATGTTCGGCGACATGCCGTCCTCGCCGTCCCCGGTGGCGAAGGGACCGTGCAACGTGTAGGGGCCAAGCGGATCCGCGTCCCGGGAACGCAACACGTAGGCCAAGTGGTTGGCGTTGTTCCCGTCGGAAGCGGCGAAATAGACATGCCAGCGGCCATCCAGCAGATGGATCTCCGGCGCCCACACTTCCTTCGCATAGGGGCCGCTCTCCGGGGCCGTCCAGATCACATGCTTCTGGCCCAGCGAGGTGAGCCGGTCGGACACCCACAGCGCGATCCCGCGGTTTCCCTCCGAGTGGCACCACACGTAATGCTTGCCGTGCTTCACCACCCACGGGTCGGCCCCTTCCGCGATCGGGTTGACAAAGGTCTTCTCGGCGGCGGAGACAGTGGCAAGCAGGCAGAGTGAAATGGTGAGCGGGTGGAACATGTTTTACAGGTGATACGAGTGCTTGCTGGCAGGTGCAAGCGGTCTCGGGGTCATGACGTCTCGGCTGCCGAGGCTGCGGTATTACCGGCCAGGCTAGCCCCACCCAAGTAGTCGGAGACCCGGACTGCATGTAGCCCTTTTGCCGCTCGATGCCAGCAGCGCCAGCAGCCCTGCTGCGGGTGATACGGGAAGACTTGGAGAACCACGAAACGGGCGAAATCGAAAGAAGGCCCTGCAACCGGCCAGCTAAGGGCGGATCGGCCCTACCCACGCTGCCGCGCGGCTGGTCGTCCGCGAAGCATGTGCACTGCCTGCTGCCGGTTACCGCTTCCTCCTTCCCGGACCCGCTGCGGTGTCATTCACTTTTGAGTCAACGCGGTCTTCAATCGCCGGGCCGGCCGCTCACGGCCGCACACGGAGAGTGCGGACCACATTGGCTTGGCGCTCGCGCAGCGAATCGAGACAGGCATCGACCAAACCTTCATCCAGCGCGTGCACGTCCTGACCAATGCCGGCGTCGCGCAACAGCAGCACGGTGAGTTCGCCGCCGAGGTGTTCGCGGAATTCTTCCAAGCCAAGATGCACTAACCGGCGGCCGTTGGCATCCCGCAGGTCGAGCGCGTCGTGCCACAGCGGGAGCTTGAGGCCGGAGATCACGTCGATGACCCGCTCCGCCACGCATTCGCGCAAGAGGCCGCAACGCGCCGAGTAGAGGGTATCGAGCGCCGCACCGATCGCCACGGCATGGGCGTGGCTGAGGGTGAATCCGCTGAGCTGCTCTAGCTTGTGGGCGGACCAGTGGCCGAAATCGAGCGGCCGGCTGCTGCCGGTCTCGAAGGGATCGCCGCCCTGCGCGATGTGGCGGGCATGGAGCAACGCGGATTTCTCGACGCATTCCTCCAAGGCCGCAGGGACCAGCACGGCGAGGTTTTCGACCTGCTTTTCGATCCACTCGAAAAAGCTGCCGTCCTTTACCAGCGCCACCTTGACGGCTTCGATCAGGCCGGCGCGGCAAGTCTCTTCGTCCTGGCTGACGAGAAAGGTGAAGTCATTGATGACCGCGAAGGGAACGGCAAAGGAACCGATCCAGTTCTTCTTTCCGAAACCATTGATCGCGCACTTCACGCCCACGCCACTGTCATCCTGCGAAAGGGTGGTCGTGGGGAAGCGCACCAGTCGCACGCCGCGGTGGGCGGTGGCCACCGCGTAGCCGACCGCATCGAGGAAGGCCCCGCCGCCGATGACGATCACGTAAGAATGGCGGTCGATGTGCTCGCGGTCGATCAGGCCCCAGACGCGGCGGACCAAGGCGTCGTCCGCCTTCACCGCTTCGCCGCCGGGCAGGATGTGGAGGCCGCGCCAATCGAAACCAAGGTCGGCGAAGTAGGTCTCGATCCGCCGGGCGAGCTCGGGCCACGCCTTGGCGACGCTCTCCTCCACGGTCACCAGCACGCGGCGCCCGCCGCCTTCGGTCAGGATGTCACCTAACAAGGCATTGCCGGCCGTGAAGGCATCGCGCGTGAAACAAACGCGGTGCTTGAAGGTGACGGGGATTTGGAAATCGTGGCGCGACATCGTTCGTGACGGGCGAAAGGTGCCCTTGATACGCCCGCAAGCCAACCATTCTTCATTCCATGACGGATCCCGAGATTTTGTTCGAAACCCGCTGGCTGGGACTTTACCGGATCGGCCACTGGGATTTCACGAAACGGCCGAACGCTGATGCGGCGGTCGGGATCCTGGCCGTGACGCCGGACGACGAGGTGGTCTTGATCGAGCAATTCCGCATTCCGGTGCAGCGGAAGGTCATCGAAATCCCGGCCGGACTCGTGGGGGACGAAGACGATTTCCGCGGGGAGGAGTTGGCGGCGACGGCCGGGCGCGAGTTGTTGGAGGAAACCGGCTACCGGGCGGGGAAGATCGAGTTGCTGTTAGCTTCGCCGACCTCCGCCGGGATGACTTCGGAACTCAGCCACCTGTTTTACGCCACGGATCTGGTGAAGGAGCACGATGGCGGCGGCACCGAGCACGAGGACATCAAGGTGCACCTCGTGCCGCGCAGCGAGCTGCGGGCGTGGCTCAAGGAAAAGGAAGCCGCGGGCTATCTGCTGGACTTCAAGATCCACGCCTGCCTGTGGGCGGCGGGGATCTGACGTAGGGGAAGCTCTGCGAGCTTCCGGCTGGGCGCAGCTCAACCGGGAATCGCTGGCAGTCTGGTCATTCGGCCCACACCCCGCCGGAACGACACAGTCGTTCCGCTACCCAGAAGGTCACTTGCCCTCCCACTCACCGAAGGCGCGGAACTTGGCGTAGCGCGCGTCGAGGAGCTGCTCCGTGCTGAGCTTCGCCAACTCGTCGAGATTCGTCAGGATCGCGTCACGCAGGGAGGCGGCGGTGCCGACGTGATCATGGTGAGCGCCGCCGTGGGGCTCGCTGATCACGCCGTCGATGAGGCCGAGTTTCAAGAGATCCGGAGCCGCGAGCTTCATCGCCTCGGCAGCCTCGGGGGCGTGCTTGCGATGCTTCCAGAGAATCGCGGCACAGCCCTCCGGGCTGATCACCGAGTAGTAGGCATTCTCCAACATCAGGACGCGGTCGGCCACGCCGATGCCGAGGGCTCCGCCGGAGCCGCCTTCGCCCAGCACCACGGCGATGACCGGCACCTTGAGCAGCATCATCTCACGGAGGTTGTAGGCGATCGCCTCGGCGATGTTCCGCTCTTCCGCGCCGATACCCGGGTAAGCGCCGGGAGTGTCGATCAGCGCGATGACCGGCAGGCCGAATTTCTCGGCGAGCTTCATCAGGCGCAGCGCTTTGCGGTAGCCTTCCGGGTGGGCGCTGCCGAAGTTGCGGTGGAGGTTTTCCTTGGTGTTGCGGCCTTTTTGGTGGCCGATCACGACCACGCGACGACCGCCGATGCGGGCAAAGCCGCCGGGCATGGAGTGATCATCGCCGATGCGCCGGTCGCCGTGCAGTTCGCAGAAGTCGGAGAAAGCGTGGGCGATGTAGTCGAGCATGAAGGGCCGCTGGGTATGACGGGCGATCTGCACGCGTTGCCAAGGAGTCAGGTTATCGTAAATCGTCCGGCGGGTTTCAGCCAGCTTGGCCTCCATGCTGGAGATATCGGCGGACATGTCGATATTCTGTGAGGCCGCCTTGGCGCGGAGTTTTTCGACCTCGCGTTCGAGTTCGGCGATCGGCTTTTCGAATTCCAACAGTTGCATGCGTCGGGGAAAGTGAAAGTGGCGGGCGACAATCGGCCCGGAGTGGCGGCGGGGAGAGGCTAGGGGCCGGCGGCGCGGATTTCCACCTCATTCCCGGGCCGGAGTAGCAGAGCCAGTTCTTCGGCGTCCTCGACCGAGAGGCGGAAGCCGGGACCGGAGCCCCCCGCGGGATGGTCTTCCTCCTCGTGTTTGCCCCCGGGAGATGCGGAGCGAATCTGGAGGGAGGTCTTTTCGAGGGAGAAGACTTTCTCGGAGTCGCGGTAGTCCTTCATGCCGGGGGTGACACGGCGGTCACCCGCGAGTCCGGACTTCGAGGAGATCTTGGTCACAAGGCCGCCCTTCTGCGATCCGACATCCGCGGAGAGCAGGGCGTATTCCTTGATGAATTGACCGCCTTTCCACAGCGATAGCGTCTTCCGGCCGGGCTCGACGAGCAACCGCAGTTCGAGCGGCATGACGATGAGTTCCTCACCCGGCTGGAGACCTTTGAGGTCCATCAGGCCATTGAGGTGCATGATGCAGTCGAGCGAGGTGTTGTGCTTGGCGGCGATGCCGAGGAACGATTCGCCCGGCCGCACGATGTGGATCTCCTTGCCCTCCATGTGGACGGCGGAAAGCAGGTCATCGAGGTTCATCTCGCCGACGATGCGGCGGGCCTCGGGCGCGGCCTTCGAGCGGGGATAAATGCTGACCACATTGCGCAGGCGTTCGCGTGCACCTTGAAGGTTTCCCACGGCGATCATTTCGCTGGCCTTCTCGAAGACCTTCGCGCCGGGGTCAATCTCGGGCAGGTCCGCGTTCGCCTCGGGCAGTGAAACCACCGGCTTGGGGTCGAACTGCACCGGCACCAGCTCCGAGAAAATCCCGCCGAGCGGCTCGTTCTGGACGTGCCAGACCAGCAGGCCGGTGAAAACGGTGATCGCAAGGACCACCGCGCCGGCCACCAGTTTGATCAAGGTCCAGAGACGCATTCGCGGCGGGTTCTATCAGAGCAGTCCGCGCCTGTGGAGATCGAACCGATTGATCGGCCACGACTGGCGGATCATCTCGAACGCGAACTTGAAAATGGAGACCTCCCACGCGTCATCGACGCCCTCGATGATCGCCTTGGCGGGATTGCCGGTGCGGCGGGCGTCCTCCAGCACGCGGTCGCGGACCGAATCCAGCGAGTCGTGGACGATTTCCTCGTGGACCTTGCCGCTGCGGAAGCGGAAGCCGTAGCGCAGGAAGGCGAGGTCTTTGCCCTCGGCCTTGAGCTTGTCAATCATCGCGTCCATCCGTTCGCGGGCCCTCTCGCCGAAGCCTTCCAATTCGATCTCCTGCATCGACTCCGGGCGGAGGATGCGCGGGCGCATTGCCTCCACCTCGCCGGTGCGCAGGCGGATCTCGCCGGTCCGGTCCATCAGCTCGCTGAGCAGCAGGAACTCGAACCGGGTATCGCCGAAGGTGTCGATCCGGCGGTCCGGCTCCAGCAGGACGCGGGTCGTCTCCAGCGCGTATTGGATGTTATCGGGCGAGTGCATCGGGAGGCGGCAGCGTCCGCGATTCCGGCGAAGTGCAAAAAAAAGGCAGACTCACCGGGGAGTCCGCCCTTTCGGGAAAAAGCGCGAGCGGCGGCGCTCAGCTCTGGGACTTGATGTAGGTCACCACATCGCCCACGGACTGGAGCTTCTCGGCTTCCTCGTCCGGGACTTCGATTTCGAACTCTTCTTCGAAGGCCATCACCAGTTCGACCGTGTCAAGGGAGTCGGCACCGAGGTCTTCGATGAACTTGGCCTCCAGGGTCACCTGGTCGGCGTTGACGCCGAGCTGGTCGACGATGATGTCCTTCACGCGGTCTTCGATGCTCTTTTCAGACATTGGGGTGTGCTTGGTGGTTGAAGCTGTGCGGGAGGGCTTACCGATCCCTTTGGACCTTGGCAACCCCGAAAAATGATGCGTCGTGGCAGACTCAAGACCCCGGTGCGGCGGGCTTCGCGGGCTCCTCCGGCTCGGTCACGTACTCGATGAGTTCGCCGGAAAAGTTTTCCTTCAGGCGGCGCATCAGCCGCTCCGCGGGTTCGCCGTCTTCTTTCTTGAAGCCGCCGTAGGTCAGACCGTCGATCCGCAGCTTGCGCTCCCCGCCGGACGGGGTCTTCGCCCACGCGAAAGCCAGTCCCTTGGTGTCCCATTTCCGCAGGTCCAACCGGGCGAGATCGGCGAAGGGAACCTTGCCGCCGGAGGGCGGGTAAAAGGCCTCGCCATCGATTGCCATGCTGCGGCCAAGCGTGCGCAGCAGGACGAACAGCGCGCCCAAGGTGAGCACGGCGCAAACCCCGAAGACCACCCATTGCTCGGTGATCTTGCGCTCGGGAAAGTCGTGTTCGGGGACGTCCTTCTTGATGTTCGCCTGCAGGCGGTACTCGTTGAAGAGTTTGTTCTGCTCCTGATCGAGCGAGGCCTTCATCGCCTCGTAGTCGTGCAGCACTGCCGGCCACGGCATGGGCACCGGCGTGCCTTCCGGGACAGGGACCGGCACGGCATTCTTTTCCTCCTTGGTGTGAGGAAGGAAATCCACCGTCTGCTTTTCAGCATACGCCCGCCAAGCCTCCGGCGTCAGCTCGCTCTTCTTTGCCTTGAATTCACCGGTCGCCCGCTCAAACGCCTTTGAAAGGTGGTAGGCCAGATTCTCCTCGCGATAGCCCCATTTTCCGTCGCGGAAGAACAGGACCGAGAAGATGCCGAACATCAGCAGCATCGCCGCCGCACGGAGCAGGAACCAAGGGGTGGGTTTGCAGACGATGCGCTCGCTCATGGGGCTGGGAGTCCGGCTGAGGAAAGCGGCCACGGGGGGGATTGGCAAGCTCGGGCGGCCAATGCTTCCGAGTGACGGAAGGGGCCGCGGGAAAGGGGGGATTCCGGGGCGGTCTGCTTCGAGGCCCGCGGTATCCCGCTTTGACGCCGCGGGTTCCCGGTCCCATGCTTTCCGCCGTCCGTGAGTTTTTCCGCCCATTTTGCCACCGCCCTCGAGCGCAAGTCCCCGCTGCTCCGCCGCTTCGAGCGGCTCATCGCACCCGTTTCCGACCGGGATCTCGAAGCGCTGGCCCGGGAGAGCCAGCGGCTGACGCGCCACCACTTCGGGCGCACCATGCGGCTATTCGCGCCGCTCTATCTCTCGAACGAGTGCGTCAACAACTGCTCCTATTGCGGCTTTTCCCGCGACAATGGGATCCTGCGGGTGACCCTGACCGTCGAGCAGGTCGTGCGCGAGGCGAAATACCTCCACGGCCTCGGCTTCCGCAACATCCTGCTCGTCGCCGGCGAGCACCCGAAGTTCGTCTCCGAGGGCTACCTCCAGGAGTGCATTGATGCGATCAAGGGGATGTTTCCCACCGTCGGCCTTGAAGTCGGACCGATGGAGGATGATCAATACGCCGAGATCGTCCAACACGGTGCCGAGGGGCTGGTGGTCTATCAGGAAACCTATCACCGGGAATCCTACCAACGCCTCCACACCGCGGGGCCAAAGAAGAACTTCGATTGGCGGCTCGACTGCCCCGAGCGCGCCTACGCGGGCGGCTTCCGGCGGATCGGTATTGGCGCGCTGTTTGGCTTGGCGGATTGGCGGCATGAGGCGCTCTCGCTCGCCGCGCATCTCGAATACCTCTACAAGCACTGCTGGAAGGCGCAGTTCACCGTCGCATTCCCGCGGATGAAGCCCTATGCGGGCAACTACCAGTATCAGCCGGACCCCGATCTCTACCTGTCCGACCGCGCGCTCGTCCAACTCGTCGCCGCCTTCCGTGTCTGCTTCCCGCAAGCCGGCGTCGTCCTCTCCACCCGCGAGCCCGCCGCCCTCCGCGATGCCCTCGCACCGCTCGGAGTGACCCACATGTCGGCCGGCGCGCGCACCGAGCCCGGGGGGTACACCGGGGCCGGCAGCGATGACTTGCACCTGACCGTGAAGGGCCGCCGCGTGGAGTTGGAGAAAACCACCGGCTGCGAGAAGGCGACCGAGCAATTCAAGATCGACGACATCCGCAGCGCCGCCGAAGTCGCCGCGATGCTCCGCGGCAAGCAGCTTGATCCCGTGTGGAAGGACTGGGACGAGGCGATCCTTTCCCGTTGATTCATGTTCCGCAATCTCCTCCTCATCCTCCACCTCGCTGGCGCGGCGCTTTCCATCGCGTTGCTTGTGTCCACCTTTGCCGCGAAGGGCATCATCACTTCGAAAGCACGGTCGATTGCCGTCGAGAAATCCCGCGTCGCCTCCGATCCGCTGGCGGCCAAGCTCGAGGAAACGCTGGATCGACCGGTAATCGGTCAAGCCATCCGCGGCCAAGTGCGCGAGCGGTTAGAGGCGGAACTGGCATCCTACCGCGACTCCCCCGACGCTTGGTTGCTGCGTCTCGCCGAAGGAGGTGCCGACCGGGCGAAAGACTTCGACTTTCCGGAGATTGAGAACCCGCTGGCCCGCAAAGCGGTCGATGTCATCGCGAAGGGAGTGTCCGGGCTCAAGGGGCATCTTGAGCAAAGCTACCGCGACTTGATCGGCGACGTCCGCTTGTTTGCCGCGACCAACATCGTCGTTTTCGGAATCGCCGCGTGGCTTACTTGGATCGCCCGCACCCCGCGAAGCCGGCATTGGTTGCTCGCTTACTCAGGGCTGATGCTGGTCGTGTTCGTGATTTCGATCAGTTCCTACCTCGACCAAAACTGGACCTGGACGATCCTCACCGGCAATTACATGGGGTGGGCCTACCCCCTGATTCTCGGATTCGTCACGATTTACGAGATCCTGCGCATCACTCCCGACTTGAGGCGCGGCGATCCCGGGCCCGAATTCCCAAAGTCATGACCCTCACCCTGAACGGCAGCCCGCGCACCTTCGAAGCGAACGTCTTCACCGTCGCCTCACTGCTTGATAGCCTCGGCTTCGGCGGCAAACCCGTCGTCGTCGAACTCGACCGCGAGCCGGTGTTTCCTGCCGACTACGCGACCACTTCGGTAATCGATGGCGCGAACGTCGAGATCGTAACCATTGCTGCGGGCGGGTAGGCTCTCACCGGACCGCTTCCAGTTTGGCCTTCAGCTCCGCGACCTTCTCCGGATGGTCAGGCGCAATGTTGGTCTTTTCGCCGGGATCCTTCGAAAGGTCGTAGAGCTGTCCCGTGGGCTCGTTGCCGAGTTCGGTATCGGTGGCCTTGCTTCTCTTTGCGCCCTGGCCCGGCGGGATGAACTTCCAGTCACCGGCGCGGATCGCGAGCTGGCTGGCGTGCTCGATGACTTCGGCACGTCCTTGGTCCGCTTCACCTAACAGGGCCGCCGAGGTGTCGCGGCTGTCGGGGAAGCTCGCCTCGACACCAGCGATGGCGGTGAAGGTTTTCGCGAAATCGATCTGGCTGAGCATGGCGGCGCTGGTCTTCCCCGCTTTCACCCGGGCTGGCCAGCGGACGATCGTCGGCACGCGGGTGCCGCCTTCGTAATGACTGTACTTTCCGCCACGGAAAGGTCCCGCGGGCTTGTGATCTCCCAGCTTCTTGACCGCCTCGTCCTTGTAGCCGTCGTCGATGACCGGGCCATTGTCGCTGGAGAAGACCAGCAGCGTGTTTTCGGTGAGCTTCAGTTCATCGAGCGCCTTGAGCACTTCGCCGACCTGCCAATCGGCCTGAACGATGGCATCGCCGCGGGGTCCCATGGTCGTCTTGCCGACGAAGCGGGGGTGGGGGACCCGTGGCACGTGAGGATCATGCATGGCGTAGTAGAGAAAGAACGGCCGGTCCTTGGATTCGCGGATGAAGCGCACCGCCTGTGCGCAGAAATGGTCGGCCATGTCCTCGTCCTTCCACAGGGCCTTGGTGCCGCCTTTCATGTAGCCGATGCGGCCGATGCCGTTGATGACCGCCATGTTGTGGCCGTGGCTCCAGTCGAGCTTCAGCTCCTCGCGATGGCTCACGCCTGTCGGCAAGCCGGGGAAGGGCTTCTGGTAAGAGACTTCGATGGGATCGGCGGGATCGAGGTTCACGACCTTGCCGTCCTCGACATACACGCAGGGCACGCGGTCGCCGGTGGCGGCCATGATGTGCGAAAAGTCGAAACCGATGGCATTCGGCGACCGCTCGATCGGCTGGTTCCAATTCACGCCCTCCTTGCCGCCGAGGCCGAGGTGCCACTTGCCGACCACGCCGGTGCGATAGCCTGCCTTCTTCAAGGCACCCGGAAGCGTCGGCTGGGCGGGATCGATGATCATCGCGGCATCGCCGGGCAAAATCCCGGTGCCCTTCTGGCGCCACGCATACTTTCCGGTGAGCAGCGAAAAGCGCGATGGCGTGCAGGTGGCCGAGGTCGCGTAGCCGGCGGTGAAATTGAGTCCGTCCTTGGCGATACGATCGATGTTCGGCGTCTGCACGGCGGTCGCGCCATTGCACGAGACATCGCCGAAGCCGAGATCGTCCGCGTAGATCAGGACGATGTTCGGCTTCTCCGCCGCGATCAGCGCGAGCGGGAATAGGGTGAGCAGAGTGGTCAATTTCACGGGTTGAAAATACGGATTGATGACGTGGGGTCGTCAACAACGTGCCCGGATGCCGCCGCGTTTCGAAAAAACGCCGGTCGGCGACCTAGTCCCACCAACCGCAGGTCCGGTCCTGCTCCGCGCAGACGACTTCCACTTCCGCCAGACTTCCTCTCACGGCAGCAGTCGCCGTGACCGGGCAATTGCAATCGCGGCTCAGGTGGCCAAGCACCACCCGCCGCAGGCCGGCGGGGGCGAGCTCGGCGACGAGAGCGGCGGTCTGGGCATTGGAAAGGTGGCCGTGGCGTGAGGAGATCCGCTGCTTGGTGGACCACGGGCGCTTGGTATCGGCCTCCAGCAGGGCGTCGTCGTAGTTCGCCTCCACGAACAGCGCGCTAACCCCGCGCAGGCGTTCCGCGATGAGCTTGGTGACGTGGCCGGTGTCGCTCAACAGGCCGAAGGTCCGCTCTTCATGGCGGAAGACGTAGCCCACCGGCTCCACGGCATCGTGGGGGACTGCGAACGATTGCACCGACAAGCCGTTGAAATGAAACTGGGCGCCGGATTCGAAAATCTTCCACGAAGCGGTATCGACGCCGCCATCGCGCACCACCATGGCGGTGGACGGGGTGGCATAGACCGGGACCGGGAGATTTTTCATCAGCACCCGCAGGCCCCGGACGTGGTCGCCGTGCTCATGGGTCAGCAGCACGGCGTTGAGGCTGGCGGGATCGATGCCGCTGGCCTTCATGCGGTCGGTCAGTTGCTTGGCCGAGAGGCCGGCATCGACGAGCACGCGGATTCCGCCGGCCTCGACGACCGCCGCATTTCCTCCGCTGCCGCTGCCCAGGACGATGAACCGCACGAGCGGGAGGAAAAAGTTCCGCGGTCGAAGTGCAAGTGCCAAAGTGATCCGTCGCGGTTCTACGTGTTGGCACTTGGAACTTTTCCCATCGGGTTCCATTCTCCGGGGTCGTGAGGCGCATTCGCATCATCCACAAGGTCCGGACGCTGGTGGCGCTGCTGGGGTTCGCCGGAGTGCTGGCGGCGGGCGGCTCGTTGTGGTGGGCGAACCGGACCGGATTGCCGGATTCCTGGCGCGCGGAGATCGAGAAGGCAATGGCCGTCCGGGGGCTGCACGCGGATATTCAGGGGCTGCGGTACTGGCCCTTTCAGGGGGTGCAAGCCGACGAGGTGGTGATTTACGGTGACGAAACGCACCAGCGGGTGCTGGCGAGGGTGAAAGAGGTCGTGATGGACATCGACCGTACCAAGCTGGCCCGCGGGGAAGTGCGGGTGGAACGACTCGATTTGAAGGGCGGATCGCTGTCACTCTCGGCCGATCCGACCGACCCGCAATCGAAGGTCCTGGAAGTAAAGAACGCCAGCGGCCGGTTGCTGATGCCGGGCGGCCGCCGCTTTGAGGTGATCGACGCCAAGGGCGAGGTCAGCGGGATCCAGC
This sequence comes from uncultured Verrucomicrobiaceae bacterium, assembly GCA_966696705.1. Classification (GTDB taxonomy): domain Bacteria; phylum Verrucomicrobiota; class Verrucomicrobiia; order Verrucomicrobiales; family Akkermansiaceae; genus Haloferula. The sequence goes on along the minus strand of CBKZPU010000050.1, from coordinate 5,948 downwards.
TGGAGTTTGAAGCTCTGATCCTGGGATACCGCCAGCGACCACCGGGCACGGCCTTCGAGCACGAGCAGGCGCGCGCCTACCGGCGGAAACAACTCACGCGGATCATCGAGCTGTTAGAACCGTGGCAGTTCGATGCCGCCGCGCCGCCGGTGATCCGGCTGCGGGTGGAAGGCGATCTGGATGATCCCAGGACGGTGCGGGCCGACGTTCATGTGAAAAGCGGGCCCTTGGAACACGGCGGCGTTTCGCTGAAAAAGATCGATGCCGAAGGCGAGATGCGCGGCCGCTTGCTCGTACTGGAATCGCTGCATCTTGAGGATGAGGGCGGGGCCTTGTCGGGCCGGATGGAGTACGACATGGCGGAGCGGTCGGGCCGTTTCGAGGCGAATTCGAACCTCGAACTGCCGATCCTTTTGAAGGAGTTCGATGCGCCGGGTTGGCTCGATCAAGTGAGCTTCCAAGCGCGGCCCCAGCTTTCGGCGCGCGGCGAGTTCAAGTGGCCGGAAAACGGCAAGCCATCGATCCACGTGATCGGGCACCTGATGGCGGAAAATCTCCGCTTCCAAGGCCACTCGGCGTCGCGGGTGGAGACGGACGTCGCGTGGAATGGCGCGAATGTCTTCCTCGACAATCTGGTCGTGACGCGGCCGGACGGCACGCTGCGCGGGCGGCTGCTGGCGAAGCCGGACGTGGTGCGCTACGACGTTTCGACCGACTTGCGGATCGGCGTGTGGAAGGGCTTTTTCGACAAGCATCCGCTGGGGAAGGTGCTCGCGGATTTCAGCGACCGGGAAGACACCAAGGTGGGGGCTCGGATTACCGGACGCTTCAACCGGCAAGACCATCACGATTGGACGGCGAAGGGCGAGGCGCGCGCGACCCACATGGCCTACAAGGGCACGCCTTTCCGCGAGGCGGAGGTGAAGATGAATCTGAACCACGACTTCCTCGATTTCACCGAGGGTGAAGTGGATTTCGACTACGCCAACTACGCGATGCGCAAGGAGCACGGCGGACCGATGACCGGTCATGCGAAGGTCGATAGGGTGCGCTGGGACCGCGAGCCGGCGACGCTCACCTTGGAAGGGATCGAGGGGGATTTCTGGCCGGCTCCGGTGCTGCGCTGCTTCTTGCCGAAGGTGGCGGATCACTTGGAGGAGTATCGCTTTCACACCACGCCGAAGCTGAGCGGGGGAGGGGTGATCGGTCTCTTCGAGCGCGGATCGGGGAAGACGGACTTCCGCGTGAACGGCAGCACCGCGGGCCAAGTCAGCTACAAGTTTGTTGGCAAGGACCTGTTGCTCTCGGGCCTGAAGACCAAGGTCCAGGTGAAGCCGCGCATGACGGAGGTGCGGGACTTGAGCTTCGACCTGTTCGACGGACCGGTTCGAGGACAGTTCGACATTCTCCCGGGCGAGGGACGGACGCGGGTGAAGGGCGAGCTGGACTGGACCCGGCTGAGCTTGCCGGAACTTTCCACGACTTGCGGGTTCGAGAAAAAGGCCAAGGGCTTCGTCACGGGGAGGATCGAATTCGAGCACCGAGGTGAGGCTGCCGCCGGCTTGAATGGTGACGGTTTGATCGCGCTGGAGGAGGGGGAGCTGTTCTCGGTGCCGATATTCGGGCCGCTGTCGCCGGTGCTGTCGGCGGTGCTGGCCAATCGGAAGGCGGGCTTCCAAGAGGCCAAGGACGCGTTTTGTACGTTCCGCGTGAAGGAGGGGATCTTGAGCACCGACGACTTCCTGACGACCACGCCGTCGCTGGTTTTCACGGGAGACGCGACCGCCGACCTGAATCGCACCACCCTGGACATGACGATCCGGATGAATGCGCGCGGCCTGTTGGGGGTGATCACCTTGCCGCTGAAGCCGTTCTATGGGCTTTTCCAGTTCCGCGGCACCGGGCCGCTGAAGGAGCCGAAGTGGGACAACGTGATGTTCACCTCGCCGCCGGAGAGCCAGAAAGAGCGGCTGCTGGCACCGCCGCGGGCGCGCGACGTCCGGGTGGGCGAGGGGCCCTGACCGGGGCATTTTCAGGGAGATCCTTTCTTGCGCGGGGCTGGTAACGGTGCCAGCGTTTTTGCCAAGCGCGAAGCGCTGCGACTTCTTATCCAACTCCAATCCATTCCTGCCATGTCCGATTCATTTTCCAATGCCGGTTCCCTCGATCCTGAAGCGGGCTTTACCACCGGTCCGTCCGTGGGTCAGGCTGCCAACGACCTCCGCGCCGCCGCGGGAGAAAAGGCCAAGGAGTTCGCCAACCAAGCGAGCGACCAAGCCAAGGCCATCAAGGAGCGCGCGGTGGAAACCGTGCAGCACTTCCGCGATGTCGCCAGCGAGAAGGCCCAGGCTTTCAAGGCCGCCGCATCCGAGAAGGCGGAAACCCTCAAGACCGCCGCCTCCGAAAAGGCCCGCGAGTTCCGCAGCGCCGCGGACGAGCAGTGGCGCGAGACCCGGGTTAAGGCCAAGGAACTGCACATCACCACCGAGGACTACATCCGCCAGCACCCGACCCGTTGCGTGCTCGGAGCCCTCGGCGTGGGCTTCCTGATTGGTCTGATTGCCCGCCGCTAACCCCGGTGCTTCCTTTTGCCGCGGAGCGCGCCTGATGGCAGGCGCGGCCGCGGCCCTTTGATCTCATGAGCGATGCCCCCGAATCCGAGGCCCGGCCGGCCTCATCCTTGCGCGAGTCCGCGGTGGAGTTCGTTTCCGCACGGATGGAGCTACTCGCCTTGGAAGCCCGCGAGGCCGGTCATCAAGCGGCCCGGCGCGGCGTGATGGCCGGAATCATCGCCGGCTGTGCGATGATCGCATGGCTGGCGGGCGTGGCCGGCCTGATCGGCTGGGTCGCGGCGGCGGGCGACTTCCCGTGGCACTTCGCCGCGCTCGGGGCCGCCGTGCTGCACCTTCTTGTGGCCGGGATTGTGGTGGCGGTGCTGCGTCGCCCGTCCCCGCCGATGTTTTCGATCTCCAAAGCCGAACTGCTCAAGGACCGCGAATGGCTGCTGAACCTGAAAGACAAGCCGAAGCCCTGATTGCCCGCCTCGCCGCCTCACGCCGCGCCGTAGGACACGATCTCGCCGTGTTGCGTCACCGCCTGGATGTGCCGGCACGGATCAAGGAGTCCGTCATGTCCAAGCCGCTGGCTTGGTTCGGCGGCTCGCTGGGTGCCGGATTGGTGGCGAGTTTTCTGCTGAAAGGGCGCAAGTCCCGGCCCAAGCGGGAGAAGGTCGTGCGTCGCAGCCTGTGGAGTTTGGCCCTCGGTGGGGCCTTCACTTTGGTTCGCCCCGCCCTGCAAACATGGGCCATGAACGAACTCCGCAAGCGCTTTGTGATACCCGGTAATGACAACGTCCGGTCGCGCTAATTCACAGTCAAAATTCCCCCTTCCCATCCCCGGATCTTCCCGCTCTAACCCAAGCCCGCATGTCCGAACACCGCGTCCTAGATCACGTCGATGAATACCTCCGGCTGGGCCGGCAATACGATTGTTCCGACGTTCACCTTGCAACGGCTTTCCCCCCGGCGTGGCGTCGTTTCGGCCAGCTCCTGCCGATCTGGCATGATCACGAGCCGCTCGCCGCGGAGGACACCGAGCGCTTGGCCCGGTCTTTCCTTGGAGATCGCGAGTGGAAACGGCTCCAAGACAAGGGCGACGTTGATTTCGCCTACTCGAATCACGAAGGCCGCTTCCGTGCGTCCGTGGTCAAGCAGCGACTTGGCTACGACATGGTGTTCCGGATCATCAACTCACAGCTCAAGACGATGGAGGAGATCAACCTCCCCGTGGAGCACCTCACGCCGCTGACCCGCTATCACAACGGCCTGATCCTCGTCACCGGAGCGGTCGGCTCGGGCAAATCGACGACCCTCGCCGCACTCATCGACTTCATCAACAAGGACCGCGAGGACCATATCCTCACCTTGGAAGACCCGATCGAATACGTCTTCGAGTCGAAGGGGTGTCACGTCAACCAGCGCGAGGTCCACACCCACACCGAGTCCTTCGCGAAGGCACTGCGCGGCGCGCTGCGGGAAGACCCGGACGTGATCATGGTCGGTGAAATGCGCGACCTTGAGACGATCTCGCTGGCGCTCACCGCGGCGGAAACGGGTCACTTGGTGCTCGGCACGCTGCATACCGGCAATGCCCCCCGCACGCTCGACCGCGTGCTCGACGTGTTCCCGGTCGATCAACGCGAACAGATCCGCATCATGGTGTCGGAATCGCTGCGTGGCATCCTTTCCCAACAGCTCGTCCCGCGTGCCGACGGCGATGGCCGTGTGATGGCGCTGGAACTTCTGGTCAACACGCCCGCCGTGTCCGCGACGATCCGCGATGGCAAGACCTTCATGCTCCCGGGTATCATGCAGACCGGCAAGAACGTCGGGATGATCACCATGGATGAGTCCCTCCGCAAACTCTACATCAAGGGGTTGATCACGCAGGAAGAAGCGCTCTTCCGCTGCGAGGACAAGATCCAGATGCGCAACTTCTTCCAATCCTGATTTCCACCGGCAAAATCCCATGGCTCGCATTGACGCCCTCTTCCAATACCTCGTCGCCAACCGGGGTTCCGACCTTCACCTGGCCGAAGGCCAGCCGCCAAAAACCCGCGTCCACGGTTCGGTGGTTCCCATTCCCGACCAGCCGATCCTTTCCCATGAGGAGTTCAAGGACATGCTCGCGGAGATCTGCGACCCGAAGGCCTTCGAGCGTTATCTCGAGACCGGTGACCTCGACTTCGCTTACGCGATGGATGAGGACTCGCGCTTCCGTTGCAACTATCTCAAGCAAAACAACGGCCTCGGCGCGGTCTTCCGGTTGATCCCGACCGAGATCATGTCGCTCGAGTCGCTCGGTGTGCCGGAAGTGGTGAAGCAGTTCGGCCACATCCGTTCCGGCCTGGTGCTGGTCACCGGCCCGACCGGTTCCGGCAAGTCCACCACGCTTGCGGCGCTGCTCGATTACATCAACACGAACTTCAACAGGCACATCATCACGGTGGAGGAACCGATCGAGTTCGTGCACCGCAACAAGCGCTCGATCATCACCCAGCGTGAGGTGCCGATCCAGACGCCATCGTTCTCCGACGGCTTGCGAGCCGCCCTTCGTGAGGATGCGGACATCGTGCTCGTCGGTGAGATGCGCGACCTTGAAACGATCTCGCTGGCGCTGACGGCTGCGGAAACGGGTCTCTTGGTCTTCGGCACCTTGCACACGAACAACGCGCGCAAGACCGTTGACCGTATCATCGACGTGTTCCCCGCCGACCAGCAATCGCAGGTGCGCACCATGCTCGCGGCCTCGCTGCGCGGCGTGCTCGCCCAGCTTCTCTGCAAGCGCTGCGACAAGCCGGGCCGCGTGGCCGTGCACGAGATCATGTTCGCGACGCCCGCTGTCTCCGCGATCATCCGAGAAGGCGCCACCCAGAAGCTCTATGACGTGATCACCGGCGGCAAGGGCGAGGGGATGCAGTTCATGGATGAGTCGATCTGGCAGAAGCTCCAGGCCAGCATGATTTCGCCGGAAGAAGCTTATATGAAGGCGATCGACAAATCGCGCTTCAAGAAGTTCCTGCCCGAGAAGTCGGCCCATCTTGGAGATGCTTCCGGCGAGAGTCCGATGGAGCATTGATCCGGCCGGCAGGGCAGCGGACCGTTGACGCTATCGGGCGCTTTCGATAGCGTCCCGCACGTCGGATATTCACCTCCCTGATGGTTCCTGCCGCGACGATCATCTTCCACTGCCCTCACTGCCAGGTTCGTTTGAACGTTCCGGCACGGTTGGCGGGGGTGACGGGACCTTGTCCGAGATGCCGGGAGGCAATCACCGCGCCGATGGAGTCCGAAGTGGCGCCCGTGCCGCTTCCCGTGGAATCTCCAGAGCCGAATCCGGTGCCGGAAGGTCCGAAGATCCGGCCCGAGCCGCGGCAATTGCCGGAGCGG
>CBKZPU010000049.1:0-30947 GCA_966696705.1 uncultured Verrucomicrobiaceae bacterium | reverse complement strand
TCCTGCAAGGTCGCCGAGCTGACCAAGCTCCTCGAAAACATCTATCGCGCGGTGAACATCGGCCTCGTCAACGAGTTGAAGGTCGCCGCCGACAAGATGGGCATCGACATCTGGGAGGTCATCCGCGCCGCCTCGACCAAGCCCTTCGGCTTCACCGCCTTCTATCCCGGCCCGGGCCTCGGCGGTCACTGCATCCCGATCGATCCCTTCTACCTCACGTGGAAGGCCCGCGAGTATGGCGTGCACACGCGCTTCATCGAACTAGCCGGCGAGATCAACCGGAGCATGCCGAACTACGTCATCCATCGTACCATGGAGGCGCTCAATTCACGCGGCAAGCCGGTGAAAGGTTCGCGCATCCTGCTGATGGGCCTCGCCTACAAGGCGAACGTCGATGACATGCGCGAGTCGCCAACCTTCGCCTTGCTCGATGGCTTCCAGCGCCTCGGTGCCGAGGTTTCCTTCTACGATCCGCACGTGCCGGTCGTCGGCCCGACCCGCGAACACATGAACTGGGCCGGCGCGCGCAGCGTCGAGTGGAACGAGGAAATCATCCGCTCCCAGGACTGCATCGTCATCTCCACCCATCACGCCGCCTTCGATCTCGCCCAGCTTGCCGCGTGGTCCGACCTCATCATCGACACCCGCAACGCGATGGCGTCAGTGACCACGCCGGAAGGCTTGGTCATCAAAGCCTAGCTTCCAGTCTTCTGTCCGTCGTCTTCTAGTCTTCTGTCTCTCCATGGCTGTTCCTCTCCTTGACGTCAACGCCCAGAACCTGCCGCTCGAAGCCGAGTTGAAGCAGGTCTTCGAAAACGTGCTCCACTCCGGCCGCTTCATTCTCGGCGAGGAAGTGGAGGCATTCGAAAAGGAATGCGCCGCCGCGCTTGGCGCGAAGCACGCGATCTCGATCTCGTCCGGTACGGACGCGCTGATCATCGCGCTGATGGCCCTCGATATTGGACCCGGTGACGAGGTGCTGTGCCCGTCCTTCACCTTCTTTGCCACCGCTGGCAGCATTTTCCGCACCGGCGCGACGCCGGTTTTCTGCGACGTCCGCAACGATTGCTTCGGCATCGATATCGAGTCGGCGAAGTCCAAGCTCACTTCGAAGACGAAGGCGATCATCCCGGTCCATCTTTATGGCCAGTCGTGCGACATGGACGTGGTGACTTCGTTCGCCAAGGAGCACGGGCTGAAGATCGTCGAGGACGTCGCGCAATCGTTCGGCGCCACTTACCGCGGCCGTGGCTGCGGCACGATCGGCGAGATCGGCAGCTACAGCTTCTTTCCGTCGAAGAACCTCGGCGGCTTCGGCGACGGCGGCCTCGTCACCACCGAGTCGTTCGAACTCGCGGAAAAGATGCTGCGCTTGCGCAACCACGGCATGCACCCTCGCTACTATCACTCGATGGTCGGCGGCAACTTCCGCATGGACGCCCTCCAGTGCGCGCTGCTGCGGGTGAAGCTGCACCGCATCGGCGACTACGCCGCGGGCCGCACGCGCAACGCGAACTACTATAGCCGTCGTCTTTCGGCGATCGCCAACGGTTCGCTGATCCTGCCCACCGATCGCGATCACGTCGGCCACGTTTGGAACCAATACACGCTGCGAGTCCCCGGCCGCCGCGATGAGCTGAAAGCTTACCTCACCGAAAAGGGCATCGGCTGCGAGATCTACTACCCGGTGCCGATGCACCGCCAGGAATGCTTCGCGAAGCTGCCGGAGCACTCGCTTTCGAATTGCCCCGTCTCCGACCAGCTCTCGCAGGAGGTCATCAGCATCCCGGTCTATCCGGAACTCGTCGAAGCCCAGCTCGACGAGGTCGCCACGGCTATCGAATCCTTCCTAGGTTGAAGTTCCGACACTCCAAGAGTAACCTGCCTTCGTGAAGCTGGAAATCGACGTGCCTGAATCGGCGTTCTCCGCACTCCGCCAAGCTCCCGGAGAGCTGGCGGCGAGCATGCGCCTGATGGCTGCGATCAAATGGTATGAAACAGGCATGTTGAGCCAAGAACGTGCCGCTGAATTGGCCGGCCAGTCCCGCCAGGAGTTCCTGCTTTCCATGTCGCGGGTCGGCGTCAGCCCCTTTCAAGGCGTGGATGACGACCTCGCCGCTCTTGCGGAATGATTCTCGTCATCAACGCGTCGCCGCTGATCGTGTTGTCCAAGGCCGGGCTGATGGACGTGGTTCTCAAGCTCGCGAGCGACCTGGTCATTCCCGAACCTGTTGCCCACGAGGTCGCCCAAGCCAAGGATCCCACGGATCCAGCGAAAACCTGGCTCGGCAACCAAGCCCACCTGTTGAGGCCATCTCCTCCCGCGACTCCTTTCCTCTCGGCTTGGGATTTGGGAGCGGGAGAAACGTCGGTAATTGCCATCGCCCAATCGCTCTCCGGATCAATCGCCGTGCTTGATGACTTGGCGGCTCGGCGCTGCGCCCAGGCTCTCGGATTGCAGGTCATCGGAACCTTGGGAATCATCCTCGCAGCAAAGCAGCGGAAGATCCTTCCCGCAGTGAAACCGGCTTTGGACGCGGTGGTTGCCGCCGGGATGTTCATCTCCGCCGCTCACATTCATGACGTGCTCGTAAAGGCGGGCGAAATCACCTGATCCGACTCATTCTCTCTCCTCATGCCGAAAACCTTCATCACCGGACACCGCGGAATGGTCGGCTCGGCCCTCGTCCGCGAGGCGGAAAAGCGCGGCGGCCACGACGTGGTCACCGCGGGCCGTGACACGCTCGACCTGCTGGACCAGCGCGCCGTCTTCGATTTCCTCGCCGCGAAGAAGCCGGACATCGTGATGATCGCCGCAGCCAAGGTCGGCGGCATCCACGCGAATGCCACTTACCCGGCGGACTTCATCTACGAGAACCTTAGTATCGCCGCGAACCTCGTCGAAGGCAGCCGGCGCGCCGGAGTGCCGCGTGTGCTGTTCCTCGGGTCGTCCTGCATCTATCCGAAGATGGCACCGCAGCCGATGCCGGAGGAATGCCTGTTGACCAGCCCGCTCGAAGTCACCAACGAGGCCTACGCCATCGCCAAGATCGCCGGCCTGAAGCTGTGCCAGCATTACCGCGCGCAGCACGGCCTGATGTATCACTCGGCGATGCCGACGAACCTCTACGGCCCCGGCGACAACTACCACCCGGAGAATTCGCACGTCATTCCCGCGCTGATCCGCCGTTTCCATGAAGCGAAGGAGGCCGGCGCGCCGAGCGTGACGATCTGGGGCACCGGCACGCCGCGCCGTGAATTCCTGCACGTGGACGACCTCGCCGCCGCCTGCTTTCACCTGCTCGGCCTCGATAACCCGCCGGACTGGGTGAACGTTGGCGTGGGCGAGGACGTGACCATCCTCGAACTCGCGCAGCTCGTCGCCGAGACCGTCGGCTTCACCGGCGAGATTCTCACCGACCCGACCAAGCCCGACGGCACGCCGCGCAAGCTAATGGACGTCTCCAAGATCAAGGCCACCGGCTGGTCCCCCGTCATCGACTTCCGTGACGGCTTGGCCGGCGCCTACCGGGACTTCCTTTCCAGCCTTGAAGCCGGCGCGGCCCGCCTCTGATTCCCACCTTATCGCGTAATGGGTGCGGGTGCGCCGGACTGGCATCCTCCCGCTCCCTTCCCAACTTTCCCCCTTCACTGTCGCCATGAAGAAAGCACTCATTACCGGTATCACCGGCCAGGATGGTTCTTATCTCGCCGAGTTCTTGCTCGAGAAAGGCTACGAGGTCCACGGCATCAAGCGCCGTGCCTCGCTCTTCAATACCCAGCGCGTCGATCACATCTACGAGGATCCGCACGTCGAGCATGCCCGCTTCCGCCTGCACTACGGCGACCTAACCGACACCTCGAACCTCACCCGCATCCTTTCCGAGGTGCAGCCGGACGAGGTCTATAACCTCGGCGCACAGTCGCACGTCGCGGTCTCGTTCGAGGCTCCGGAATACACCGCCGATGTCGATGCGATCGGCACGCTGCGGTTGCTGGAGGCGATCCGTTTCCTCGGGCTGGAGAAGAAGACCCGTTTCTATCAGGCGTCCACCTCCGAGCTTTACGGCTTGGTGCAGGAGATTCCGCAGAAGGAAACGACGCCGTTTTACCCGCGTTCGCCCTACGCCGTCGCGAAGATGTATGCCTACTGGATCACGGTGAACTACCGCGAGTCTTACGGCATCTACGCCTGCAATGGCATCCTCTTCAACAATGAGTCCCCGCGGCGCGGCGAGACCTTCGTGACCCGCAAGATCACCCGCGGCATCGCCAACATCGCGCAAGGCATGGAAAGCTGCCTCTACCTCGGCAACATGGACGCGCTGCGCGACTGGGGCCACGCCAAGGACTATGTGCGCATGCAGTGGCTGATGCTGCAGCAGGAGCAGGCCGAGGATTACGTGATCGCCACCGGCAAGCAAATCTCGGTGCGCGAGTTCGTCCGCATGTCGGCGCGCGAGGCGGGCATCGAAGTGGAGTTCTCCGGCAGCGGCGTCGATGAAATCGCGACGGTCGTTTCCGCCAATGCCGACACCGCTCCGGCGGTGAAAGCCGGCGACGTGATCGTGAAGGTCGATCCGCGTTACTTCCGTCCCGCCGAAGTGGAAACGCTGCTCGGCGATCCGACCAAGGCAAAGGAGAAGCTCGGCTGGGTGCCGGAAATCACCGTCGAGCAAATGTGCGCCGAGATGGTCGCCTCCGACCTCGATACCGCCAAGCGCCACGCCCTGCTCAAAGCGCACGGCCATCACGTGTCCGTATCGAAGGAATAAACCTTCTGGACAGGAAACCTGTCCGTGTTATTCTTCCGCCGTGAACGTCATTTCCTATACCGAAGCCCGCGACCGCTTGGCCAGCGTATGGGATGAAGCGGTCTCGGCGCGCCAACCGGTGCGGATCGATCGCCGCGGCCACGAGTCGGTCGTGCTGGTACCGGCGGGCGAATGGGATGGCCTGTTAGAAACGGCTCACCTGCTCCGCTCCCCGGCCAACGCCAGGCGTTTGCTCGCGGCGTTGAACCGCCTTGAGAACGGCGAAGGCGAGGTGCTCACCGTGGAAGATCTCGCCGCGAAAGCCGGATGAATGTCCCGGAGCGCCTGCTGGTCTTCGACCGGGACTTTCTCGAGGACCTGGGCCATTGGGTTGCCACCGACCGGAAGATCGCGCTACGGGTGCTCGAACTGGTGGAAGCCATCCGGCGGGATCCTTTCGATGGCATCGGCAAACCCGAGCCCCTCCGCCATCTCGGCCCGGGCATCTGGTCCCGGCGAATCACCCAAGAGCATCGGTTGGTGTATCGTGTGAAAGACGACCGCATCCTGTTTGCCCAAGCGCGATACCACTACTGATTCATGCGGAAAGTCTTCGTCTCCGGCTGCTACGACATCATCCACGGCGGCCACGTGCAGTTCTTCGAAGAGGCCCGTGCCCTCGGCGATCATCTCACGGTGTCCTTCGCCTCGTCCGAGGTGCTGTGGATCCACAAGCGGCGCAAGCCGTCGATTCCCGACGAGCACAAGAAGGCCCTGTTAGAGAGCCTGCGGATGATCGATCACGTTGTCATCGGCCACGGGCACGATGAGGGCATCGATTTCCGCGAGGACTTCCTCAAGCTTCGGCCAAACATCCTCGCGGTCACCGACGACGACAAGTATGGCGACCTGAAGCGCGCGCTGTGTGCCGAGGTCGGCGCGCAGTACGTGGTGCTGCCGAAGACGCCGCCACGCTTCGAGCCGGTCTCGACCTCATCGATCGTCCGCTGGGTGCAGGCGCCAACCGAGGCCCCGCTGCGCGTCGATTTCGCCGGCGGCTGGCTGGACGTCCCGCGCTTTTCCCGCGAGGGAGAGTTCGTGGTGAACTGCGCGATCTCGCCGCTGGTATCGCTGCGCGAGTGGCCGTATGAAAAGCAGGCCGGCCTCGGCGGCAGCGGCGCGTGGGCCTTGCTCAATGGCAAGGACGGCATCGATTCGGAACTCGATCTAGGCGTCGGCTGGCAGGACCCCGCGGTGATCCGCGAAACGGGACTCTGTGTGTGGCGCTCGGGCCAACGGCCGGTGCTCGATTTCAAGCGCAACGGCGATTTCCTTCGTGGCTGCCTGGCGATCCTGTGGACGGGGTCACCGCACGATACGCCCGGTGTGGCGGACTTGCCGCGCGACTACGATCGCATCGCCGAGTCGGGTCGCATTGCCCGCGAAGGAGTGATCGAGGCGTCGTTGGAAAAGCTCGCCCGCGGGATGGAAGTCTATCACTCGACCCAACTCGACGAGGGCATGGAGCCGCTGCCGGAACTGCCGGGCGCGCTGGCCAGGAAGTACTGCGGCGGTGGCTATGGCGGCTATGCGTTGTATCTTTTCCCGAATGAGGCATCGCGCGCCGCGGCCTTGACGACTAACAGCCAACTGCGTCCCGTCGAACCTTTCTGTCGTTGAGGAGTGTCGACATTCTGTCGACACGGCGTGGACTGAATGTCCACGCTCTTTATTCTGTCATGCGCACCCTTCCCGTCATCGGCCTGCCGCTTGCTTGCACGGACTACGCCGGTGCGGTCGCATGGATCTTGGAAAAGGCCACCGCGCCAAGTACGGCGATTGCCGTAGAAGCCGCCAACACCCACGTCGCCGCGCTTGCCCGCAGCGACGCGGCCTTCGGCGAATCGATGCGCCGCTTCGACCTGATCGTGCCGGACGGCATGCCGCTGGTCTGGTCGCTCAATGTGGCACTGCCGCCCGCCGAGCGCCTGACCGACCGGGTCTATGGCCCGACGCTGATGCTGGAGACCCTCAAGGCCACCGCCGGCCGGCCGGAGTTCCGCCACTTTCTACTCGGCGGAAAAGAATCCACGCTCGCAAAGCTCCAGTCCGTCTTCGCCGAACGCTTCCCCGGCGTGGCGATTGCCGGCTCCTACTCGCCTCCCTTCGGCGAGTGGCCGGAGGACGAATTCGACCGCATGACCGGCAAGATCCGCGAGTCCGGCGCGAACCTGATCTGGGTCGGCCTCGGCTGCCCGAAGCAGGAGCACTGGATCGCCCGCCACAAGGACCAGCTATCGCCGGGCGTGTACTTCGGCATCGGAGCGGCCTTTGCGTTTCACGCCGGCGAGGTCTCGCAGGCGCCCTCTTTCCTCCAGAGATTCGGCCTCGAATGGGCCTACCGCATCGCCGCCGAACCGCGCCGCCTGTTCCGCCGCTACTTCACCTACAATTCGCTCTTCCTCTGGTACAGCCTGCGCGACCGGATCACCCGAGGGTAGGGGCGGACCGCCCGGCGGTCGGTCCCTACCTCTGGCTGCCGCAATTCTCCCTGACCCACCGCCATTTCCCTGCTAGATTCATCTCGTCATGTCGAACATCCACCCGCACGCCACCCTGCCGAGGCAGGACAAGGAAACCCTTCTCGGCCAACGCGGCGTCGTGCTGTGGTTCTGCGGACTTTCCGGATCAGGAAAATCGACCATCGCCGGCGGCGTCGAGCGGGTGCTTCACCACCAAGGCCGCTACACCGTGCGTCTCGATGGCGACAACCTGCGCACCGGCCTGAACGCCAACCTCGGCTTCTCGGACGACGACCGGCTTGAAAACATCCGCCGCACGGCCGAGGTCGCCAAGATCCTGGCCGCGAACGGGGTCATCGTCCTCTGCTCGCTGATCACTCCGCGCGGCATCCACCGCGACCTGGTTCGCGGCATCCTTGGCGATGACTTTGCCGAGATTTACGTGAAGGCCAGCTATCAGGCCTGCGAGGCACGCGACGTGAAAGGTCTCTACGCCAAGGCCGCGAAGGGCGAGGTCGCCAACTTCACCGGCCGGGACAGCGGCTTCGAAGAGCCGCAGCATGCCGAACTGGTGATCGATACCGAGAAAATGAGCGTGGAGGACGCGGTCTTCGAGGTGCTGGAGTTTCTCGGTAGCCGTGGCGTGCCTTCGTCGGACCTGGCGGGTCAGGCTTGAAGCCGGTTTCCGGCTGGACGGCGTTTGTCCATGCCGCGGCGGGAGCTCGGCTCCCTCCCGCTCCCTGACTGTCAGTTGCCCCGCACAAACATTACCAAGTTGCTCAACTAAGTAATTGTTTCTTGCGCGGAGCCTTCCGCCCGCCTTTTCCTCCCGGCCCCGCGACGGCAACCCGGACGACCGGCAGCCTACGCACCACAACCACGGCTTTTCGCCCCGATGCCCAACTACCAGCTCTCCCACCTCGACCAGCTCGAAGCCGAGGCGATCTTCGTCCTCCGCGAGACCGCGGCCCAGTTCCAGAACCCGGGCCTGCTTTTCTCCGGCGGCAAGGACTCCATCGTCATGGCTTGGATCGCCCGCAAGGCCTTCCACCCGGCGCGCATGCCATTCCCGCTGGTCCACATCGACACCGGCCACAATTTCCCGGAGACGATCACTTACCGCGACGACTTTGCCTTGAAGCTGGACGCCCGCCTCGTGGTCGGCTCGGTCCAGAAGTCGATCGATGACGGTCGTGTGGTCGAGGAAAAGGGCCCGAACGCTTCCCGCAACCGCGCGCAGACGACGACCCTGCTCGACACCATTGCCGAATTTCAGTTCGACGCCCTGCTCGGTGGCGGTCGCCGCGACGAGGAAAAGGCTCGCGCGAAAGAGCGCTTCTTCTCCCACCGCGACGACTTCGGCCAGTGGGACCCGAAGAACCAGCGCCCGGAGCTGTGGAACCTCTTCAACGGCCGCAAGCACCCGGGCGAGCACTTCCGCGTCTTCCCGCTGTCCAACTTCACCGAAATGGACATCTGGATGTACATGCAGCGCGAGGGAATCGTCCTGCCGAGCCTCTACTACGCCCACACCCGCGACACCGTGACCCGCAACGGCACCATCCTCGCCGTCAGCGAATTCGTCCAACCGCGCGACGGCGAAACCGTCGAACGGAAGACCATCCGCTTCCGCACCATGGGTGACGCCACCATCACCGGCGCCGTCGAATCGACCGCCGACACCATGGAAAAGATCATCGAGGAAGTCGCCGCCGCCCGCCAGACCGAGCGCGGCAACCGCGCCGACGACAAGCGCTCCGAAACCGCCATGGAGGACCGGAAGAAGGAGGGGTATTTCTAACGAAGAGTTTGTCAGTTTTCAGTGCTCAGTTTTCAGGAAGAAAACGGGCATCGGAATCTGACAATCGCTTTGACCCCTCGTTCGCAACAGCGGAATCCCGCTGAAAACTGAACACTGAAAACTAGCAAACTTTCCTTCCATGGACCTTCTCCGTTTCACCACCGCCGGCTCCGTCGATGACGGCAAGTCCACCCTCATCGGCCGCCTGCTTTACGATTCCAAGTCGATCTTCGAAGACCAGCTCGAAGCCATCGAGGAAACCTCCAAGCGCCGCGGCGACGGCCACGTCGACCTCGCTCTTCTAACAGACGGCCTCAAGGCCGAGCGCGAGCAGGGCATCACCATCGATGTCGCCTACCGCTACTTCGCCACGCCGAAGCGCAAATTCATCATCGCCGACACCCCGGGCCACATCCAGTACACCCGGAACATGGTGACCGGTGCCTCGACCGCGAACCTGGCCATCATCCTGATCGACGCACGCAAGGGCGTGATCGAGCAGACCAAGCGCCACAGCTTCATCGCGAACCTTCTGCGCATCCAACACGTGGTCGTCGCCGTCAACAAGATGGACCTCGTGGACTACTCCGAGGAGGTCTATGACAAGATCATCCAGGACTACCAGGAGTTCGCCTCGCGCCTCGACAACATCGTCGATATCACGCCGATCCCGATCTCCGCGCTTAACGGCGACAACGTCGTGGACAAGTCCGCGAACACGCCGTGGTACCAAGGCCCGTCGCTGCTCTATCACCTCGAGCACGTCTATGTCGGCGGCGAGGAAAACCACGTCGATGCCCGTTTCCCGGTGCAGTGGGTGATCCGCCCGCAGAGCGACGAGTGGCACGACTTCCGCGGTTACGCCGGACGCGTCGCCGGTGGTGTCTTCAAGCCCGGCGACGAGATCACCGTGCTGCCCTCCGGCTTCACCTCGCGGGTCAAGGCGATCCACACCGCCGACGGCCACCTCGACGAAGCCTTCGCGCCGCAGAGCGTGACGCTCACGCTGACCGACGAGATCGACATCTCCCGCGGCGACATGATCGTCAAACAGAACAACCCGCCGCGCAACTCGCAAGACATCGAGGCGATGATCTGCTGGTTCTCCAACAAGCCGATGGCCTCGCGCGCCAAGGTCGTGCTGCGCCACACCTCCCGCGAAATGCAGGCGATCATCAGCGAGGTGAAGTACCTCGTGGACATCAACACGCTGCACAAGATCGAGGGAGCCGGCACCTTCACCATGAACGACGTCGGCCGCATCACCCTGCGCACCGCCCAGCCGGTGATCCACGACTCGTATCGCCGCAACCGCCAGACCGGCTCCTTCATCCTGGTCGATCCGGGCTCCAATGAAACGGTCGCCGCGGGGATGATCATCTGACGGAAAGGTAGGGGCGGACCGCCGGGCCGCCCCACTTGTCTCCATCGGGGCGAAACGCCAAAGCAACGCCCCTGCCCCGCAGGAACAAAGTCGGACCGACCTACCCCGGTCCCTACCCCAATCCGCGCGATGACGGCGATCGACATCTACCGGCGCGTTTTCAAGATCTGGCGTGCCCGGCGGTTCGAGCAGTTCGTCCGGCTGCTGGAGCCCGCGGCTTGCGATTCGCTGATCGACATCGGCGGGGAAACGGGCTTCTGGACCAATTATCCGCCCGTCGTGGAGCGGATCGATCTCGTGAATCCCAAGGTCATGCAGGCCGATTCCGCCGCCCATCCGGAGCACCGGGTCCGGGCACTCGTCGGCGACGGCAGGCACTTGGTGAATGTTGGCGACCGAAGCTACGACATCGCGTTTTCCAACAGCGTCATCGAACATGTCGGCACTTGGGACGACCAACAGAAGTTCGCGGCCGAGATGCGCCGGGTGGGGAAAAAACTGTGGTGCCAGACGCCGGCCCGCGAGTGCCCGATCGAGCCCCACTACATGGCGCCCTTCATCCACTGGCTGCCGCGCTCGCTCCAGCGGCACTTGATCCGCCGCTGCACGCCGTGGGGCTGGCTGTCCAAGCCGCCCCGCGCGGACGTGGACTTCATGGTGGACACCACCCGCCTGCTGACGCACCGGGAAATGATGCGGTTGTTCCCGGATTGCCGGATCCTCGTGGAGCGGATCCTCCTGATTTTTCCGAAATCCTACATCGCGGTGCGGACCGACGATTCGCCCACCGCGGTGGACCGCCCGGGCAGCTAAATATGTCCCTCTCCCGTCACGCGCAAAGCCTCGCCAAAGGCCTGGCCTATCGCCTCGGCTTCAGCCTGAAGCGGCTGCGATCCGCCCAGCGCGCCACGGGGGTCGCCGGTGACTTCAACGGCAAGGTCCGGCCGCTGCTCCACCGCACCGATCCCTACGATGGCTTCGACGCCGCCACGTGGCCCGACGATGCCGCCGGCTGGGGCTCCGACTCGCCGGCCTTCGGCGAACTCGTCGAAGAGCTCCGCCCGACCCGCATCCTCGAGGTCGGCACCTGGAAAGGCGGCTCCGCCCTCAATCTCGCCCGCCATGTCGAGCGCCTCGGCTTGGATACGGAAATCCTCTGCGTCGATACCTGGCTCGGCGCGCTGGAAATGTGGACCGACCTCGACGACCCCAGCCGCCACGGCGCGCTCGGCCTCCGGCATGGTTATCCCACCCTCTACTACCGCTTTCTGGCGAATGTCTGCCGGGCCGGCTATCAGGACCGGATCACCCCGCTGCCACTCCCATCGGTCACCGCCGCCCAATGGTTCGCCCTCCACGGCGTCCGGGCGGAGATGATTTACATCGACGCCAGCCACGAGGAAGAAGACGTCTATCAAGACCTCGTTTCCTACTGGGACTTGGTGCGGCCGGGCGGCGTGTTGTTCGGCGACGACTGGAGCTGGGATGGCGTTCGGCTCGCGGTCCAGCGCTTCGCCGCCGAGGAGGGAGTTGCCATCCGCCACCGCCACGACAAGTGGGAGTTGCGGAAGTAGCCGGGCCTCTGTGCCGGAAACGCCCGTTTGTTCATTTTTATTTGAACACTCGGGGGCGGTTGTTCATTTTCGCTACGACGAGAATGCCTCAGGGCCTTCCTGCGATTCGTGGCGAAAAGAAGGTGGAAGCCCGCGCTTCCGACCAAGGGCGGCAGCTTGCCTGACGCCTGAGCCTCTGGCTACCAGATCCCCGTTCCGTCCGTCTCCGGTGCAAGCCTTCAAACAATTCGTCACCGAGTACGGGAGCCAGTACCCTTGGGTCATCTTCGTGGCGCTGGTATTCCTTCCGGGTTTCGGATTTCCTGCCAGCGCGCTGTTCCTGCTGGCCGGCGTCGTCTGGGGGAGCAATGGCATGAGCTGCCTCCTCGCCTTGTCGGCGATCGCCCTGAACGTCGTCTGGACCCACACCCTTGCCGCCGGGCCGGCCCGCAAGCGCATGGTCCGCTGGATGGGCGCGCGGCTCCAGCCATGGTTCGCCCTGCCTCAGAAGGACTTGGTGAAGATCGCCTGGCTGCTCCGCGTGACGCCCGGCGTGCCCTTGTTCGTGCAGAACTACGGTCTCGGGGCGCTCGGCGTCCCGCTGCGCGTTTCGCTGCTGACCGCCCTGCCGGTCGTGTCGCTCTATGGCTGCGGCTTCGTCCTCACCGGCGGCGCCATGTTCGACGGCCGGCTGGGGATGGCGCTCTCCGGCCTGGCCTTGGTCGCGGCGGCGACCCTTGCGACGCGGTTGCTCCGGTCGAGGCAGGCGAAACCCGGAACCAAATGCGGGGCGTGATTCTTCACGAGATCCTGTCACTGGAGTGAATGCCATGCAAATCGCCACTGCCATCGCGGTTGTGCTCCCTTTACTTCCCGCCTAGTCTCCCGCCCGGCCCAGATTGGGCCACCATCATTTTCGCACGTGATCGAATCCCGTTCAATCCAAGGCGTTTTGGTCGTCATCGTCGTGGCGGTCCTCGCCGCATGGCTCGGCGTTGCCATTGTAACCGAACAGATGCAGACGTTGCTGAAGGTTGCCGGCGTTTCGCTGCTGACCATCTGCCTGCTGCTCGGGCGGCGGATCTGGTTGTTGATGATTTTCTTCACGACGTTGGAATTCCCGCTGATCCGGGGATTCACCACCGTGGAATTGGGACAAGGACTTTTCCTAGCGTTCTCCCTCCTGATGATTTCAGTCCGCCAACTTCGACTGAAGCGAAACTTCGGAGAACTTGAGTTCTGGATCCTTATGATCGCCCTACTGGTGGTCCAAGCTTATCTCCGTAATCCCATCGGCCTCAACATGTTCGGTGCCTCCGCAGTCGGAGCGAAGCCCTATTTTGTGATTGCCCTGAGCTTTTTGTCGGGCTGCCTGATGTCGATGCTGGTTGTGCCGCAGGCCGAGCTAAAATGGGCGGCCCGGCTCAGCGTGCTGGGGACGTTCGTCGGCGTACCCTTCGTTGAATGGCGGATGCGGTCCGGGTATGCCGCAGTGGCCGGGGAAACGGGATTCGCCCGCATCGCGGGCTTGGGGTCCGCCAGTTCGATGGGCCTCCGGTGGCTGGTGAGCAAGATGTCGCCCTATCAGGCGATCCTCCGGCCGCTTTACCTGTTCCTCTTCCTTGTATTCATCGTTGCCGCAGCCGGATCGGGTTACCGGAATTACGTGGCCTACGCCGGGCTCACGCTGCTTGTCGGCATTTTTTACCACCATGGATTCTTCGCCACCTTGGCATCGACCCTCGCCGCGGCACTCCTGATTGGCGTCCTCGCAGTGGTCAATCTGGTGGCACCGCTCCCCGGCAATATCCAGCGTGCACTCTCTCCATTCCCGGGCACTTGGGAAACGCGCTACGTGGATGCTGCTGAGAATTCCACGGAATGGCGGGTGGAGATGTGGAAGGAAGCGCTTTTCACCGATCGCTGGATCCAGAACAAGCTATTGGGTGATGGCCTCGGGATCACGAGGGAGGAGCACCGGAGGATGGAGTCTTTGGCGGAAGGTGGGCGGGAAGGTTGGGCGGGCTCCACGGGCCTCACCGTCCAACAGGAAAACATGATGCTCGCGGGCGGCTATCACAGCGGCCCGGTTCACACCATCCGCACGGTGGGTTACGTCGGGCTGGCCGTGATTCTCCTTGCCATGATCCGGATCGGCACGCACTGGCACCGGCTGATCAAGCGAGCAAGAGGAACCCCTTGGTTTTCCACAGTCTTGTTCTTCGCGATTCCTGCTCTAGTTTTGCCGCTTCAATTCACTTTCATTTTCGGTGAGTTCCACACGGCCTGCGCCATCCTCTTCTTCAGCTTTGGATTGATTCGGCTTACCACAAACAACCTGTCGTTGCTCCCGGCACCAGATCGGGCATCTCAGGTTCAACAGCCGATGGCCCTACGCAGGGGCAGGGCGGAAGCCGCCCTGGTCCCCAACCGGGTCCCGTGAGCCGCCCCCGGTGATCCCGGCCCCGCGCCGGATCAGGAAACCGATTGTGCGCACTTGGAATCTTCTCCAAGGCAATGGCCCTTCGAAGCGACAAGGGATCGCCTCTATCTAACAGCATCCTGCCATGTCCTACAGACGCCTGTTGGTTAGAGGAGTTCTTTTCAGCTACGGTGCGCTAGCCGCCCAGATTTTCTATTCCTTCGCTTCGATACCCCTCGCGCTCTCCCATCTGACCACTGCCGAGTTCGGGATGTTCGGCGTCGTCACGACGATCGGATCTTATCTGACAATGGCGGAATTCGGGATGACCGAGTCCTTCATCCGGTATCTTTTCGAATGCAAGGATGGCAAGGACACGGAGCGCTACGGCAGGCTGTTCACCGCCAGTGGCCTCGCACTGGGCTTCGTCTCGCTGCTGATCCTGGCGGGCGGAATTGTGGCGGCGATGTTCGCCGCTCCACTACTCAACATCCCCGATGAGCTCAGCCGCGAGTTCATGCTGGTGATGCTCATCCAGGCGGTGATCGGGGCCATTATCATCGCCAGCCGGGTCTTTGCTGTTCCACTGATCCTCCATCACCGCCAGGATCTCAGCCAGATGGGGCAGATTGGGCTGTTCACCGTTTACTACGTGGTTCTCCACCTCTCGTTCGAAGCCGGCTGGGGGATCTATTCCCTACTCGCCAACCAAGCAGTCGGAATGCTCTGGCTGACGTCCTTCAATGCGTGGATGTGCCGGCGGAACGGATATTTCCCGCGACGCGGTACTTACGGCCTGCCGTCCCGTGCCGAGTGGTCGGAGGTCTGGAACTATTCCATCAACAACTTCGGCATCCAGAGCGGAGTGACGATCCTGATTGGCTTGCCGCAGCTTTTGATCTCTTCACTGGTGGGACTTGATGCAGGCGGGTTGTGGGCCGTCTGCACCCGGGTTTTTGGGGTGCTCAAGCAGTTCGCATTCCGACCATTCTCGATCGGGGTCCCGATGTTGCTTGATTACTTCGTGCGTGGCGACATCCCGCTGGCAGTTCGGCGCTGGGGACAGGCTTCCCAATTGGTCATCGCCTCGTCGGGCCTCGTTTTTTCGGTGGCGGCTGCGAACAACCAGCGCTTTGTCGCGCTTTGGACGGGAATTGACTCAAAGTGGGGGACGGTGATGCACGTGAACATCGCCTTTCATTTCTTCTGCCACGCCGTGTTTGGAGTCGCCTACGGGCCCATCGGATTCAGCAAGAAATTCGGCATCACCGCGCTCGTTCCGATCATTCAAGCAGTTGCGGTGAGCGGGGCTGCCTTTCTCATTGCAGGATTCACCGACAGCGGCGGGATCATCTTGATCAATTCGCTCGGCTTCTGGCTGGGAATGATCATCTTTGGAATTCGCCATATTGCGAAGACCACCGGCCGGAGTTCTTTCGAACTCTTTGTTCCCGCCATCAGTCGTCCCCTTCTGGTATCGCCGATCGTCTTGGGCTGCGCTCTGCTCATTGCCCGGTGGTGTCAGCCGATCCCCGGTTATTTCGGACTTCTCGTCTCGACCTCCCTCTCGTGTCTCGTCGGCCTTCCCATTATAGGCTACCTGGGAGTCTCGCCAGAGGTTCGCGACGAATTGTTCGCAACCCTTCTCAAGCCGCTGCGTCGCCTCTATCGCCCCCAAGTCTCTACCCCTTCGGAGCCGGATGCGCCTCAGCCATGAAATCAACCATTCTAGCCGCGATCCGCACTTTGTCCTCGGCCGTAACCAAGGCACGTGGATGTGAACTCGGAGCGGGGGTGATTCTCAATGGGCTTCCCTCGGTCCGGCGCAAGGGCAGCGGTCGCATCATCCTTGGCGACGGCGTCACCATCAACACGGCCCGCTGGGCGAACTGGCTCGGCACCACCGGCTCGATGATGCTCAGCGTGGAAAACGGCGCCCGGCTCGAATTGAAGCGCGGTTGCGGCGTTTCCTCGTGCCAGCTCATCGCAAATCTCGGCATCGAAATCGGCGAAGGCTCCATGATCGGAGCAGGTTGCTTGATCTGTGATTCGGACATGCACGAAGTGCCTTTGGGCTCCGGCAAGCCCCCCTCCGCCGCTCCCATTCGCATCGGGCGCGGCGTCTTCGTAGGAGCACGATCGATCATTCTGAAAGGGGTCACCATTGGAGACGGCGCCGTCATCGGTGCAGGCTCGGTGGTCATCAAAAGCATCCCTGCCGGGACGCTTGCCGCCGGCAATCCCGCTGTCGTCATCAAGACCTTCCCATCCTCACCGGCGACGGCTGGACCCGAACCCATCGACTCGCGTGACCGATAACCCGCGCCGCCGCATCGCAATCCTCGCCGACTTTCCCTGGGGTGCCCTCGAGGGCGATGCCAGCGGCCGTGGCGGCGGGCAAGGCTGCACCTGGCTGCCGCAATTGGCCCAAGGGTTCGCGGCGCATCCGGAGTTCGAGATCCATTGGGTGGTGCTCGACCGCCGCAAGGCCGGCGCGACGACGGTCGAGCGATTCGGCCAGCATTTCCACCGGCTCCCCGCCACCTCGGTCAGCCTCGACCTCGCGCTCGGCAACCTGCCGGCGCGCTGGAACCTGAAGAAATTCCTGCGCCGCTTGCAACCGGACATCGTTCATGCCTGGGGTACCGAATTGATCTACCCGGCGGCGTTGCGCGACTTCCGCGGCCCCACCATTCTCTCAATGCAAGGCGTGCTGACCGAGTACCAGCGGATCGGCGGCCTGCCGGATGACTGGCGGTGGCGACGCATGGTGAGTGCCGAACCCGCCATGATCCGCTCCGCCACGGTCGTCACCTGCGAGTCCGAGTGGGGCATTGCGCGGATCAAGGAAGTCGATCCCTCCGCCGAATGCCGGCTGGTCGAATATGGCGTCCACCCGCGCTTCTACGATGTGCCGTGGCAGCCGGCGGCGGACAAGCCTTACGCCCTCTACGTCGGCGGTGCCGGCACGCGGAAGGGCTTCGACCTGCTCATCGAGGCGATGAAACTGCTGCCCGACCGGGCTTGGGAATTGCGGCTCGCCGGAGATGATGGGATGGCCGGCGCCGTCGAAGCCGCAGGGCTAACAAAAGTCCGCAGCCTCGGCCTGCTCCCTTGGGATCAGATGCAACGCGAGCTGCAAGGAGCATGGGCTTTCGTGCTGCCCACCCGCGGCGACACCAGCCCGAACTCGGTGAAGGAAGCCCGGGTGATCGGGCTGCCGGTCATCACCAGCCGCCACGGAGGCCAGGCCGGCTACATCAAGGACGGCGTCAACGGGCGCATCGTGGAGCCGCTCGATGCCGGCGGCCTCGCGGCCGCGCTGTGCGATGTGATGGGCAACTTTGACCGCTCCCGTGAACTCGGGGCGGGGCGGCATGCCGAAGACCGCGCCTACCTCCGTCCCGAACGAACCGCCGCCGGCTTCGCTTCCCTCTATCGGGAACTCGCCAATCGTTAGAAAGGGTCCGATGGATCCGCAGATGGGAGATGTCGCCAAGATCCTGTCATAGAGGCCCTGGCCTGCGATCGCGCGGAAGCAAGAATCTCTGGATAGCTTCATGAAAGCCGCGACGTGCACTCCCATCGCATTTGAGTCGGGCGAACATTTTTTTGGACGGGATTCCGGTTTGGTCTGCAGGAGCCTGCAAAACGCGGGCGTCGATTGCGTCTGCATCATGCCGGGAACACCTGCTCCCGGAGAAGCCTCGGACCTGATCCGGGCGTCGGAAGAGGACCTGCGAAGTCCCGCATGGTGGCAATCCCAAGGTTTCGATGTCGTGGTTCTCTACGCGTGGGGTGACCCGAGATTCAGAAAGATTGCCACGGCCATTCGCAGTGCGGGAAGCTTCCTCATCCAGAATCTCGATTCCGCGGGCATCGAATCCCCGCATGCCGATTTCCGAAGCTGGCTGATCGCGTTGAGTGACCAGATCAAAGGCCCGCAGCCATTGGCTAGGAAACTGCGGCTGATGTTACGCGGGATCCGGGATACGGTCCCCGCCCTTTACGAAACGCGGCGCCTGGAGATGTTCGCGGATTCCGATGTCCTCGCCGCCGTATCTCCTCCAGCGAGGGACACGGTCGCCAGATATGCTTCAGCCTTGGGCTTCGGAGACCTCGTCTCCAAACTCCAGGTGCTCCCCCACCCGGTGCAGGATGACATGGCTTACCAAGGCGAGCCAAAGGAGCCCCGGGTGATCTGCGTCGGACGCTGGCTTCCTGAAGACCGTCACCAGAAGGACCCGGTGACGACGCTCCGGGTGGCCGCCGAGTTCCTGCGGGAATTCTCCCAATGGAAGTTCGAGATCGTTGGCAGGGGTTCCCGCTCGCTTGCAGATGACCTTCGCTATGATCCCGGTCCGGAGATCCGCGAAAGACTGGTTTTCACGGATGCTCTTCCGCGGCACGTGTTGAAGGAACACTACCTCAAGAGCCGCATTCTGTTCTGCGGCTCCCGGTTCGAGTCATTCCACATCAGCTCCGCCGAGGCGCTTTGCTGTGGAGCTTCCATTGTCGTGGGAGACCACCCGCTTCTTGCATCGACCCGTTGGTTCACGACCCGGGACTCCGGGACCCTCGCGGCTTCGAGGTCCGTGAGCGACCTTTCGCTGGCTCTGGCCGAGGAGGCGAGAATGTGGGAGCAGGGCAAACGCGATCCCCATTCCATTTCGATGACTTGGAAGGCCGAGGTATCCGGAAAAGCGGTCGCCGGAAAAGTCATCGGGTTTGTAAACGAATCGCGAACTCGCAATCGTGCCCCAAAATAGCGGATTCACCATCATGAGCCAACTTCAGCTCGCCACCACCCTCGTGCACAAGGGTGCCATGGAAATCGGGCTGCACGCGGTACGCACCTTCGCGCGCCACTTCGCGGCAAGCTACCGGCTCGATATCCACACCGACGGCTCGCCCGACAGTGAGGACGAGGCTGAATTGCTACGCGCTGCCACCGGATTGCAGGCCCGCATTGTCCGCCCTGCCGAACGAAGACCGGTGCTCGATGCCCGCCTCGCCACGTATCCGAAGACCCGCGCCCTGCTCGACGGCACCGGATACTTCACGAAGCTGGAACTGCCCATGGCGGCGGATGGTCCATACTTCTACTTCGACTCCGACATCGTCTGGCTGCGCGGCGCGGACCGCTTGGTCCCGCCCGACCGGCCGAATGCCTTCTCCACCGAATCCTGGTCTTGGTACAATGGTGTCGCAAACGACCGCGAGTGGATCCGCGAAAGGATCCCGCGGCGGGTGAACTCGGGCTTCTACTATCTTTCCGAAGAGTTCCCCTTTGCCCGGATGGAGTCGATGCTCGAACGCGGATTGTTCGACCCCGCTCTGCGCTACAACACCGATCAGGAGATCATGGCCTACCTGTATCCGGATATGGAGCTCTACCACCCCGAGGATCTCAAGCGCAGCCGGCGCGGCGTCCATTACGACTTCGCAGCGGAGCAGTGCGTGGCGCTGCATTTCCCCGGCCAGATGTGGCGCGATCACCTCGGCGGCATTGCCAGCTTGTCCAAGCTGCCGGACAAAGCTCCCGCACCGGTCCGCTTCGAGTCCCCGGTCCCTCTTTCTCGCGCCGAGCTCTTCCGCATGCGGATGGCCGTGACCATCTCCGATTCCCGCCTGCTCGGCGGCTGCCTGAACCAGCTCCGGAAAATCCGCGCCAAGCTCCGGTAAGCCTTTTGCCATCAAGAATCGGATTCCCCAAGCTGCAGAATTCCTTCGCATACCCGACATGAAAGAGATCCTCCGCCGAATTGCTGAATGGCTCGTGGCCCGCGATACTCTCTGGGTGCCGATTAGCAAAACGCTGGTTCGTGGCAGTCAGTTCCTCTGCGCCATGCGCGAAAACCATGAGGCCGAGCGGATCGTCGCCAACTCCCCCAAACTCCGGGCGGCGCTGAACGAGCGGGTGGTGATCGCCGGTCCCTTCCAAGGCATGAAGTACGGCGATACCGAGGCGCGATGCAGCGCGCTCTATCCAAAGCTACTCGGCACGTATGAGAACGAACTCGCCGGAGTGGTCGTCGATGCCTTGGTGAAGCGTCCGCCGGTGGTCGTGGATATCGGTGCCGCCGACGGCTATTACGCGGTCGGCTTCGCGTTCCGTAATCCTGAGACCCGCGTGATTGCCTTTGAGCAGAACCCGCGCGCCCAAGTGGAGCTGCGGAAGCTTGCCGAACTCAATGGCGTGATCGCCCGCATCGACGTACGCGGGCACTGCGGGCCGGAGGATATCGCGCAGCTTGGTGCTGACGGCGGGTTGGTCATCGTCGATTGCGAGGGCTTCGAGGACGTGATCCTCAGCGAGGAAAACATCCGCCACCTCGCGGGATGGGATTTCATCATCGAAACACACGACGGCTTCTCGCCCGAAGTTACCAAGCGCCTGGAAGAAAGATTCGCGGCCACCCACGAGATCCGGCGCATCGACACGATCCACGACTTCGACAAACTTGATCACGTCCGCGTCCCGCTGCTCGATGGGCTGCCGCGGCGGCAGGCGGACCGGATGCTCGCCGAAGGCCGCGAGCATGCCTGCCTGCGCTGGTTATACTGTACGCCATCCCGGCACTGACTAACTAGCAACTCAAGCAGCAATCATAAGAAGACTTGCCGCATCGATAAACGCCATGAGCGACCTACTTTCAAAATCAATTGTTGAATTTTATCGATTTTGGCATGGGAAGTGTCACAGGAGGGGGGCTGGCCGATTAATAAATATTGCCACGTCCCGGTTACCTGGACTCCGGTCATATCCGCTGCGCCTGCCTAATGGGGAGACTGCCAGAGTGGATTTCAGTGAAATATCCGCGTTCAGCTTGTTAAACTATCTATTGGGCGACACCCACCAGGAGTCGAAGCTGGTCACCGCGATCACCGAGCACCTCCATGAGGGAGATGTGTTCTGGGATGTGGGGGCCAACACGGGCGTTGTAAGTCACCACGTGAGGACCTTGAGGCCGGCCTGTCGGCAGCATCTCTTCGAGCCGAATCCGAAGCTCAGGCAATGGGCCGAGACATTGATGTCGGGGTTTCCCGATTGCACCATTCATCAACTGGCGCTCTCCAATGAAAACGGAACGGCAACACTGCATATCCCGACCGGATTGAGCACGTTGGCTTCAATCACGCCTGCGGAGCGGGAAAAAGGTGCCGAAAAAATTGAGATCCAAGTCGCCACAGCGGATTCGCTGGTGTTCGACCAAGGGTATGATCCGCCCAAGGTGATCAAGGTGGATACCGAAGGACACGAGCCGAGCGTCTTCTTGGGAATGCGCGAGGTCGTGAGAAAATTCCATCCGCTCATATTCTTCGAACATTTGGAGTTAACGGAAGATCAGATCAGAAGCTTCCTTCCCGAGGGATATTCATTGGCCACAATCGCTCAAAGCGGATCAACTCTACTAGTCGAATTCAATCCGGCCGCCGGGCACAATTCGGTGTACTTCCCCGGAGATTGGAGAACAACGGGTGCCTGAAAGCGATTCGATTGATCTAACAAAAATCTCGGCCGCGGCCACCAGCGCGGACCGAACACCGTTCAATAACATACCATGAGCATAAAGCACCTTTCATACGAAATCGACGAGGTTAACAATCGATTTTCTTACTATGAGAGCTTGTGGAAGCGGCGGGGGCTTGAGCTATTGCTGAAGCATACCTCCGGAAGCGGAAAGTCCCTCCTGGACTATGGATGCGGCCGCGGGGAGATGATGGGACTCGCCGCCGACGCCGGATTTGAAGTCGCCGGAACCGACACCGACCCCAAATGCGTGGAACTTGCGAGCCGGTTCGGAAAGTCCTCTGTCCTGGACATCTCCGACCCTCTTTCGCAATTCGGGGAGAAGTCCTTCGACGTGGTGAGCTGCTTCCATGTTCTGGAGCACGTGGACAACCCAAAACTGGTGCTTGGCACTTTGGCCAAGATCGCGAGATCTTACGTTATCATTGCTGTGCCAAATCTCCGCTACTTACACCGGACGTTCCGCCGCTCGATGAGTTGCGAGGAGGTAAACGAAGGCCACTTGCAATCGTGGGACCATTGGCATTTGCTCAATCTTGCAGAAAGGCATTGTGGGTTGGAATGGATTGAATGGTCTTCCGACGCAACGCTGTTGCCCTTCCTTAGTAGCTTCGCGCAAAAGGCCCTCGGGACCAAGGCAACGATCTGGCTGGAAACCGGACCATTTCGCAAAGCGTTTCCATATCATGGGATCTCTGTCCTGGGATTATTCAGGCCCATCGAATCCCGCTAAGTAGTCTGCGAGGGTCAACATCCATGGCATTCTCCGCTGGCGAAAGCCAGCCGACGCCGGTCTGAACGGCCCCCCTGCCTCCTGCCTCATCTCGCTGAATGCTCTTCAACTCCTGGGAGTTCCTTATCCTCCTCGCGGCCACCTTCGCGCTCTACTATGCGCCATGGTCGCGGGGTCGCCATGGCAAGGCATGGCAAGTCACGCTGGCACTCGTCGCCAGCGTGATCTTCTATGGATGGGAGGATCCGAAGCTCATTGGCCTGCTTGCCATTTCCTGCGTCGGCAACAGCCTCGCCACCGGCCGAATCATCCTTCACAAGGTCGCCGGCAACGAGGCCAAGGTGAAGCAATGGACGCGGCGGGCGGTGATGATGAACCTCACGCTGCTCGGCATCTTCAAGTACCTGCCTTTCCTCGCCGGCCTCCTCCCTTTCCTTCCGGCCTCATGGGTCGAAGCCGCCAAGGCCATCCCGCTGCCGATCGGCATCTCCTTCTACACCTTCCACGGCATCAGCATGATCGTGGACGTCGCCCGTGGCGAAGTGACCCGCGAAGGCGACGCGCTGATGTCGAAAGGCGGTCGTTTCGCGAAAGGAGTCCGCGACATCGGCTTCTACCTGCTCTTCTTCCCGCAGCTCGTCGCCGGACCGATCGTCAAGGCGAAGGAGTTCTGGCCGCAGATCGCCGCGAAGCGCTTGGAAGACATCCCGTGGCGACAGGTGGTGCGTGCCTTGGTCACCGGCTACTTTCTCAAGGTCTTCGTCGCGGACAATCTTTCCGAACAAACCGCGGGCCTCACGCTCGGGCCGGATGTCCTGGCCGCATCGACTCCGCTGAACCTCGTGCCCTTGCTCTATGGCTATTCGCTGCAGATCTTCGCGGACTTCGCCGGCTACTCGCTGATCGCGATCGGGCTGGCGGCAGTGTTCGGCTACCGCTTTCCGATCAACTTCAACTTCCCCTACCTCTCGACCAGCATCACCGAGTTCTGGCGACGCTGGCACATGTCGCTGTCCGCCTGGCTCCGTGACTACCTCTACATCCCGCTGGGAGGCAACCGCAAGGGACCGGGCCGCACCTACGTGAACCTGTTCCTGGTGATGTTCCTCGGCGGCCTCTGGCACGGCGCGGAATGGAAGTTCGCGCTGTGGGGTTCGCTTCACGGATTGCTGCTCGCCTTGGAGCGGCTGGCGGGAAGGAGCCAGGGAGCAAAGGATCCCGAGCAGCGATCAAGTGTCGGACTCCTGGCTACCCTCCGCGCCTGTTGCGCGTGGTTCTTCACCTTCCACGCCGTCACCCTGCTATGGCTGACCTTCCTTATGCCCGACATGGCGAGCATCGTGGCCTTCTTCAAGGGAGCCTTCAGCGGCAAGACCGGCTTCTCCGGTCCGCCGGTGTTTTCGCTCTTCTTCTATGGCACCGCGGTTGTCCTCTACCACGCTTGGGGCTGGTTGAAAGAGCACCGCGAGATCCTTTCCAATAAACTCATGCGGTCCCCGCTGGAGCCGGCGCTGCACGCCGTGATGCTCTTCCTCATTGTCACCAATCCGGGTGCCCCGCGCGGGTTCATTTACTTCCAGTTCTAGCGCAACATGCAATTCACTCCCAAACTCAAACTCCTTGGACAACTCCAACGTCTCGTCGGGACGGTTCAATTGTTCGAAATTTTAGCCAGACGAGCTCTCGGATTGGGAACCGCGGTGAAGATTCGGATTCCGGGATTCACCATGCCCCTGTCGATCAGGCCGACTACGGATGACCTGTGGGTTCTCTGGCAAGTTTTCGGCACCAAGGAGTACGAGCTTGCGGAAACGTTCGAATGGAATTCCGTCTTGGATTTGGGTGGCAATTGCGGCTACACGAGCTTGTTCCTTCACAGCATCAATCCGAAGGCCAAGATTGTTACCCTCGAACCGGATCTTTCCAACCATGCCGTTTTGAAGGAAAACGTGCGTGGGATTGCTACTATCGTTCCTGTTCTGGGTGGAGTCGCCTCCAAGGATGGGCTCCTGAAATTCTCCTCCGGAAAGGGATCGTCGTCGGCGAACTTCCGGTTCTCGGAGACGCAGAAGGCGGAAGATTCCGATCCAGATCTAGTGCCTGCTTATTCAATCGATTCCCTCTCAAAGAAGCACGATGTAGACGTGTGGGATTTCATAAAGATGGATATCGAAGGAGGGGAGGAGGAAATGCTACGATCCATCGACAGTTGGTTCGGGCGCTGCCGTGTGCTGGCAGTCGAAATCCATTC
The DNA here is from genome assembly GCA_966696705.1 of uncultured Verrucomicrobiaceae bacterium. Lineage (GTDB taxonomy): Bacteria > Verrucomicrobiota > Verrucomicrobiia > Verrucomicrobiales > Akkermansiaceae > Haloferula. The sequence goes on along the minus strand of CBKZPU010000049.1, from coordinate 5,993 downwards.
AGAGTGTCGGGAATTCTGCAACAGTGTCATAAAACAGCTCGAAGACAAAGGACTTCAAGTCAAACGGCTCGGCGAGACAACATGGGTGTTTAAAAATAGCTCTCCCACACCTTGAAAAAAATCATTCACATTGGCTGGTATAATAAACATCCGCTGGGCGGAGTTGGAAAAACCATCTTGGAACAAACTCGAGCACTTGCGCAGGCAGGGGCAGAGGTGGAGATTTGGCATCTCGGTGGCACCTCGGGCGATCCCGAGAAGGAAGACCTAGAAGAAGCGTTTCCGCTATGGAAACTTCCAATCGAAGCGTCCCGCTTTTGGCAGTTGATCAGACTCCCGAAGACCACTCGGAAGTGGATCGAGTCAAGGCGAGACGAGATTGAGGTGGTCCACTTTCACTCAGTTTTTACCCCGCAAAACTGCCACCTTTCAAAATTGGGAATTCCTTATGTCATAACACCCAATGGAGGCTGGAGCGATGTGGTATTAAGTGGAAGAAGAGCCTTGATTAAACGCCTGTGGATACTTCTCTTCGAGCGACCGATGTGGCGCCGGGCAGCATTCATTCAAGGGGTCAGCAAAGAAGAGATACGGCAGCTCGGAAAAAGGAAACATATCGCCCCCATCCGGTACATCCCTAATGGCGTGGCCATGCCAGAAGACACGCTGGATGCGCCAACCCGTGACTGCATACTCTACATTGGCAGATACGACATCAACCAGAAGGGATTGGACGTCCTATTGGAAGCAATGAGGATTCTAGCTTCAGAAAAGGTATCAATCCCGAAGCTCATCATGGCAGGTTTGGACTACCGGGGTGGCAGACATGAGTTACAGTCGTTCATCGACAAGCACCAATTGAATGATGCAGTTGAGATGCTTGACCCGGTTCAGGGAGAAGAAAAGGAAGAGCTTTTTCGACGGGCAATAGTATTCGTTCATACCTCCCGCTGGGAAGGCCTCCCCTTGGTGCTGCTAGAAGCTATTTCACATGGTATACCCTGCCTTCTAACGCCAGGTACGAATGTCGCCTCAGAGTGGGCCAGCCATGGAGCGGCGGTTGAAGTTCCATTTGACGCGCGAGCGATCGCTACATCGTTGCAAGAAATCAGTAAAAGGGACCTGACCGAAGCCAGGACAGCCGCCCGTCAGCTTGCAGCTGCAGAGTTCTCGTGGCACACAATCGCCTCTCAGCTCCTGGCGATGTATCGAGATGCAATCGGGAGCAAGTTGTCCGATTATCAGCGAGGCTGAGTCTTCTCGCGGGGATATGATGTCTTGAGATCACCAGTACCCCATGCTCACCTACTTGGTCCCTTTTCTGGTCACCTTGGCTGCTTGCTTTGGCATCCAAGCGCTGGGGCTACGTGCCATGGGCGGCAGGACGGCAAAAAGTGAATCGAATTACTTTTCGTCCTTGGGCAGGATTCAGGCGGGCACGGTCGGCAAAGCGGATGTTATGCTGCTAGGCTCGTCGATCACCGGGCGTCTTCCGGATCGCTCCCAGGGATTCGAGGGCTTCGCCAATATGGGCTGTGACGGCGGCAGCGCCGTCGATGCCCTGCGCGCCATGGACCGGGGCCACCTCCCTGTGGCGCCGGTTTTGGTGATCGAGGCGAACACCTTGCAGTTGGCGCTGCAGCGGAAACCTTCGGAAGTGGGTGTCGCGATAGAACAGCCCTGGTTCCAAGTTGGCATGCGCGTGCCGGCGATCAGCTCATACGCGCGGCCTTCCGCCTTCTTCTACTCGCTGCTCTTGGCCAAGAAGATCGGTGGCTTTGGCGATCCGGCGACCGATGAGGACCTGCAAGTCACCAGCCGACCAGCCCGCCTCCATGGTCCGGAGGCAGTGCCTCTCGAAGGCAACGAACGCAGCCTGGTCGATGAACTCGTGCCGCTGCTTCGTCGACTTCAGCAAAAAGGCTGTCGCACCGTCTTCGTCTGGCTTCCTCCTGGCCGCGAGCCCGGCTCACCGATGCCACAATGGATCGCGGCCCTCGTCGCCGAAAGCGATTCCGAATGGTGGGACCTCGGGACCGAGGCCGACCGCGAACGGGTCGTACTGACCGACAGCGTCCACATGGCCGCTCCCAGCGCCGCGCGAACCGTGAGGTCCCTGCGCAAAGGACTCGGCAACTAATGAATTCCCATCGCATCCTTTGCATGGACGCACTCATCGGCCACAGCGGCTTCGTCGGTGGCAACCTGCTTGCCTACCGGTCCTACGACACCGTCTATCGATCGTCCGACATCGACACGATCCGCGGCCGCGAATTCGGGCATGTCGTGTGTGCCGGCGTCCAGGCCATGAAATGGTGGGCCAACCTCCACCCCGAAGAAGATCTCGCGGGCATTGATCGTTTGTTGGACGCCTTGTCGGAAGTCAAAGCCAATCGTTTCACCCTGATTTCAACCATCGATGTGTACCCTTCGCCGCGTGGAGTGGACGAGGATTCCCCGATCGAAACCGCGGGCCATCACGCCTACGGACGCCACCGCGTGCTGGCAGAGCGGCGGATCGCGGAAACGTTTCCCCGCGCGCTCGTGCTGCGCCTGCCCGGCCTCTTTGGTCCCGGGCTGAAGAAGAACGTGATTTACGACCTGATCCACGAGAACAACCTCCATCAGGTACATCCCGGCGGGGTCTTCCAGTACTACGATCTCCGTAGGTTGGCCGACGACATCGACAAGGCGTGGTCACTCGGCTTGACCACGCTCAACATCAGCAGTGTCCCGATTGGCACCGCGGAGATTCGCGACCGCTTCTTCCCGGGAAAAGAACTGGGTGGCAAGGACGCGGCTCCCGCCGGCTACGACATGCTCTCGAAGCATGCCGCCGCATGGAATGGAAGCGACGGCTATCTTTATCCGAAAGAGCGGGTGCTAGCGGACCTCGGCGACTGGCTGGCCGCGGAAGCAAACGCCCCCTGAGTCCCGCTCATGACTCTCAGCGTGTCTCACATCGCTTGGCCGCCAGAGGCTGAAGTCGGAGCGCTCGAGTCCCTCCGGAATTTCGGCCTCTCGGAAGTCGAGGTCGCGCCGGCGCGGGCCTTCGGCAATCCACTGACCGCAGGCGAATCCGAAGTGCGTGACCGCGCGGCTTGGTATCATGGACAAGGCTTCAAGATTGGTTCGTTCCAGGCGCTGCTGTTCGGCACTGAAGGATTGCATCTGTTCGGCTCCGCCGAGTCGCGACAAGCACTCAAGGGCCTGCTGATCGCCACCGGCCGGGTCGCCGGATGGGCGGGAGCGGGGTCGATGGTATTCGGCTCTCCAAGGAACCGTCTGCGGGGTGACTTGAGCCATGGTGAAGCCGTTCGACAAGCGGCGGACTTTTTCCGCGAGGTGGGAGACGCCTGTGCCGCGGCGGGATCCTGTCTCGTGATCGAGGCCAATCCGGAAGCCTATGGCGCGGATTTTTGCACCCGGCTCGAGCAGGCCGTCGAGTTGGTGGACGCGGTGGATTCCCGCGGTTTCGGACTCCACGTGGATGCCGGCGGAATGGCACTGAGCGGCGAAGACTTCGAGCCGGTGCTACGCCAAGCGGCCAGAATGCTGAAGCATGTCCACGCCAGCCAGCCCGGCTTGGTTTCATTTGCGGATCCTCATCCCGTGCACGGCAGGATCGCCACCGTGCTCGGCGAGATCGGCTACGAAGGCAGCGTGTCGATCGAGATGCGCGCCCAGCCAGAGGGATTTGCGGCAGTAGCTCAGGCCGTCGAGACGGTCAGGAACCAGTATTCCATCCGGTGAATGCGCCCTTCAGCCAGCGACGCCGCATCGTGATCGCTGGCGGAGGATTCTTTGGCTGCTCGATCGCGCTCATGCTGCATCGGCGAGGCTGGCAGCCGGTGATCGTCGAGGATTCCAGCGACCTCCTGACAAAGGCATCGAAGGTCAATCAAGCGCGGGTGCATGGCGGCTACCACTATCCGCGCAGCCTGATGACCGCTTGTCGCTCTCGCCATAACTACGAGCGCTTCCGCGAGGCCTACCGTGAAGCGATCGTGGACCGCTTCACCAAGATCTACGCGGTCGGCCGTTATTTTTCGAAAGTCACCGCGGGACAATTCGAGGTCTTCATGAAACGCATCGGTGCTCCGCTCAAGGACGCCCCGCCGGCGCTTGCCCGCCTTTTCAATCCGGCGCTCACCGAGAAATGCTGGATCGCCGAAGAATGCGCCTTCGACTTCTCGATCCTTCGCGAGAAGCTCAAGGGTGAACTCGAGGAAGCTGGCATCGAGGTGCGGCTCAACGAGCGAGTGTTCGCCGCGCTGCCGCACCGTGAAGGAGCGGTTGCTCAACTATCCGGCGGTGCGGAGCTGTCCTGCCGATGGGTTTTCAATGCCACCTATGCGGGGCTCAATCTGTTAGCCGCAGGCTCCGGCTTGCCGCTGATCCCGCTAAAGCACGAACTCGCCGAGCTGGCGCTGATCGAACTACCGGAGGAACTCGCGGGATTATCCGTCACCATGATGTGCGGCCCGTTCTTTTCCTTCATGCCCTATCCGTCGCGCGGCCTCACCGCGCTGAGCCACGTCCGCTACACGCCCCACGCCCAGTGGTTTGAAAACGCCCGCACCGGAGCATCTGATCCTTACCGCCGCTTCGACTCCCTAGCCAAGGTGTCCAACAACGCGTTCATGCTGGCGGATGCCTCGCGCTACCTGTCCGCGCTGCGCGGGGCCACCTACCGTGAATCGATCTGGACGGTCAAAACGCTCCTCCCTCAATCCGAAATCGACGACGGCAGGCCCATCCTCTTCCAACAAGACCCGGAACTCCCGGCGGTGGTCCACGTGATGGGCGGAAAGATCGACAACATCTTCGACGTGGAGGACGAATTGGGCAGGCTGCTCTCTGCAAATCCCGCGTCCGCGGCGTGAACGCACGTTCCATGGACTTGAACACGGTCATCAGCATCGTCGTCCCGCTGCATCAGGATGCCGCTCTGTTGGACGCGTTCGTCACCGAGCTCGACACGACCATGTCAACGTCGCATCGGTTTTACGAGATCGTGCTGGTGGACGACGGATCGACCGACGGCACCGCCACAGCCGTGAAGCAGATGTTCAAGCGGGTGCAGCGCCTCCGTTATCTGCGGCTTTCCCGCAGCTTCGGTCGTGAGGTCGCCTTGTCCGCCGGCATCGAATCCGGGATTGGCGATTACGTGGTGACTTTGGATCCCCGGACCGATCCTGTGGCACCTCTGCCGGAGATGATCGCGGCATGCCGGAAAACCGGCGGCGTGGTGCATGGAGTTGCCACCAATCCCATCACCCGCTCGGCTCCGCGCGAATGGATCGGACAGCTCTTCCGCAATTACTGCCGCAAGCGGCTGGGCGTGGAAATCAAGCGGGGCGTGTCCGATCTGCGCGTCATGAGCCGCCAAGCGGTCAACGCGCTGCTGCAGGTCCGGGAACAAAGTCGCTACCTGCGGGTGCTGACCCTGACGATCGGCTACCATCACGAGTTCTTTCCCTACGAGCTGGTCCTTCGACCCGGTGCCGATCGGAAGAGCTCATGGCGCGAGGAAGCGGCGACCGCGATCGACTTGCTGGCCGCCAATACCCGTCACCCGTTGCGATTGGTCACGATCGCCGGCTTGCTCGGCGCGGCCTTGAACCTCCTCTACGCGGTCTATGTCGTGACGATCTATCTGACCAAGCCCAACGTCGCGCAGGGATGGACCACGCTCTCGCTCCAACAGAGCGGCATGTTCTTTTTCGTTTGCCTGATCCTCGCGGTGCTCAGCGAGTACGTCGGCACCATCCTCGGCGAGGTGCGCAGCCGCCCGTTGTATTTCATGGCGGAGGAAGCCAACAGTTCGGTGCTGCTCGAGGACACGGTGCGTTCCAGCATCGTTGGAACATCCGAAGAACCCCACGAACCCACGGGATGACCCTTCCCGAGACCCGCGGCGACGACGACCGCGTGCCGTCCTACCGCATCGAGTGGCAGCGCCCGCGGCGGCACCGCTGGGCGATTTGCGT
>CBKZPU010000048.1:0-30994 GCA_966696705.1 uncultured Verrucomicrobiaceae bacterium | reverse complement strand
GGTGGTCCGCGCCAATCCCACGTGCTGCCCAGCCAACCATCGGGGTCCGCACACCCTGTCCCTCCGTAGCCTGTAGGGCGACCTGTCCTCCGTCGCTTCAGCGAAGGGGGAAGGGGGAGCCGTCTGCGGTCGCGGACGGCATCATCTAGGATGCTTCCAGCAACCGCACTCTCCGCGTGCGGACCACCATGCTCACCGGACCACGCCACCGCCTGCCTTTCATCCCCCCAAAGACTCACACGAAAGTTCTCGTAACTTCGAATCAACTCCCATTGGATCTGCGGCAGAGAAAATCCATCCATGCGCGCACCTTCCCTGCTCCGACCGCTCGCCATCGTCGCCGCCTGTTTCTCGGTCATGGGCTCCGCCGTGGCGGAAACCTTCGAGAACTTCTCTTACACGTTCGACGGAACCTCGGTGACAATCACCAGTCACGCCAATGTCGCCGTCAGCTCCATCGTCGTCCCGGCCGAGATCGATGGCTTGCCGGTCCGGACGATTTCCATGCTGAGATCGGCAAGTCTAGTTGGTTCGGCCCTCCTGCGGGCCAACGTGACGTCCATCACGATCCCCGAGGGCGTGACGACGATTGGCCCGTCGGCAATGTCCTCCTTCAACGTGCTGCAGAGCATCACGCTTCCCAATTCGGTGACAAGCGTGGGTGCCGATGCATTCAGGAATTGTATTTCCCTCACCTCCGCGACTTTTGGGAATGGGGTGACGGAACTCACGGACACCTTTGAGGATTGCGCCAGCTTGACCACCGTGAACCTCCCGGACCAGTTGGTGACATTGGACGGCACGTTCATCAACTGCGTCAGTCTCACGGCGATCCAGATCCCCGCTAGCGTGACCACGCTTGAAAGAGCCTTCCGAGGTTGCACCAATCTGACCAGCATGGAGCTGCCCGCCGGCGTGACCGCACTCGGCAATGAGACCTTCAGTGGTTGCACCAGTCTCCAAAGTGTGACTCTTCCCGGCGGGCTTATTTCGATCGGAGGAGAAGCCTTTTCCGGATGCACGGGACTGACTTCCCTGATCTTGCCGCCCGCCCTCACCACGATCGGCGATAACGCCTTCTCCAATTGCACCGACCTGACGTCGCTGATCTTCCCGCCTTCCCTGACGACGATTGGAAGCGGAGCCTTCTCAGCATGCACCGGCCTGACCAGCCTGAACGTGCCCACCACCGTGACTTCCATCGGTGACAACGCATTCTGGGGATGCCCAAACCTGACCGAGGTCGAGCTTCCGCCCCACTTCTTGGCCTCCATCGCCAATATCGGGCTCGATCACGAACCGCAAGTTGCTTCGGACTTGCTTGTCAACGGCATCGCCGACCGGCTCGCCAACAACCCGGACTTCATCACCAAGCTCGCCGACGCGATCATCGCGAAGACCGGCCACTACGGACTCTCCACGCAGGCGGACATCACCAACGTGGTCAATCAAACCCCGCAGACCGTTCGCGAAGTCCTCGCCGAAGTCGGCGCCGAATCCCCCGCCGTCCACGGCATCACCAGCGACCTGGGCACGCTCACCGTGAAGAAGGGCAAGCCGGTCCAATACACCGTCACCACCACCTTCAGTGCCACCGCCTTCGCCGCCATTGGCCTGCCGTATGGAGTTATCATCAACCCCACGACAGGCGTGATCTCCGGCAAGGCCCGCAAACCGGGCGTTTATAATGTCTTCCTGCACGCCGGCGTTCCCGGCGGTGGCGCGGTCAGCGCGGTGAAGGTGATCACGGTAACTCTCTGATCCCTCGAACCGGCTGCGACTGTGGCGCTCGGAAATCGTGGTCAGCACTCTCCTAGTGCGGCCCGAGCCGTTCTCGAGGATGATGTCGTCCTCCGCCAGCCCCGCCCCATGAAAGCAGAAGTCCCTCGGACTGCTGCGATCCTTCGCAGCTTTTGAGTGAAAGGAGAGGCTGGTCGTTCATCGGGAGTGATGAAGCGAGTTTACAGGCGGGAATATTCCAACAGTACGCGAGCATCCGCCATCTCCCTTCCCACCACTTCCCACTTTCCCCCTCACTTGGCCGGAGGGATGCTTTCCCGGTGCTCGTGATCCTCCGTTACTTCGCCAGCCTGCGCGTGCCGAAACTCGTGCTGTGGTGCTACCTCGCGTGGTACCTCACCATCGTGGCCTGTTACTTCGATCCCTCGCCGGTCATCTGGCTCACGGCCATGGGCATGTCGGCGCTCATCGGCATCGCGCTGGTGTGCGCGACCAAGGTCCAAGGGCAAGGGATGGAGCGCTGGACGGTGTTCCGTCTCTTCCTCTTTCCCTTCTGCGTGTCCAGCTACTCCGCGCTGATCAAGGGAAAGGGCTTCATCCTCGTCTTCCCGACCGAGCCGCGGCCCCTCCTCGCCGGCCTCGCCGCCTGCGCCGCGATCGTCACTCTCCGCTCCGCCTGCCGCTGGCTCGTCGCCGGGAAGGATAGGGGAAAGTCTAGTGATGCCGATCCCGGAATCGCGTGAAGGCGGGCTCATTCCGCTTCACAAGACCGGCGATCCAACCGTCCCGCCTTCGCCAAGGCTACGGAGGGCAAAGCAAGCGGAATGAACTTGGCGCCCCCGGTCATGATCACGGCTTGCCGGGGAAGGCGGGCTTGAGGTCTTCGGCTGCTTGGAAGGCTTCGGGGCTATCGAGCTTGGCGCCGGGATCGAGTTGATCCTTGATGAGGCGGTCGAGTTCGCCAGAGAGGCGGGCCTTGATCCCGGTGGCGGCAGGATCATTGATGAGGTTCTTCATTTCGAAGCGATCCTGCGAGGTGTGATAGAGTTCCTCGGCGGGGCGATGGAGGAAGCGCTCGACGAGCAGCAGATGGCGGGGATTTTCGGTGGCGGTGAAGACCCACGAACCCCAGTAGGGATTGTGCTCGGTGCGCCCCATGAGGTGTTTTTCGATGTAGATGTGCTCGGGTGTGAGATTGCGTATGTAGCGCCATTCGCCATTGCCGATCGAACGGATCGGATACGGCGGGCCTTCCGGGTAGTTGTTGTGCATGCCGTGAACGAACTCGCGATGCGTCTCCTTCTCGCCGCGCAGCACGGCGGCGAAGCTGGTGCCGTCGAAGGTCTCCGGATCGGGCTTGCCGCCGGCGAGATCGATGAAGGTCGGCAGCAGGTCCGCATACTGGACCAGCGCGGGCGTGCGGCGGCCGGCGGGGACGACGCCGGGCCAGCGGGCGACGATCGACGTGTGAAGGCCGCTGTCGTAATTCGTCCATTTGCAACCGGGGAACTGCGCGCCTTGCTCGCTGGAAAAAACGACCAGCGTGTTCTTCGCGCGGTCGCTCGCGTCAAGCATCTCTAACAACTCCCCGACCTGGCCATCCATGTAGGTGATCTCGGCGAGGTATTTGGAGAAACTCTGGCGGGTCAGCGGCGTGTCCGCGAGGTAAGGCGGGAGCTTGAGCGACTTCGGCGGATAGGCCGAGGCGTCCCCCATGACCCACGGGGCATGCGGTTCTGTCAGGGCGACGACGAGGCAAAAGGGCTGCTTTTCATCGCGGGTGATGAACTCGCGCGCGCCATCGAGGCGGTGCGGCTGCGTGGGATCATTGACGCAATTCTCGTCGAAGCCCGGGACATCCTCGAAGGCATACACGCCCTTGGGCTTGACGTGATGCTTTCCCGCGAGGCCGACGCGATAGCCGAGGTCGCCGAGGTAGTGCGTCATGCTCTTCGTGCCGGGGCGGCTGGCGGCTTGATTCCACGCGCAGCCATTCCGCAGCGGCAGGCGGCCGGTGTAGAATTCGGAGCGGCACGGCGAGCACATGGCCATGCCGACGTAGGCGCGCTCGAAGATGGTGCCCTGCTTCGCGAAGGCATCGAGGTACGGCGTCCTCGCGTTCTGACCGCCGTGGAAGGAGAGGTCGCTGTGCGTGCAATCGTCGGCGAGGATGACGAGGATGTTCGGCTTCTCCGCGGCGCGCAGCAGCGGCGAGAGCAAGAGGGCGGCGATGAGGGCGATCCAGGGTTTCATGGCGATCACTGCTTTTGTTTCCGCTTCTTCTTGGCACCGGCACCGGCGGCGGCGGGCTTCACTTTCGGATAGACGTGGGCGCGTTTGGCCCAGGCTTCCCATTCCGACGACATCGTGGCCACCCGTTCAGGCTGCTCCTTGGCGAGGTCTTTCAACTCGGTGCCATCCTCGCTGAGTCGATAGAGTTCCCACTTGTCCTTCTGCAAGCCTCGGGGCGGGGAGACGCCCTTGCCGACGAGCTTCCATTCGCCATCGCGGACGAAGGCGTTGTTCTCGTGCTCGATGAAGATCGGCCGCTTGCGGGCGAGCGGCTTGCCATCAAAGGCGGGCGTCAGCGGAATTCCGTCCGCGGACGGGATGGCGTGTCCGTTGCATTCCTTCGGATGGGTCGCGCCGGTGACCTCGACGACGGTGGCCATGACATCGATCAACTGCGCGGGCTCGCGGAACCAATCGCGGCCGCCCTTGATGCGCGCGGGCCAGTGGGCGATGAAGGGCGTGTTCGCACCGCCTTCGTGGGCGAAGTGCTTGTAGAGGCGGTACGGCGTGGCGGAGGCATTCGCCCAGCACTTGCCGTAGCTCGGCGTGGTCCACTCGGTGCCCGCGGCCCGGTCCTTCACGGGATCACCTTTGCCGAGGAGCGAGATTTCCGCGCAGGCGCCATTGTCGGAAAGGAAGAGGATGAGTGTGTTCTCGTAAGCGTGGTGCTTCTTCAAGGTGGCGATGAGGTCGCCGATCTTCTGGTCCACGCGATCGATCATCGCGGCGTAGCCGGACATGCGGTCGCTGCACTCCTTTCGCTGTTGTTCATCGAGCGAGTCCCATGCGGGCACGTCGGGATCGCGCGGCGAGATCTGCCACGATGCGGGAATGAGGCCGGATTCCTTCTGGCGGGCGAAGCGTTGCTCGCGGAGCTTGTCCCAGCCCATCGCATACTTGCCGCGGTATTTCTCCAGCTCCTGATCGTGCGCGTGGTGCGGCCAGTGCGGCGCGGTGAAGGCGAGATAGAGGAAGAAGGGCTGGTCCTTCCCCTCCCCTGCCTCGTGCTCGTCGATGAACCGGCGCGCGTGATCGGCGAAGGCATCCGTGGTGTAAAACGGGCGGTCGGTGGTGCTCTTGGGACTCCGGTCCGGCGTATTGCCATCGAACATGCCGCGCGGGGCGGCGGGATGAAAGTAGTGCGTGGCGCCAGCGATGCAGCCGTAGTATCGATCGAAGCCGCGCTGCAATGGCCAATCGCCCTGATCCTTGCCGGCGAGGTGCCACTTGCCGGTCATGAAGGTGGCGTAGCCGGCGCCCTTCGCGACCTGCGCGAGGGTCACGCAGGAGTCATTGAGGTTTCCGGCGTAGGCGGGCGGGACTTGCTTGTCGTCGCCCTTCTCCTCGCCGGTCATGTGGCCGATGCCGACCTGATGCGGGTGAAGGCCGGTCATCAGCGTGGCGCGAGTCGGGCAGCAGCGCGCGGAATTGTAGAACTGCGTGAAGCGCAGGCCGTTCTTCGCGAGCGCGTCGATATTCGGCGTGTCGATCTCGCCGCCCCACGGGCGGATGTCGGAGTAGCCCATGTCATCCACCATGATCAGGACGACGTTGGGCTTCTGCTCCGCCGCGCTTGTTAGAAGCGGCGCGGCCAGCAGGCAGGAAAGCAGGAGTGCGGATTTCATCGGAAACGGGTCAGAACTTTTGGGCTTCATCCGGGCCGGGTGTGGCGTAGGCCGGATCCTTGGCACGGATCCAAACGTCGCCATCTTTCATGCCGACTTCGAGCGGGACGATGGTCACGCCGCGCGGATTGATGGTCTGCGCGTCGGCGGAGAGGTCGCGCGTCTCGATGCCCTCGCGTGGCAGCGGCGGAACATTGCCATTGAAGAAGGCGGTGCACCACCACTTGCCATCGCGGGTCTGGAAGGGCGTGCCGTGGCCGAGGAAGCGGCCGGCGAACTTGCGCGGGCCATACGGGCCGGTGATTTTGTCCGCGGTGCAGTAGTAGAGATTGTAGGAGCCCTTGCGGCCCTTGTCGGTGGACCATGCGGTGCCGATGTGGACGTACTTGTCGCCGACCTTGATCATGGTCGCGCCTTCATGGCCGATGCGGCGGATCGGCTTGCCATCGGGGCCCGGGCGGCTGCCGGCGGGATCGATGCGCACGGGCTCGGCGGCGAAGCGGGTGAAGTCCTTCGAGAGCGGGGCGATCAACGTGTTCTGCCACAGCATCCACCACTGGTCGCCGTCCTTGAAGAGCGAGGGATCGTGCTTCTCGCCGAGTTTGTCCTTCATGGGATGCGTCCACGGCCCCTTTAAGTCCTTGCCTGCTGTTAGAGCGAAGTTCGCCCCGGCAGCGGGGCAATGGATAACGGCCCAGCGATCCCCCATCCAGTGGAGTTCCGGGGCCCAGATGAACTTGCCGGGCTTCGCGCGCACGCTGTCCTTCAGGGTGAAGGTCGTGCCCAGGTAGTCCCAATCGATGAGGTCCTTGCTGCGCCACACCTGAACGGTTCCGCCGACGATGGAGTTGTCGCCGAGGCCGACATTGTAGGGATCGGACTTCTCGCGCGGATCATTCGGATCGGGCGTGGTTCCTGTTAGATAGTAGAGATCATCCGGGCCGAGGGTGATGTAGGGATCGCGAATCCAACCCTCCTTGATGTAGATCGCACGGTCATGGCCCGCGAGGCCGGCCTCGATTTCCGCGCGCGGCATCGCGGGCTGGACGGGTGCGGCCTTCGGCGACGGGAAGATCTCACCAGTGTTGCCTTCCTCGCGTGGCGCCGCGAAGCCGCTCTGACCGGCAATGGTGACGGCAAGCGCAAGGATCGCGAAGGACAAGGTGGCGGAAAAGGTCATGACCGGGGATGTCGCCAAAGCCGGAAGTGTGGCGTGCGAATCATGACATTCCTCGCGCAACTGGCAAATGGATGGCGGGTTTCATTTCGGGACCCCCGGATTTGAGATTTCAAATTTCAGACTCGGGGAACACGCGGCGCATTCGCGAAATTGATTTTGGCAAGCCACCCATTTTCCCAAACCCATGAAAGCCATCTCAATCGTCCTGATCCTCGCGTCGCTGGTCGTCCCGGTGGACGCCAAACCCCGGCGGGCGGCCCAGCTCAAGCGCGACCGGGCCGAGGAAAGGCGCGAGCAAAAGGAACGGGAGGCCCGCGAGCGAAAGCGCGAGGCGATCCAGAGATTCCTCGCCCCGAAGGACAAGAACCACGACGGCTCGCTCAGCCGCGACGAATACCTGGCCGGCGAGGCGGATCAGACCGCCGCCGGGAAGAAGTTCGACCAGTTCAACAAGAACGGCGACCGCGCGCTGTCAAAGTCGGAGATCGAGGCGATGTTGGGGTTGTGAGGGGCCGAGAGGCAATGCTCTATCGTTGAGGAGCGGAGGTACCTCCCGCCACAACTCACGGATCTGGAATTTCCAAAGTCTGGCAGATCTCGCGCACGAGCAGCTCCGAGGTCTCGGAGCGCCGGAACACCGGCTCTCGCCGGCCGGCCGCCGGATTCCAGTAGATGAAATGCGAGCCGTCGTCGCGCTTCAGCGGGTACCCGTGAGCTTCCCGATGCCGGATCAAATCCCGCCGCTTCACGCCAAGGCCAAGGGCACGAGTCTCGCGCCAGCGGCAAGCGACGCGCGGGCATCTTCGCATATCAATGCTATTCAAGTGGCACCCGCCAGAGCAGCGAAAAGTGACGTATCCAATTGCTTGCTTCGGGGGAGGAGAAACCTAGTTTCCGTTCCAACCGCCACTGGGGCTGCCCTCCCCGTCCGCCGCGATGCATTCCGCCCGCCGGAGCAGCCCACCCCTCCATGCATGAACCGTCTCCAATTTCTCCCTGCCCTCCTGCTCCTCTCCCCCGCCTTTGCAGGTGACGCCAAGATCCCTGCTTCGTCCGGCGATGGTTGGAAATTCACGCTTTCCGCCGGTCCCGCCGTGCGAACCTTGGGACAGCTCAAGATCCACAGCGGCTATCGCAGCGGCGGCTTCGCCTTGCCCTCGTTCGTCGGCTCCGACTCGCTGGTCATCCCACCGGTCGGAGATATTACAGGCTATGCGGACCGCGAATACGATGATGGCTATGTCCGCCAGGATGTGGGCACGTCGCTCGATGGCACCACATGGTACTGGGGTTATGAAAACGCCTCGCAGCTTCAAGGCAATGAACTAGCCTATCACGCGACGGGATTCCAGAGCATCCGGGGAGCGGTGGCGAGCGCCCCGAATTCCGGCCCGGCCTCGAAGGACACGCTCGCGGGAGTGGCCCCGCATTTGCAGTTCGACGCGCTGAGCCCGCATCGACTGGGGTCCTTTCGGATCGGCTTCAGCGCCGGGATGGATTTCATGAAGGCGGATCAGTCGCTGGCATTCTCGAATTTTACCGCGACCCAGACACGGGAGGACTTTCGGCTGGACTATGAGGATCGCTATGACCTGCAGGGCGTGACTCCCCCGCAGGCGCCGTACGCCGGCGAGATTGGCGGGCCGGGACCGCTGATCGACAATATCCCGGCCTTGCGCACCATCACGCCGGTGCTGCTGGTCACGGACACGGCGACCTTCGCCAATCAGGTCCATTCGTCCTTCGAGATGAAGGCACTGAGCTTCACCTTCGGCCCGACACTGTCGATGCGGGAGGGGCCCGTGGAGTTTGCCATGTCGGGCGGACTGATCTTCAATCTCTACGATTGGAGCGCGCGCCAGAGCGAGACCCTGGATGCCGCGGGGGGCACCGGTCCCAGCCGCGTGGCATCGTGGCACGAAAGCGACTCCGGCACGAAGGTCCGGCCGGGGTTATTTGGCCAGCTCGACGCAAGCTATTCGATCAACCGGCAGGCCGCCATCGGCGGCTTCCTGCGGCTGGATGCCGCGAGCGAATTCCGCGCGCAAGCGGGCCCCTCCATTTACAAGATCGATCCCTACGGGGTGACCGCCGGCATCCAAATCCGGCTGATGATCGACTGAGCGTTCCCTCTCTCCCGCGAAAAGAGCATGAAGATTTCACAATCTCTCCAGTCGCTTCTCCTGCTCGGCATGGGGAGCCTATCCAGTTGGGCGGCGGCTCCCTATTTGTTGAAGGACATCAACACGAGTTCGGGAAACTCCGGCTCGGATCCCACCGAAATCGCGGTGGTGGGTGACATGGCCTACTTCGTGGCCACGGACACTCTCCACGGCTACCAACTGAGGAAGACCGACGGCACCGCCGAGGGAACTTCGATCGTGGTGCAAAGCAGCGGTTTCCCGACGGGCCTCACCCCAATGGGTCCCGATTTGTTTTTCTCCTCGGGGGAGCTTTGGAAAACCGACGGCACCGCAGCCGGCACGGTGATGGTGAAGGACATCGTGCCGGGCACCGCTGGTTCGACCCCGGAGAATTTCACCGTGATGGGGAATGTGATGTTCTTCGTGGCGGCGAGCACCGCCGAAGGCGGCGAACTCTGGCGCACCGATGGCACGGAGGCGGGAACGTGGCTGGTGAAGGACATCCTGCCCGGGACGGGATCGTCGGGTGCTCGCGATCTGACGGTGGCCGGCGACACGCTCTTTTTCACGGCGGACGATGGCGTGAATGGGCGCGAAGTATGGAAGAGCGATGGCACCCCGGGCGGGACCATGCTGGTGAAAGTCATCGCGCCCTCCTCCGTAGCCTCGCCGCCAGCGGAACTCCGCGCCTTGGGAACGAGCGTCGTATTCACCGCCGACGATGGCGTGGCCGGCCTCGAGCTATGGATCAGCGACGGCACCCCGGCCGGTACCCAGATGGTGCGAGATATCCGGCCCGGCGTCTTCGCCGGGGTGGCGGGCAACCTGATGGTGATGGGGAGCGAGGTATACTTCAGGGCAAGCAACGGACCAGCCACGGGCTTCGAACTCTGGAAGAGCGATGGCACCCCCGCGGGAACGTCGATGGTGAAAGATCTGGACAACGACACATCTTCCGACGATCCCACGCCGCTCGCCGTGGTGGGATCGCGGCTGCTGTTCACGGCGCGGCTCGGCAGCACGGGCGTCGAGCTGTGGACCACGGATGGGACCGCGGCAGGCACGGAGATGATTCCGGAACTCAATCCCGGGACGGGAAGCGTGGTCATCCTGGAGACCGAAGTGGCCGACGGTGTGGCCTATCTTTCGGCGTACGAGCCGACGGCAGGCTATGAACTTTGGCGCAGTGACGGCACGGCGGTCGGCACCTACCGGGTGAAGGACATCCACCCAGGAAGCGGAGCCAGCCAACCGGCATCGCTCACAGCCTTTCGCGGCGAGCTGCTATTCGCCGCGGACGACGGCGTGACCGGCAGGGAGATCTGGAAGTCGGACGGCACGGCCGAGGGCACGGCGTTGGTGAAGGACGTGGAGCCATCGGCGGGAGATGGCATCCCCGCCAGCGGAGGGAACTGGGCAACGTTGGGCGACACCCTGTATTTCAGTGGCACCGATCCCGCCACCGGTATCGAGCTGTGGCGCTCGGACGGCACTCCGGAAGGCACCCGGCTGGTCGCGGATACCAACCCGGGCACTGGAGACTCAGGGCCCATGGATTTCATTGAAGCGGGCGGGGTGATGTACTTCACGGCCTATGAGCCGCTCCTCGGGAGAGAGCTCTGGAGAACTGACGGGACACCGGAGGGAACGCGACTGGTGAAGGACATTAGCCCCGGCAGGGGCTCGACAATCTTCGCTCACTTCGCATCCCACAAGGGCGAGCTCTATTTCCGGGCGAGTGACTCCACCAACGGCGCGGAGCTGTGGAAGTCCGATGGCACGCCGGAAGGGACGTCGCTGGTGAAAGACATCAATCCCGGCACCGCCAACTCCATTGAAGGAACGCCCGTATCCTTGGGAGACTACATTTACTTCCGCGCACGCACCGCGGCCAACGGCATCGAACTCTGGCGCAGCGACGGCACCGCGACGGGCACCACCCTGGTGCGCGATATCAATCCCAGCACCAACAGCTCGGAGCCGCGCTCGCTCACCGCCGCAGGAAACATCCTCTACTTCGCCGCGAGAGCCAGCGTCAGCAACGGTCACGAACTCTGGCGCAGCGATGGAACGGCAGGCGGGACCACCTTGGTCAAGGAAATCGCCGCAGGGTCCGCATCCGGAATGGAGATCGGCTTCGGGACGGAGGTCATCGGTTCGCAGTTGTTCTTCGTCGCCAATGACGGATCCAATGGCAACGAGTTGTGGAAATCGGACGGCACCCCGGCGGGGACGCAGATGATTGCCAACCTCCGGCCGGGTAACGCAAGCAGCTCGCCCGGCCAGTTCAAGGTCCATGGCGGAAAACTCTTTTTCAGCGCCACGGACGGCAGTTTGACCCATGACCTGTGGGTCAGCAATGGAACGGCGTCCGGCACCGTGAAAGTCCGCCCTGTCGCGGCCGGCGGCCCCATCAACCCGCACAACCTGACGAGTACCTCGGAGCGGCTGTATTTCGCGGCATTCCAACAAGGCGGGACGCTGCCGGGTGTTTGGAAAAGTGATGGCACAGCAGCCGGCACCAAGCCCGTCGCGTCCCTGCCCGGCGTCGAGAGCTCAAGCACCAGGGAAAGTATCGCGGTCGCCGACAAGCTCTTCATGGTGGCCGACACGCTGGAACACGGCAGGGAGCTGTGGGCACTGGATCTGAAGCCGGTGCTGTCACTCGAACAGCCGTCCGGCACGGCGCTCCCGGCGATCGGCGCGGAAGTCGTCTGGGATCTCTCCGGTCCCGTGACCCCGACCAAGTCATTCGTGGTCCGCAACGCGGGCGAATCGAACTTGAGCGGCTTGCAGGTCATGCTCGATCCGCCCGATACTGCCGCCTTCGAGATCTCCACGCAGGGCATGTCAGCCACGCTCGCACCGGATGAATCGACGACATTCACCGTCACGCGGCAAGGGCCGGTGGGACCGCAGCCGATGCGGCTCCGCGTCTTCTCTAGCAATCCGGCAGTGCCAGCGGTGGAAGTGAACCTTGCCGAGTTCATCCCCGTGCCGGCCTTGTCGTGGGATCCCTCCACTGTCGTGCTGAACCGGCAGACGGGCCTCTATGAACTGCGGCTCACGCTTGCGAACGGAAACGCGGTGGAGATCAGCGGCTTCAAGATTCACGTGAGCGGTCTGCCGGCCGGAGTCACGCTTCGCGGGGCCTCGGCGGATGGCGAGATCCTTTACCCGGGAAGCATTCCGGCCGGTGGCACGGTGGAGCTCCTGCTGGAGTTTCATGCCACCTCGCGGACTCTCGGTGAATTTGCGCCCGAGATCCGCGCGGAGATCGCTGACGAGAACCTGCCGCAACCTTCCGCGAACAGCCTGGCGGTGGATCGAATCGAGTGGCTTGGCGATGCAGTCCTAATCGAATTCCCAGCCATCGCTGGCCGACGGTATCAGATCGACTACCGCAATGGATCGGCGGGCGAGTGGAAGACTTCCCCGATGATCCTCGAAGCAGGCTCCAACCGGCTTCAATTCATCGACCGGGGGCCTCCACACACCGAGACATCGCCCGCGCAAAGTGCGAGCCGCTTCTATCGCTTCTCAGAAATCGCGCCGTAGGCGCTGCGCAAGTGAAGTCGGAGCTGCCCGTCGGGTCACCCGCCGAGGTGCTCGTCGAAGGGCGGGGAGAAAAGCATCCAGTGCAGCAGCGCGAGCACGCAGGCGAACATGACGGCGAAGACGACCACGAAGGAATACGGGTTCGCCAGCGGGAGATCGGAGTGGAGGATCTGGACGTTGGGCATCGAGATGCCGACGAGGATGAGCGCGAGGAAGAGGTAGAGGATCGAGAACACGACCGTGGCGGCGACGCGGGAGCCGGGGAGCGCCATGAAAAGGGCGATGGAGACCGGGAGGAAGAGGACGAACAGATTGAAATGCCACACCCCTCGCGCGAGGCTCGCGGCGGTTTCGTAGCCACCCCACAGCCCGAGGAGCAGGAGCAGGGTGCAGGTGAAGATCACGCGCTTGGACATGGCATCGGGTAGGGATTTTCCGCTGGGTAGATTGCGAGATGCCGCGGCGGAGCGGAAAGGCAAAAGTGGTCCGCACTCTCCGGGTGCGGTGGCTGGAAGCGCGAGGTGTTCTCGATCCGCCTGATGCCACGTTCCCGCACGCGAGGTGTGCGGACCACGAGGTTTCGCCGGTGGCGGCGCGGTCGGAGGCGATGCCGCAGGATCGCCCCATTGCTTCATTCCACGTCGTGGATGGCCGCAACCAACGTCTCCGCGACCTGTTCCGGAGAAGCATCGTTCGCCAACACGACCACGTCCTCGCCGAGTTCCAGCGTGTTGAGCTGCGAGTCGAGCAAGCTGCCCGGCATGAAGTGTTCACGATGGGCGAGGCGTTCCTCCAATAGTCCGCGCTCGGCGGTGAGGACAAAAAAACGGATCGGACTCGCAAGTTCGCGAAGGCGGTCGCGATAGATTTTCTTCAGCGCCGAGCAAGCGAGCACGATGGATTCTCGACTCGCCAGCTCATGGCCCAGTGCCTCCAACCACCCCGCACGGTCAATATCGTCGAGCGGGATGCCGGAGCTCATCTTCGCGATGTTCTCCGGCGGGTGAAAATCGTCGGCGTCGGCGAACTCGCAGCCAAGCTTCTCGGCCACCAGCTTGCCGATGGTGGTCTTGCCGCTGCCGCTGACGCCGGCGATGACGATCCTCATGTCAGAGCTCAATGATCACCTTGATCGCTCCGAGCTTGGGATCCGTGAAGCGCGAAAAGTCGCTCGGCACGTCATCGAAGGCGAGGCGGTGGGTGATCCATGCATCGGTATCGATCTTCCCCTCCCCGATCAGAGCGATGATCTCGCCGAAGTCCTTCGGCAGCGCATTGCGTGAGGCGAGCAGCGTGAGTTCCCGGCGATGAAAGATGGGAGCGTGTGGGAAGACGAGTTCCTGCGTGGTGATGCCGACATAGACGACGCGACCGGTGAAAGCGGCGTATTGAAAGCAATTCGACATCGAGGCGGCCGAGCCCGTGGCATCGATGACCACGTCGGCAAGCTGGCCACCGGTGATGTCTTCGAGTTCCGCGAGTTCGGAGCCGTCGCCCTTGAAAACGATGCCATGGGAGATGCCGAGCTTCTCGCGGCAGAAGTCGATGCGCCCGGGCACCATGTCCATGACCACGACCCGCAGGTCCATCAGCTTGAGGAATTCCAGACAGGCGAGACCGATGGGACCGGCGCCGATGACGAGTACCGTTTCACCGGGCTGGGGATTCCCACGCTGCACGGCGTGATAGCCAATCGCCAAGGTCTCCACGAGGGCGAGCTGGTCGTAGGAAAGATGATTTCCCGGATGCAGCTTGCGAGCAGGCACGATCCAGGAGTCGCGCAGGCCGCCATCCCGATGCACCCCCAGGACCTGCACGCCGGGGCAGCAGTTGGACGCGCCCTTTTGACTGGTGGGCGTGGCGGGATCGTTGACGTAAGGCTCCAGCGAGCACTTGTCGCCTACTCTCACATTCGTGACACCTTCACCGGTGGCGAGCACTTCGAGGCCGAGCTCGTGACCGGGAATGCGCGGGTAGGAAAAGAACGGCATCTTTCCGAGGTAGCCGGAAAGATCGGTGCCGCAGATCCCCATGCGATGGGTGCGGACAAGCGCTTCCCCCGGCCCGGGTGCCGGTGGATCGGGAAGATCGATCACTTGGATTTCCTCGGGACGAGTGAACTGGATGGCTTTCATCAAAGAAGGGCGGTCAAAGATTGAAGAGTCTGTTGCGCCGCCGTGTCCGCGTCGGGCAGCGGGAAGACTTCCGCGGACAAATAGCCGGAGTACGAGATCTCCCGTAGCACGGCCATGATCGGCGCGGGATCGGTATGACCGAAGCCCATCGCCTGCCGGTTCGAGTCCGCCCAATGGACATGGCCCAGCCGGGAAGCGCCCGCGCGCAAGGCCGCGGCCACGTCACGCTCCTCAATGCTCATGTGAAACAGGTCGGCGAGCAGGACGACATTGGAAATCTCACGCTGATCGAGGAACTCCGCGGCGGCCACGAAGTGATTGAAGAGGTTCGTCTCGTAGCGATTGAGTGGCTCGTAAATGAAGGGCACGCCACAAGCGGCGGCGGCTTCACCGGCGACCCGGAGCGAGCCCGCCAACAAATCGAGCGCCTTCTCGCGCGGCACCCCGGCGCTCCATTTCCCCTGCATGGAGCCGAGGATCGCGGGCGCGCCGAACCTTCCGCCGAAGCCGATCATGCGGAGCAGGAAATCGAGTGCCGCCTTCCGTTTCTCCGGCGATGCATCGGTGAGCGAGAGCCCATGCTTCACCATCCCCGCCCCGGTACCCACGGCGGCGATGGCCAAGCCGTGCTGCTGTTGGAGCGCGTGGATCTCCTCCGCTGGCACGGCATCGGGGCCTTCGAGGAAAAGCTCCACGGCATCGAAGCCGTGAGCCGCCGCCTTGGCGAAGCCCTCGGGAAGAGGATCGTGGAAAACGAAGGGACCCGCGGCCGATTCCGGCACCCGGCACAAGGTGACAGCCGTCTTCATCAGGCCGATTCGAGGATGATGTTGCCGTACGGCGTGGGATCGCCAGTACGGATCAGGCCGATGGCGTGCGGCACGCGCTTCTTGAAATCGACGTGCGGCTCGCGGGTCAGCGGGAGGTCGCCAAAGGACTTGGCGAAGCGGTCGATCCGCTCCTGCGGGTTGTGCGAAAGGAATTCCTCCGCCTGCCAGATGCGGCCGATTTTGAAGACCGGCGTGAGCAGATCCAGCACGTCGAGGACGGTCGGAATCCCGTGCGTGAGCGAAATATCCACCGTTTCGATCTGCGGCCAGAAGGGAAATGCCCAGTCGGCGATGACCAAGGTATTTGTATGACGAATCCGCGCGATCAGTTGCAGGACATGGGGATTGAGGATGCCGCTCTGGAGCATGGGCGCGATCATGCATGGCCAGAGGGGCGCGTCATCCCGGAAAGCGCCCTTGTTTCCACTGGAAGCACGCGCGGCAGCCGTTCTAGCGTCCAGACGTGCAACGACGAAGCGCCCAGATCGCCGGAGAACTCGAACAGGAAATCCTGGCCGGCAAGCTGCCTCCCGGCGAGCGCCTCCCCTCCGAGGAGAAATTCTGCGAGCGCTTCAAGGTCAGCCGCACGGTCATCCGCGAGGCCATCCAGCAGCTCCGCGGCCGCGGCCTGCTCCGCACCCTGAAAGGCAGCGGCACCTACATCGCCGACCCCAGCCTCGAGTCACTCGGCAGCGCCGTGGAAAGCTACTCCGTGCTCGCCGAGGAAAGCGATTTCCTCGAACTGATCGACTTCCGCATCCTGATCGAAACCGAGTGCGCGCGGCTCGCCGCGAAAAACGCCGGCGAACAGGTGATCCGCGAGCTCAAGCGCATCATCGAAACCATGGAGAAGTCGCGCGGCACCCGGGACAAGTTCAGCAAGGCCGACATCGCCTTCCACCTCGCCATCGCCCGCGGCTCGGGCAACCGGATCTACTCGATTCTGTTAGGCGCGCTGGAGAAGCGCTGCATCGCCTACGCCCAGGCGAACCGCGGCGATGGCGACTGGTCCACGCCGGTCATTTCCGGCCACAACGAGATCCTCGAAGCGATCGAGGCCGGCCTGCCCGACAAGGCGGCCGATGCGATGCGCAAGCACTTGCTCTCGTCGCGCCGCCATTTCGTCGATCTCTCGACGTGAACCCCGCTGGGAACGCGGGATTCATTCATCCTCCTCCGGCACCTCCAATTTCCTGACCCTCTTGAAGAAGAGGTCGAGGTCGCCACCGCAGTCCGCGAGCAGCTTGTGGAAGGTCGGCACGTGCCTCTGGTAGGTATGCAGCGAAACGAGGTCCGCGTTGTTGATGTCGCGGGTGAGCCATCCTTCCAGCCCGCGGCCGCCCCACTTGCGGCGGAGTTCGCGGAATCGATCGCGAAGGTCGACGAAAATCTCGCCCTTCCGGCGGCGCATTTCTTCGGGCGGCAACCCGGACGCGTAGAGCTTCTCAAGCTCGGCCCGGGTCCACTCCACCCGGTCATAAAACTCCGCGCGGCGGACCAAACGGGCCTCGAACTTCTTCAAGTCCTCCATCCGGCCCTCGTGTCGCAACCAACGCTTCACGCCTTCTTCCGCCACGGCATTGGCGAAGGACTCGTTGAAGACCGTCGCGCCGCCCCGGAAGTACTTCCGGTGGGTGAGCTCGTGGAAGATCAGCTCGGCGAGATCGACATCGGCCGAGTGAACGAAGGTATTGAGCACCGGATCGTGAAACCAACCGAGGGTCGAGTAGGCATCCACTCCGCCGACCTGCACGTCGTATCCCTCGCGACGCAATTGTTCCGAGAGCTCCTGGGCATCCGCCTCCTTGAAGAATCCGCGGTAGTCGAGCTTGCCCAGCGTCGGATACCACCAGCGCTTCGGTTCCAGCGAAAACTCCGGCGCGGCGTAAAGCGTCCACGTGACATAGGGCCGGCCGAGATCCGCGTACTTGCCGTAACTGTCGTGCCCGGGCAGCGAAAGATGGTCGCTGGCAAACCGGCGGATGTTCTCCACCGTGGCGAGCTGCTTGCGCAGCTTCGGGTCCGTGTCCTTCGAAGCGAGCATTGGCTCGATCGGCCGGCTCTTGCGCAGGATTTCCATCTGCCCGCCGACCGCCTGGGTGTAGAACTCGAGCGTTTGGCAGGACGACAGCGACAGGGCCACCATCGCCATCCGAAGCCGTCTTGGAATGCGTCCGATCATGACGGCATCACTTCCACGCCTCCCGCCACTGGTCCGGGTGCCAGCGGCCCTCGTCCATTTCGATCAGGTCGAAATCAGTCACCGCGCCACAGTCCTCCGGCAGTCCGTAATTGCGGATCTGTGCCGGGATGAACTCGTCGGTCTCATCGTCGCGCCAGCCGCGCTTGCTCATGAAGCTGTTGTAGATGAGCAGTTCCTCGGCGTTCAGGCGGCGGCCATTCTCGTGACACCAGTCGAGCACCTCTTCATTGGTCTTCCCGGCAAGCACCTTTTCGCACACCGCCTCGTAGCTCACGCCCAGATAGCGGCAGGTCCGCCCGTCGAAGCCTTGGCCGAGCATGTCGAAATAATCGGCGGGCAACTTCCCCTCGCCATGAAGGCGGATTTTCGAACACATCCGCGCGAAATAAAACATGCCGCGGGTCTTCTCGTAGCAGCCGGAAATGCCGTCGATCTTCATGATGCGCGGACAAGCTGCACGGCTTCTGGCCATCCGCCACGCGAAATTCCTGCCACCCAAAATCGCAAACTCCCGGCGACTCCCAAGGTTGTCACCTGAAAAGGATTCGGCTAACGAACTCGTATTCCCGCGACATTAAATTCATGAACCTCGACGAAAAAGTGACCATTTCCGCCACCGGGCGCCGAAATTTCCTCAGAACCCTCGGCGGCGTGGGAGCCGCGATGACGGCGGCAACTGGCTTGGCAAGCGCCCAAGGCGCGCCATCCCGCCCGTCCGGCGCAAAGTACATGGGCGACTTCGCCGCGCCGAAGCTCGACAAGGTCAAGGTCGCCATCATCGGCGTGGGGGCCCGCGGTTCGGGCCATGCCGCGCAGCTCGCGGCGATCGAGGGCGTGGATTTCGTCGGCATTTGCGACCTCGTCGAAGACCGCGCCAAGCGTGCCGAGGCCAGGGTCACCGCCAAGGGTCACAAGCCGAAGCTCTACTTCGGCGACGACAACGCGTGGAAGAAGATGCTGGAAGAGACCAAGCCGGACGCGGTGTTCATCGCCACCCCGTGGCAGCTCCACGGTCCACAGGCCGTCGCCGCGATGAAGGCCGGCGCGCACGCCTTCGTCGAAATCCCCATCGCCCTGACGATCGAGGAGATGTGGGACATCGTGAACACCTCCGAAGCCACCGGCCGCCATTGCATGCTGATGGAAAACGTCAATTACGGCCGCGAGGAACTGCTCTACCTCAACATGGTCCGCCAGGGCGTGATCGGCGAGCTGCTCCACGGGGAGGCGGCCTATATCCACGAACTGCGCGGCCAGATGAACGGTGGCGACTCGACCGGCTCGTGGCGCACCTACCACTACGCCAAGCGCAACGGCAACCTCTACCCCTGCCACGGCCTCGGCCCGGTGGCGCAATACATGAGCTTGGGCCGTGGCGAGGACAACTTCCGCCGCCTTGTCTCCTTCGGCTCGCCCGCGAAAGGCCGCAACCTCTACGCGAAGAAGTCCACCAACCTCACCAAGCCGGAATTCAAGGAACTCGACTACGTTTGCGCCGACATCAACACGTCGATCATCAAGACCGTGCTCGGCCGCACCGTGCTGGTGCAGTGGGACGAAACCTCGCCGCGCCCGTATTCCCGCCACAACCTGATCCAAGGCACGCTCGGCACGCTCAAGGGCTTCCCCAACGGCATGGCCATCGAGGGCGTGACCAAGAGCTTCCACCAGTGGACCAGCTCGGAGGAA
This sequence comes from uncultured Verrucomicrobiaceae bacterium, assembly GCA_966696705.1. Classification (GTDB taxonomy): domain Bacteria; phylum Verrucomicrobiota; class Verrucomicrobiia; order Verrucomicrobiales; family Akkermansiaceae; genus Haloferula. The sequence goes on along the minus strand of CBKZPU010000048.1, from coordinate 11,598 downwards.
TTCAACGCCATCGCCGAAAAGTACGAACACCCGCTCTACAAGCGCATGGGCGAGCTTTCCGCCAAGATGGGCGGCCACGGCGGCATGGATTTCCTGATGCTGTTCCGCATCATCGAGTGCCTGCGCAAGGGCGAGCCGCTCGACCAGAACGTCTATGAAGGCTGCTTCTGGTCATCGGTCGCCCCGCTCAGCGAGAAGTCCGTCAAGGAAGACGGCATGCCGCAGGACTTCCCCGACTTTACCCGCGGCGGCTGGAAAACCACCAAGCCGCTGGCGGTGGTGAGCTGACGTCCATCACTTGGCCATCGTTTGTAGTGACAAGGACACGGCCTTCACGGGCCGTGTCTTTTTTTATATCTATTTTTCACGCAAAGAAACTTCCGCGGGCGGCGTTCCCCGTCTAATCCCCTCGGTGATGCGCCCCGGAATCACACTCGCCGCCCTGATGCTGCCATGGCCCGTGGTGGCGCAGCAGCCGGCCTCCCCCCCGCCCGCTCCGGTGACCGCGGATTTCAGTGACGGCTTGGCCCGGCTCGCCGCGCTGGGGCTGCCGGACATGAAGGGAGCGACTTGGGTGAAAGCGCCAAAGGAGGCCCCCGGTCTCGTCCAGAGCTCCCCGGAGTTCCGGAATCTCGGGGCCAAGCTGCACGGCGGCGCCTGGAAGTTGGCGGGAGACAAGCCAAGGTTTATCGCTTTTGGCACCGCGAAAGCCCTCGAGTCCGGGGACGAAGACGAGGAGAAGCCCGCCGCAAAGGCATCCGACAAGCCCGGCTTGCTCGAGCGGATGTTGCGCAATCACGCCGCCAGCCAGCCCCCCAAGGAGGAAAACCAGCCGAAGCCGGGGATTCCCGTGGAAGAAGACGCGAAGCGGCTCATCGACGCCTTGGCCAACAAGGCGGTGACCGGGCGGTTGATCGAGCGCATGGAATATGACTCGGACATCCTGTCGATTCCCGCCCACTGCCTGATCTTCGCCGCCCAACTCCACGCCACAGGGCATTCCGATCTCGCCAACCGCCTCGCCTCGGCGGTCTTCGCGACCTTCCCTGACGCCACTCAGAACGTCGATGCCGCGGTGGCCTGTTTCGCTTCCGCGGAGCTGCTTGACGCGACCGACTCGTTCTTCGAGCGACAGGATTGGAAAGCCTACCACGACGCGCTGAAGGCGCTGCTGGAGAAATACCCGCGCGGTTGGGGCGATGCCTCCGGTGTTGCCCTGCTGATCCCCGCGCTCGACAAGCGCGTGGCCGGCGAGCTGCCGCCGGTGCCATCACTGCCCGGCATCACGCTCAAGCCCGAGGCCTTGGCCGCACTGGGGAAACTGCTGGAAACCCGCACCGCGCCCGAGGGGAGCGCCATGAAGCTGCCGAACGGCATGAAGCTTTCCGACATCCCGGCCGAACACCGCGCCGAGATCGTGGCGATGATGCGTCGTCAAAGCGCGGGCATGCGGATGGGCACGGGTGAAAGTCGCGATGGCCTGTGGCTCTTGCCGCAGGATTCCGAAGAAAAGGAAGACGACGAGGCCCCGGCAGGAGCCGTCGAGGAACTCCAAGCGATGGGAATGGACGGCCTGATCGCCTTCGCCGCCGTCACGGAGGATCCGACCTTGGTGCCGGTGCGCAATGATTCGTACTCCCGCGATTCCTACGGCATCGATGACGACGACACGCCCCAGGAGATATACGACGAACTCGACCGCCCCAAGACCCGCGGCGAAATCGCCTGCGACGTGCTGGCGACGACCCTTCCCCGTTCCGAGGACGGGGAGCAACTCGACCCGGTGGCCCTGCGCGACGCCGCCGTGGATTTCTGGAAAAAGCACCGCGGCAAGTCCACCATCGAGCTGGCCGTGCTGTTCGCCCGCGAAGGGGACGAGAGCCAACGGCAGGAGGCATCCTACTACCTTTCGCAGCGCGAGGATGAGGCGTCGCGCCAAGCCTTCGAGAAGCTTGTGCTGGGTTCCGAACAGCCATCGGCCTTTACCTCGGTGGTCGAGTCCTATCTCGATCGTCGCAAGGCCGGGGCGCGCGGGTTTTTCGAAGCGTATGGCAAGGCGCTGACCCGAGAGCTGGAGGGCGTCGATCTCAACGAGGCCCGGTCCATGGGTATCTATGAGATCTCCGAAGCCGGCTCGGTGGAGAAGTATCTCAAAAAGCTTTCAATCAAGGTCGGCGCGATCTCGATGGAGGAACTCATCGAAGAAGCGCTCAAGCAACCCGCCGCAAAGAGGCAGCCAGGACGGGGGGCACCCATGGCCTCGCTTGCTTCGGCGATGGCAAGTGTGGAGGTCGCGGATTGCCTGAAGGCGATCGCCGCCGCGGCACCGAAAGCCACGCCGGAACAGTGGCTGGACCTGCACCAGTTGTTGCTCGGCCGGGTCTATCGCAGCTATCGTGAATACGACGATGATGCTCCGCCGGAGCCGGTCAAATTGCCGTCCGAAGTCGTCGAGGCCTGGCGTCCCCTGCTGGCCAAGAACGATCCGCTCCCGCCAAAGCATCCCTTCACTCCTTGGGTGAAGGGTTACGGAGGAGCGACCACGGGCGACGCCACGCTGCTGATGCTGGAAGCCGCCGCCTTTCCAGCCTCCGGACAGGCGTACAACCAGTACCTGCAGCTCTGCGACCCGCCCGACACCACCGTCGCCTTCGTGAAGCGCCGGGTGACCGCGTGGATCGATGGCAAGGAGCCGCCCGCCTGGCCGGATGGAGAAAAAGTGCCGGAAGCCCGTCGCGAGGAGATCACTAGGAAGCTCGGCAGCCTGCCCGGCGCGGAGATCCGGGCTTTCGCCAAGACCCTCGACCTCAGCGAGCGCCTCGCCGTTGCCGACTGGGTTTCCGAATTCGATGACGAAACTCCCCCGCCGCCCGGAATGCTGGAGATCCGCGACCAGGTCGTGGAGCTGAGGCCATTCAATCCGGGATTGCCCCACGACGCTGCGATCCTGGCAGAACTTGGCATCGCGGCCGGCCACAAGGTCGAGACCGGAGTCCTCTTGAAGCTTGTCGAGAAGCTCGCCGTGGAAGCCAAGGAGCGCTCCGGCACCGCCGTCTCCTTCTTTCGCGCGCCGATGGGACTCGGCATGTTCGCCACGGCGGCCCGCAAGAATGACGAAACCTCGTTCGCTTCGGACTACTACCTCCAGCGACAGGCCCAATGGTTCCAACGCTTCAAGGAGGCCGAGGTCCTCGCGATGGTGGCCAACCAACAATTCGCCGATTTCTGGACGGTGAAAGATGGCAAAGCCGAACCCATCCCACAGGACAATGCCAATTCGTCCGCCATCGAGGCGCTGAAAAAACACTTCGCGTCCCAATCGATGGGAACACCCTACATCACGGTGTCCGTCCTGACCCGCGAAGACGCGGAAAGGCTCACGCGCCGAGAGCCCGAAGAAGAGGAAGAAGAATAACCAAGCTCCCGCCCATCATCATGTCCACCGCCACTCAAGAACCCGCCGCCCGTTGGGAACAGGTGCAAGAACGCGCCGCCGCCATCCGTCGCGAGACCGCCCGTGTCATCGTCGGCCAGGAAGAAATCGTCGAGCAACTGCTGACCTCACTCCTCTGCAAGGGCCACTGCCTGCTCGTCGGCGTTCCCGGTCTCGCCAAGACGCTGCTCGTTTCCACCCTCGGCCGCATTCTCGGACTGAAGTTCCAACGCATCCAGTTCACGCCGGACCTGATGCCGTCGGACATCGTCGGCTCGGAGATCCTCCAGACGGCCGACGATGGCTCGCGCGAGTTCAAGTTCGCACCCGGCCCGATCTTCGCAAACCTCATTCTCGCCGACGAAATCAACCGCACTCCGCCCAAGACCCAGGCCGCCTTGTTGGAGGCGATGCAGGAAAAGCAAGTCACGGTGAACGGCGTCACGCGCCGGCTCGACGAACCCTTCACCGTCTTCGCCACCCAGAACCCGATCGAGCACGAAGGCACCTATCCGCTGCCCGAGGCCCAACTCGACCGCTTCTTCTTCGAACTCCGCATCGGCTACCCGACGATGGCGGAGGAAGAGGAAATCGTCCACCGCACCACCGGCCGCGGCATGCCCGAAGCACAGCCCTTGCTCGATGCCGCCGGCGTGATGGACCTACAGGATGCCACCCATGATGTCCCGCTTCCGGAGTCGGTGGTGAAGGCCATCCTCAAGCTGGTCCACTCGACCCGTCCGGACTCCGAACATGCAACCGCGGACGTGAAGAACTACGTTTCCTTCGGTGCCGGCCCTCGCGCTTCGCAATGTCTCGCCCGCGCCGTGAAGGCCCTCGCCCTCCTCCGCGGCCAACCCGCCGCTTCCATCGACGAAGTCCGCACGCTGGCGCTGCCCATCCTCCGCCACCGCGTGATCCCGAACTACAACGCCACCGGCGAAGGCATCACCATCGACAGCATCGTCGGGAAATTGGCGGCCTCGCTTTGAAACCATCGATAGGTCCCACAAGTCCGATAAGACCTATTCTCCATGCCCACCCACAAATACCTCAAGCCCGAGGACATCCGCCGGCTGAAGAACTACGAGTTCGGAGCCAAGGCGATGGTCGAGGGCTATTTGTCCGGGCGCCACCGGTCGAAGCAGCGAGGCTCGTCAATCGAGTTCCACGAGTTCCGTCAGTACACGCCCGGCGATCCGCTGGCGCAAGTGGACTGGCGCGTCTTTGCCCGCAACGACAAGCTCTTCCTCCGCACCTTCGAACAGGAGACCAATCTCGAGTGTCACCTGTTCCTCGACGGCTCCGCCTCGATGGGCTTCCCGGAGAACAGCGAGCGGCTCACCAAGCTCGAATACGCATCCTTCTTCGCCGCCTGCCTCGCGTGGCTGGTGGTGTCGAAGAACGACCGCGTGTCACTGACGCTCTTTGACGACGGCATCCGCAAGTTCCTGCCGCCCGGTTCCACCCGCAAGCACCTCAACGAACTGCTGGTCACCCTCGAGCGCAACCAACCGGGCAACGGCACCTCGATCCTGGAGGCACTGCGCCGCGCCAACCCGCTGCTCAAGCGCCGCGGCACGCTGGTGCTGCTCTCCGATTTCTTCTGCGACCCCGCCGAGCTCTTCCAAGCGCTCAATCCTTACCTCCACCGCGGCTTCCGCGTGCATCTTTTCCATCTACTAGATCCATCGGAGCTGGATCTCGGCGACCGGGGCCTTGCCCGCTTCGTGGACATGGAAACCGGCGAGCGACTCATCGTGCATCCGCAGTCGCTCAGCCAGGCGTGGAAGGACCACATCCAACAGCACGTTCGCGCCCTGCGCTCGCTCGCCGCCTCGCGCAAGGCCGACTACTGCCTCGTCCCCACCACCGAGTCCTACTTCACCCTCCTTGACCGGCTCCGCGACTGACTTATGTCCCTTTTCTTCCAGCACCCCGCCTTGTTCGGCCTGCTTGCCCTCGCCGGGGTGCCGCTGCTGGTGCACTTGCTGGCCCGCGCCAAGCCCCCGCAGTACCGCTTCTCCAACATCGAGTTCCTGAAGAAGGTCCTGCGCCTCACCTCGCGCTTCCGCAAGCCGAAGGACTGGCTGCTGCTCGCCCTGCGCACGCTGGCGCTGCTCGCGCTTGCTGCCGCTTTCCTCGGACCCCTGCTGCTTTCGAAGAACGCCCCCTTGCCGGGTGAAAAGCGCGCCGTGGTCCTGCTCATCGATCGCAGCGCCTCGATGGCGGCAAAGGAAGGCGCCGCGAGCCGCTTCGAAGCCGCCTGCGCCGCAGCCGGCGAGATCCTCAACAGCTCACGCCCCGACCTCGCCAACATCGTTTGGCTCGACGCCGCGCCGAACGCCGTCTTCCCCGACCTCGCGCCCAATCGCGACTTCCTAACCGAAGAGCTCACGAGAGCCACCGCGCGTCCCGAACCCGGCGCCATCGATGCCGCCGTGGACCTTGCCCTGCGCCAACTCCGCGAGGCCAGCGGTCGCCGCGAGCTGCACATCATCTCGGATTTCCAAGCGACCGCGTGGCAAGGCTTCTCGCCGGCGATTCCAGACGGCATCGATCTTCGCATGGTGCCGGTGGCGAAGGAAGACGTGCCGAACCTCGCCGTGAGCTCTCTGGTCGCCATGCCGGCTTCACCGGTCGCCGGACAACAGATGGTCGTGCAGTGCCGCGTCACCAATCCTTCGCGCGAGGCACGCCGCGTCTCTCTCACCCTGGATGCCGGGGGCTCGCGCCAATCGCAGCCCATCGACCTGCCTCCGCAAGGCGAAGCCGAGACCGCGTTCTCCGTCCGCTGCGCCAGCTCCGGCCTGATGCCATTGACGGCAGAGATCGATGCTGATGGCTTCCCCGGCGATGACCGGCGCCATGCTGTGATCCGCGTGCGCGAATCGCTGCGGCTTGCAATCGCCGCGCCCGAAGGCGACCCACCCGCCCACACCTTGATGCAGGTCGCCCGCGCGGTGCCTTGGCTGGACGCCGTACCGGGAGCGAGCCTGGAGAAACTTCCGCCTTGTGAACTTCTATTCCTACCCGCTTGGAACGGCAGCGCCCTGGAGCAACTGCGGGACCTCGCGGCGAAAGGTACGGCAGTCATCGTTCAAGCGGCACCCGATTGCCCCGCAAGTTCCCTTGAAGCGCTCTTCGGGGGAAGCGCCGGTTTCCAGACCGGCCCCCTCGGTCTGGAAACCTCCGGCCAAGGCTGGGAAGCCTCACCCACCACCGAGCACCCGGCCTTCAAGCTCTTCGCCGGTGGCGAATTCGGCAATCCGCTCGGCGGTCGCTTCCGCCAGCGAGTTCGCCTCGCCCCGGCTCCCTCCGCATCGGTCATCGCCACGTTTTCCGACGGCAAGCCGGCCCTTTTAGAGGCGAAGGACCGTCCTCTCCTGCTGAGCAATCTCACGCTCGACCCCGCTGCCTCGACATGGCCGCGTGAGTCGGCTTTCCTGCCCGCATTCGCGGAAATCCTGCTGCACCTGATGCCGCGCCACGCTTCCGGAAACTTCACCGTGGAGCCGGGCGGCACCATCGCCTGGACCAATCCTTCCGCCGATTCCGCGGCCACCCCGGTTCTGGAGGCCCCCGATGGGAGCCGCCCTGAAGTCCATTCCAACGACGCGACCTGGCAGGCCGCGGCCGCCGCCACGCCCGGCATCTATCGCTGGCTGGTCTCGGACCAACCCGTCCACCTCATCGCCGTGCCGTTTCCGGAAAGCGAGTCGCTGCTGCGCCCGCTCGATGCACCGCCCGCGGCGGGCCCTGCTATCGCCAGCAACGACGTCGCCCGCCGCGCCGCGCTCGACCAAGGACTTCCACTCTGGCCCTGGCTCATCGCCGCCGCACTCCTCTTCCTCCTCATCGAAGGCGTCGTCGCGGGTGCCCGGCCATCCCGCCAAGTCGCATAGGACCCCATGGGCCCACCATGACCCATTTCATGAACCCTCCTTTACCCCTACCATTGCTTCTGCCCCTCCTCGCGCTGGTGCTGGTGCTGGCCGATTGGCTGTCGTGGCGCGGTTCGGCCGGACTGCCGACCGGAAAGCGCGCCACGCTGCTGCTGCTCCGCATGCTCGGCGTCGCGGCCTTGTGCGCGCTGCTGCTGAATCCGGGCAAGTGGGTCAGGCCCACGGAAAATCGCGAGCGACCCTGGCTCGTCTTGTTGGATCGTTCCGCCTCGATGGCGCAACCCGCGGAGAAGGGCAGCCGCGCCGATGAAGCGAGGGGACACGCGCTGCTTCTTTCCAAGCTGGCGCCCCGCGAGGTGCCGGTCCGCTTTCACCCCTTCGACATTGCCGCCTCAACTGCCATCGACGATCCCGAGAAGATCGAATCTCCGAGTGGCACCGGCACCGATCTCCCCGGTTCGCTGAAGCGCTTGGTCGAGGAAGCCGCCGCCGCGGGCGATTCCTTCGCCGGGGTGCTCGCCCTCACCGACGGCCGCCAAACCGCCCAGCCATCGGACGCCGAACTCGAGTCACTCGCGCTGCGCTTGCGTTCGCGCAAGACGCCATTCCACGCCATCGCCCTCGGTGCCGGCATTCCCCCTCGCGACCTCATCGTGCGCGTGACCCGGCCAACGGTGACCGTCTTCAAAGGACAAAAGGCGCGCCTTCCCATTGCCGTCGAGGCGGAAGGCCTCGGCCCACAGAAGCCCGATGTCCGCTTGGTCGATGAGACGGGCAAGACGCTATCTACGATAACCATCGAAGTTTCTCCCGGAACGCCGGCCTTTGCTTTCTTCGAGGTCGATGCGCCCGCCGCCAGCACGCGATGGACCGTCGAGACCAATGCGCTTTCCGACGAGACCAATCCCGGCAACAACCGCAGCCACGTCAATCTCCGCCTGCTGGAGTCGAAGACCCGCGTCTTCCTCGCGGAAGGCGCACCCTACTGGGACAGCAAGTTCCTCGCCCAGCTCTTGCGCCAACAAACGCAGATGGAAGTCCACTCGGTACACCGGCTTTCGGACGACCGCTATTTCCGGATCGACTCCGGCCAAGCCGAGCCCACCGAGACTCCGCAAGCGATCTTTCCGGACACGCTCGACGAACTCTCGCGCTACGACCTCGTGATCTTTGGCAAGAACGTCGATGCCTTCCTGACACCGGCGCGTCTCGAAGCCCTGCGCGGCTACGTCCGTGATCGCGGCGGCGCGGTGCTCTTCGCTCGCGGCAAGCCGGTCACCGGCACGCTCGCCGGGCTCGATGCCTTGGAACCGGTGACCTGGGCATCCTCGACGGTTGGCGACTTCCGCTTCCAGCCCGCCGCCGATGGCGAGGCGGCCGGCCTCTTCGGCGAGGCGCTGCCACCGGCCTCGGCGTCGCTGTGGGCGTCATTGCCGACGTTGAAGGACGCCCGCCAGATCTCGATGGTGAAACCTTTCACCCGCGTGCTCGCCAGCGGTCGCGATGAAAGCGGGAGCGGTTTCTCCAAGGACATCCCCTCGTTGCTCGTGCGCCGCTATGGCCAAGGCGTGTGCGGACTGGTGAATGGCGATGGCTTGTGGAAATGGGACTTCTATCCCGAGGCGCGCGAACTCGGAAACATGTACGAGGACTTCTGGACGCAACTCATCCAGTGGATGGCTTCGTATTCCGAGTTCCTGCCCGGCCAGGATTTCTCGCTGCGTCTTCCCGCCCTGCGCGGGCCTGGCGGCGATCCGGTGAGTGTCTCGATGTCCTTCCGTGGCAGCGGCACCGCGCCATCGCCAGTGCTGCGCATCGTCGCGCCGGATGGCAAGGCGACGGATCTTCAACCCGCCGCCTATCCCGACCCCGGCGGCCATCCCCACTGGCGTGCATCGTTCACGCCGGACGCGCCGGGAGCGTGGAAACTGAGCGTCGTCGATCCGCGCGAGAAAGCTCCGCCCGCACCGGAGGCGAGCTTCCTCGTCCCCGCGCCACCGGCGGAGAGCGACAATCTCGCGGCCGATCCGGTCTTCCTCGCCCGCCTCGCCGATGCCACCGGCGGCAGCCTCATCGCACCCGCGGACCTGCAAGCTTTCCTGCAAAAATCCTTCACACCCGAAGCACCTACCGCCCGTAGTTCCGGAGCGATCTGGGAACCCTCGTGGACCCGCTGGCCGCTCGCCCTGCTCATCGCCCTGCCACTGGCACTCGAGTGGTACCTGCGCCGCCGGCAAGGGCTCGCCTGAACCACTCCCCCTCTCAGCACGCCATGAATTTCCACTCCACACTGAACCGCATCCGCCGCTGGCGGCGCTTCGGACGCTGGCTGGTGGCGCTGTTCGCCGCGACGGCGCTGGCTTGCCTGCTGGCGCTGGGCGCGGGCCTCGCGGACGCCGGTCTCGCCTTTGAGACGGCGGGACGCACCGCGCTGGTGGCTACGATACTCGTCGTACTTTCCCTCGCCGCGCTGGCGGCGCTTCTTTCAGCCAGCGTGTTTTCGCGGAAACGCGGCGCGGAAACCGCCGACCGACTGCTGGACTCACCCCGCCGTCCCGCCAGCGCGGCGCTGACGCTTGACCCTTCGTCCGCGGAAACCCCGCTCGCCCGCCACCTCGCGGAGCGCTCGCACCTTGAAGCCGCCGCAGAACTTGCCGCTATCCCTGCATCCCGGATTATCCCGTGGAAAACCATTGGCTTCGCCGCATTGGCGCTACTGCTGGCCGCCCTGCCGATCGCCATCCTGTGGGTCGCCAAGCCCGCGGCGACGCGCACCGTCGCGAAGCGTCTCCTGGAGCCCGGAGCCGACCTCCCCCCGTGGAGCCCGCTGCATTTCAAAGTCGATCCGTCATCTCCCTCCACCGTCTATGGCGGCGAGCTTGAAGTCGCCGTGGAAGTCACCGGTGCCCCGCTCGATCATCCTGTCGAGTTGCTCGTTCGTCGTCCCGGCGAGGCGGAAGTACGACGTTTGCCGTCGTTCCGCGAATCCGACACCCGCTTCTCCCGTACCCTCGACGCGCTGACCGAGCCGGTATCGATCGCCTTCGCCTGCGGCAAGGCGCGCTCGCCATGGGTGCCGGTCGAGATTCTGCTCCAGCCTAAAGTGCTGGCCGGCAAGGTCACCATCACGCCGCCCGCCTACACCGGACGAGAAGCGACAAGCACCCCGCTCAACACGAACGAGATCGCCGCCATCGAAGGCTCGCAGGTCGTCCTCGAAATTACCAGCAACCGGCCGCTCGCGCCGTCGGCATTGGTATTCACACCGGCGACCGCGCCAGGCGTCGAGGCCATGCCCGAGGAAATCCCGGGCGATGTCGTCTCCACCGAAACCATCGCCTTCCGTTGGATCGCAACGCGCCCGGGCAAGCTCGGCGCCCTGCTGCGCGACGTGCGCGGCACACCTGCAAGCAACTCCTTGGAACTGGGGTTGAAGGCACTGCCCGACCAAGCGCCAGTGGTCGATCTCGCATCGCCGCCGCGCTTCCTGCTGGCCACGCCGTCGTCCACGCTGCGCCTTGCCGGCCGGGCGGAAGACGACCACGCCTTGGCGAAGGTGCAACTCGTCCGCACCCTCGAAGGCTTCCGCGACCGCACCCGGGTGGTGGCCCCGGCCTTGCGCGACAAGTCCTTCGATTTCGCCGACGCGGTCCAGCTTTCCACGCTCGGCGTCCATCCGGGACAGATCATCGAACTCTTCCTCCAGGCCTCGGACCACAACCCTTCCCTGCTCGGCCAAGGCGCTTCGGAGATCTCGCGCGTGCAGATCATCTCCGAGGACGACTACGCCTATCGCATCCGCGCCAAGACCACGTTGGAACAATTCGGCGCCCGCTACGCCGCCATTGCCAAGGCGTTCCAGCAGGCAAAGGAGTCGCTCGGCGCGATGGACAAGGCCGCCGACGTCAATGCCCCGGCTGCGGTTGAGAAAGCACGGCAAGAGGCGATCGCCGCGCACCAGCAGGCGGCGGAGATGTTAGAGGCGCTCGCGCAGGACTTTCCGGCATTTGAACTCGAGCAGCGCTTGAAGGACCTCGCGGCGAAAGGCGCGGCGGACGCCAAGCAAAACCTCGCGCAACTCGGAGCCTTCGACCCGAAGGGCAGCGAAGCAGACCAACGCCGCGCGATCCGCGAGATGCGCGACCGCCTCGGAGCGCGCGAGCAAGAGCACCAGCAGCTCCAGGAAGACGCGAAGATGGTCGCGGAAGCCGGCAAGATCCTGGAGATGTCCGCCAAGTTCCAGCAGATCTATCAGACGCA
>CBKZPU010000047.1:0-31062 GCA_966696705.1 uncultured Verrucomicrobiaceae bacterium | reverse complement strand
CTTGGCCGGGTTGGTTGCCTTGGCCGGGTTGGTTGCCTTGGCCGGGTTGGTTGCCGGCTTGTTGACCTTGCTCGCCTTCGCCCGGTTGCTGTCCGGGCTGGTTGCCTTGACCGGGTTGATTGCCCGCCTGTTCACGGGGCTGGCCTTGACCTGGCTGCTGTCCGGGTTGGTTGTCTTGCCCCGGTTCATTGCCCGCTTGCTCACCGGGCTGGCCTTGACCTGGCTGCTGTCCGGGTTGGTTGCCTTGTTCCGGCTGGTTGCCCGCTTGTTCGCCCCGCGGTCTTTCACCCGGGTTTGGCTGCGCATCGCCAGCAGCTTGTTCGGCGAGTTGTTGCAGTTGATCGCGGGCATAGCGGAGCGCTTGGCCCTCGTCGCCCAGTACCCGTTCGGCGGCTCCTTCGATCTCGCGAGTCAGATCTGAAATTCCCTCGGCCGCGCGTTCGGCGGCGGGACTGTTGGCGCCGGACTGCTCCATCTGCTCAAGGGAACGGGCGATCTGGTTTTGCTCCGCCCCGCGGAGGGCTTCGGAAAGATCCTTGGAAACGAGTGGCTCGGCGCGCTCGGCGGATTGGGCGGTCTCGCGCACGTTGTCCATCAGCTGCTGGAGGTCCTCGCGCTGTTGGGCGATCTCCGGCGTGGCGGCGTCCGACTCGCGCAGGCGGGGGGCACGCGGGGTTTCATCTTGTTGCTCGGACTCGGCAAGTTGCTGCTGTCGGTCCTCCAAAGCGCGGGCGTCCTGCCGGAGATCGCGAAGCTGCTCTGCCAATTGCGCGGCGCTGTTCTCGCGGAAGTCGTCATGGACCTCCTCCAAGGTCTCCTGCGCCCGGCGGCCAGCGGCGAGGGCTTCGCCAAGCTTGTTCTCGGAAAGCTGTTCGTTTGCCTGCTGCGCCCGTTCGCGGGCTTCATCGAGCGCCTCGCTCCGCGGCTGTTCGGAGGCTTCACGGGAAGGATCATTCGCTTGCTCGCGAAGCTGGTCCACGTCGGCAAGGAGCTCACGCTGTTGCTCGCGGAGTTGCTTGAGCTGGCGCTCCACCTCCGCGCGCTCCTCGGGCGTGTCCGCTTCGGCGAGCGCGTTTTGAAGCGCTTGGATCTCCTCGTTGAGGTCGCGCTGGCGCTTCGCGAGTTCTTCGAGCTTTCGCAGCGTGTCCAAGGCCTGGGCCGCCTCACCGGCAGGCGTTTCGGGACGGGCCTGCCGTTCCGCTTGATAGGGGGTGTCCTTGCGCTCCAGCTCGAGTTCGTCGCGTGGCATTTCTTCGGCGGACGATGACGATGGCTGGCCGGCGTTCTGGCCGGTCATGATCATCGTCTCCGAACTCATCAGCTGATAGAGGTGGCGCAGCGCGAACTGCTCGTGACGGATGGCTCCTTCCAGCGGGCTGGCGGAGGCCTGCTCCTTCGCGCGGGTCAGCTCGCCTAGCGCCTCCTTCATCGCGAGCCGCGCGTCGGTGAGATGCTGGCGGACCGATGGGTTGGTTTGCTCCGCCTCCAGCGCGGTGGCGGTTTCGATGGCGATCTCCTGCGAACGGCGAAGCGTTTCAAGTTCATCCGGCTCCGGCGGCGTGTCGCGGATCTCCGCATGGTCACGGCGAATCGCCCAGGTGGCATTGAGAATCTGCGTCTGCGTCTTGATCAGATCCGCGGCGCCACCTTGCTCGCCTTCGGCTCCGGCCTGCGGTTCTTCTCCCGGCGGCGCGGCCTGCTGGTAAAAGGCCTCGTCGAAATCGCGGACGCGGACGAGGTGGATGTCGCCATTCACCCGGCGCTTCTTGCCGTCCGGGCCGAGGTCCTCGGCCCATGCGTTCCACATCAGGAGGTCCTTGGGCTTCGCGCCGGCGGCTTCGAGATCGATCAGTTCGGAAAGGGGCGGCAGCTTCCCACCGGCGGCGACCGGAGTTTCAATCTCATGCCACTTCTCGCCGTCGAGCGTGTAGCGGAGCCCCTGTGCGAGCAGGCCGGTGTCGTCAGTGATCTTCGCTTCAAGCCGGACCTCCTGGATCGGCGTGGCTTTTTCATTCCGCCGCGGCAGCAGCACCTTCACGATGGGTGCCTTGTTAGGAAGCACCTTGATGTCGAGCAGGTCCTTGCGCGAGTTACGGCGCCCCGCGCTGTCGGTGAGGACGAGTTCGTAGCGGACGCTCTCCTTTGGCGTGAGGTCCACGATGTAGCGCGCGGGATTGGCAGGGTCCGCGACGAGCTTCAGCGGTTCCTTGTCCTTCGCGTTCAGCGTGGCGGTGAGGCCGGGTATATTCGCCGTGAAGGAAAGCGCGATCGCCGTGCGCTCGGGGACTTGGATGGAGCGCGGATCCTTGATGGTTTCCGCTGGCTTCGCGAGATGTTCGGGGTAAGTCAGCACCGCCTGCGAACTCACCAGCGCGGGCAGATCGAAGACGCGGACCTTGAATGACCGGCTGCTGCCACCCGCCGTCACGATGCGATAATCCATCGGCCCGGGCACCGCCGACAGGCGCGCCTGATACACCGGCTCGGTGAATGGCCGCGTCATCGCTACCGATCGCACCTGCCCGGTCTCGTCGGTCGTTTCGAGCGAGGCCTCGGCGGGGATGTTCGTGCCAAAGCGCGCTTGGATGGTCAGCGGGCTGCCGCGCTCGACCTCGATATCTCCGGGCTCGACGGCGATCTCCAGCGGTGTGGTGGCGACAATCTTTTCCTCCGGAATCGTCGTGGTAGCGACATGCCCCCTGGTGGGAATCAACGCCGACACGAGCGTTAGCGCCAGCAGCGCGACGCCGGTGAGATTCAGCGCGCGCAATCCCTTGAGACGCGGCTGCGGCACCAGTTCCAGCCATTCGTCGCGCTCGGCCGCCGCGACCGACTCGACGAGCAGCCGGAGCTGGAGGTAGTTGAACGTGCCGCCGTCGGGATGCTGGTCGAGTGCCGCGAGCAGCGCGGTCCTCAACTCCGGGTGCTTCGTTTCCACGAGCTTCGCGATCTCGCGAGGATTGCCCAGGCCGCTGCGACTCCACCACCAGATGCCGGCTGAAGTCACGCCTAACAGCGGCAGCAAGGATTTGGCCAACGTGGCGACCGGAATCCCGGAGCGCCACAGGAGGATTCCGGCGAACAGGCCAAGCCACCACGTCACGGCCAGTCCGCCGTGGAGGCGCTGCTGCTGCCGTCGTCGTGCGATCCCGGCAAGGATGGCGTGCAATCGGCGGATCATGACGTGGCGGGGTTGGCGCGGCTGCCGGCCAAGGCGGCCCACGCGGTTTCAGCGAGGTAGAATAGCGCGGCGGCGACGAGTAGCCACCAACCAATGCGTTGGCGGTTTTCCTGCTCGGCATTGGAGAGAGTGGTGGTCATCGCGTTGGCCTTCGCGATCACCGGCTCATCGAGTGGCAGATCGAGCGCGCGGAGATCGGCTTCGGACAAGGATGTGAGTTCGGATTCGGCGGGATCGATCTGGAGCGCGATGCGCCGGTTGCCCGAGGCGTGGATGCCTGGCGTCTCGATCCCTTCATGTCCGACGAAATACAAGCCGCTGCCCGGGCCGGCGTTTGCGATCAAGGAGTGAAGTAGCGGCGCGAACTTGGTGGTGAGAGCGAGTTGGCTGTCGGCGGGACGCCATGTGGTGGTCATCACATGGAGCGTGCCTTTGCCGACCGGATAGCTCACCCACGCTGGATCGCCACTGTCGAAGCGGGCGAGCACCTTGCCCGGTGTCATGAGAGTTTCGGGAAGCACCCGGTATCTCCAGATGCGGATGCCACTGAAGTCCGAGTAGCGGGGATCCGCGAACGGGGCGAAGACAGGTGACTTGAAATCGATCTCGCCGAAACGCGCGTGGTCCTTCACCGCGGCCTCGGTCACCTTGGCATCGGCCACGCCGACGAGCTCTTGGAGAACCCTCGCGGATCCGACATCGCGCAAGGCGAGCAAGGCGGTGCCGCCACCTTCGATGGTCCGGCGCAACGCGGCGATGTCTCCCGGCTTCCCGTCCGAGATGGTGAGCGCCGGTGCCTCGGAAGGCGGGGCATTGACGATCTCCACCGCGTAGTCCGCCGTCGGTTGCATGGCCCGGTGGAGGAAATACGTGGTCTCGGTGGTGTCGGTGGCCTCGCTCGGATCCGGATGCCAGATCTTCACCACGGGCAGCGCCGAGGTGGTCCACGCCGCTTCGTTGTCGAAAGCGTGGTCGTCTCCTGTTAGAGTGACCTTGCCCTCCGGGGGAACACCTTCGGGCGCATCGAAGATCGCACTCTCGCCGGGAGGAACGGAGATCGCGGTTTTCGCGGTGCTGCCGCTCCATTCCAATGTTAAGGCCGACTTCGCGGAACCCGCGGCATTGGTCACCCGGGCGCGCCGGACCTGTTTCTCCGGTGGCAGCATCTGCACGCCGGCATTGGTCCAGCCATCTTCCGGAGCGAGAGGATGAAGCACGATCCGCAACGCGTCCGGCCACGGCTCGCCGCGCAGGCGGTCGAGCGTGGCACCTTTCTGGAGGTCGCTGAAGAGGTGGATATCGAGCGGAGCGTCGCCACTCGCCGCCGCGACGGCGGACAGGAGCGCGTCGTCAAGGTGGGTCGCCTGCCAATCGGGCTTCACCTCACCGAGCAAGGAAACCGCGGTCGATTTGCGTTCGCCGGGCACGATGCCGCGGGCGCGTACCGGATCCAACAGGATGCGCAGGCGATCCGAGAAGGTCGCGAGTGCGATGGCATCATCGTCCGGCAACTTCCCGATCTCCTCGCGCGCCGCGGCGATCGCCTTCTCCACCGGCACGCCGCGCATGCTGGCGCTGGTGTCGATCAGGATGAAATGCGTCGTCGATCCCGTGACCGGGGCAGGGGAGTCTTCCTTCGCCGGGAAGAACGGCCGGGCAAAGGCGAGCACCATCAGTGCCAGCGCGACGCAGCGCAGGATAAGCAAGAGGACGTCCTGCAGGCGCGCGCGGCGCTTGGTGATGGGCGGGTGGTCCTCGAAGAACATCAGCGACGAGAACGCGACCGTCTCCTTGGGCCGGTTCTTCCGCAAATGCAGCAGGACCGGCAGCGCGAGGGCGGCCAGTCCGGCGAGGAACAATGGAGCGAGGAAGGCCACGGTTCAGGAACTGCTCTTGCGGTCGATGCGCTGGCCGAGCGATTGCCGGTCGGAAAGGTAGGTGTGGAGGGCGGTCTCCAGCGGCCGGTCGGTCGGCAGCAGGTGATGGAGGATGCCGAGCGTGTCACAGAGCGACTTGAGGCCCTGCTGGTGTTCGTTGAACTTCTTCAGATACCCCGCGCGCAGGCGGGCGGGATCGGCGGGCAAGACGCGGCCGGATTCCATGTCCTCGAAGTTCGCCACGGAGTCGAAGGTGAAGTGGATCTCCGCCGGATCGAGCGTCTGCATCAGGCTGATGTCGTGCCCGCATGCGGCGAGCGCCGACAGCGGGGCCTTGAGTTCGGTCAGGGGAGTGAGGAAATCGGAAATGACAAAGACCAGGCCTCGCATGCGACCGCGGGACAAGATCGCATCGACTGGCGAATTCAGCGCCGCCCCCAGGCCGAGCGCCGGCCGATCCAGCGCGGCAAGGATGGCATGCAGATGCCCCGTGCGATGGCGCGGTGGCAGGTAATCGCGCGCGACCTCGTCGAAGGTGAGCAGCCCGATTTCGTCGCCCTGCTGGTGGAGGAACATCGCCAACGTCGCCGCCAGCGTGCGCGCGTATTCGAGCTTGGTGTAGGACTTCGAGCCGTAGCCCATCGAGCGGCTCAGGTCTAACAGGATGTGGCAACGCACGTTCGTCTCCTCACGGAATTTCCGGATGAAGGACTTGTCGCGGCGGGCGAGCACCTTCCAGTCGAGGTAGCGGATGTCATCGCCCGGGACGTATTGCCGGTACTCGGCGAACTCGGCGGAGAAACCGTGCCGCGGGCTGCGGTGAAGGCCTTTCCAAAATCCCTCCACCACGGTGCGTGCGCGCAACTCAAGGCTGCGAACGCGCATCAACGCCACCGGATCGGCGAATGTCGAACTGCGGGGGGATGAGGGAGTGGGGTTCATCTGAAAGGAAGATTTCCAGTATGATGGGTCGCTAGTCGGTCTCGATGGCCGAGACCAATCCGTTTGTGTCGAAATAGACCACCGCGTCGGTCCAGAACCACTTGTTGTAGTCCCAAACCAGGGTTCCGTTATCCCGGCGGATTTCGGCTGTCGGGGCTCCAACCAGCAAGCGAACGTCGGCTTGGGACATTCCCTTCGTCACGGGGCGAAGAAGACGTTCGCTCCACGACATGGAATAGAATACGAATGCGAAATAGAGTAGCAGCGCGCCGAGTAGAGCGATGCCTGCCTTCTTGAACGTCTTCATGGAACAGGGATGTGGTTGTTAGGGAAACGGCACATGCTTGAGCAGCCGGTCAACGATCCCCTCCGGCGTGATTCCTTCGGCTTCGGCGCGGAAGTTCGGAAGGATCCGGTGGCGCAGCACGGGATGGGCAAGCGCGCGGATGTCATCCGGCGTGACGTGGGTGCGACCGGCCAAGAGCGCCCGCGCCTTGCCGCCGATGACAAGGTATTGCGCGGCACGCAGGCCAGCACCCCAGTTCACCCACTCGTTGATGAAGTCCGGTGTGCCCGGACGATTCGGTCGCGAGGCGCCCACGAGACGCACCGCGTAGCGAGCGGTTTCCTCAGCGATTGGCACCCGTCTCACAATCTCTTGGAAGGCCAGCAAGTCCTCGCCGCCGAAGAGGGCCTCGATCGGCTCCGGCCGCTTCGAGGTCGTGCTGGTGACCACCGCGACCTCATCATCCTCGCTGAGGTAGTCGATGCGGATGTCGAACATGAAACGGTCGAGCTGCGCCTCCGGCAGCGGGTAGGTGCCTTCCATTTCCACCGGGTTCTTGGTGGCGAGCACGAAGAACGGCTCGTCCAGCGGATAGCGCACGCCGGCCGCGGTCACCTGATGCTCCTGCATCGCCTCCAACAACGCCGACTGGGTCTTCGGGGGCGTGCGGTTGATTTCGTCCGCGAGGATGAGGTTGGCGAAGAGCGGTCCCTTCACGAATTCCAGTCGTCGCCCGCCATCTGGCGAGTCACCGAGGATCTCCGTGCCGGTGATGTCCGCGGGCATCAGGTCCGGCGTGAACTGGATGCGATTGAAGGACAGGTGGAAGAGCCGCGCGGTCGATTGGATCAGCAGCGTCTTCGCGAGCCCCGGCGCACCGGTGATGAGCGCATGGCCACCGGAGAGCAGCGCGATGAGCAGCAGCTCGATGACGTCGTCCTGGCCGCGGATGACCTTGGCGAGTTCCTTCCGGATACGGTCCCGCCCTTCGGCGATGCGGCGGACCAGCAGTTCTTCCGTAGCTTGTGAATCGATGGCGGTGATCATGGAATAAAGTCAGTGGGTCATCGAATAGACGACGATGTTGATGCCCATCGGGTAGGCCAGCTTCTCGCTGAATTCGGTGAAGTAAAAGGGGTCCTCGCCTTCACGCTCCCAGCCATCGCCGAGGTCGGTGTTCTGGCAGATGATCACCATCAGGCGGCCCTTCGTGTCGAAGATGCCATGGAAGTGCGCTCCTTCCGCGCCCCTCTCCCAGAAGACGCCGGTGTAGCGGCCGCGGAGCGCGACCTCGATCGCCGGGATCTGTGGCTTCACCTTCAACGGGAACACCGTGCTGAAGATGGGATGGTCGAGTTCCAGTTCCTTGATCGGCAGGTCGGGAAAGATCTTCTTCACCTGGTCGCGGGTGTTCTCCCACTCGTAGTCGCCCCAGAAGTCGTCGATCATCAGAAAGCCGCCGTTGAGCAGATGCTCGCGAAGCACCTTGGCCTCCTCCTCCATCAGGTCGAGCGAGCCGGTCTCGATGGTGTAGAGGAAGGGATACTTCTTCAGCTCGGGATCGAGGATCGGAAGGACGATGGGATCCGGATGCACGCGGATCGCCGTCATCTGTTGGAGGCGGAAGGAGAAATTCAAATCGCTGTCCGGATAGTCCGTTGCCCACTGGCGGTGATACTCCGGCCGCAGGCGGACAAAACGGAAGGTGTCGTCCGGGAAGCGCGGGTCATTCTGCCAGCGCTCCACGCCATTGCGGTCGCCAAGACCTGCCTCACCCCGACGGCCTCGACCCCGCCAGCCTTGGCCGGAGGAATCCGCGATGAACGCGAAGAGCAACAAGCTGGCGACGGCGAGCGCTGGCTTCATGGCGAAGAGGCAGGGGGAAAGGTGGTGAGAAGTTCAAGGGCAGCTTGGAAGCGCGGGTTCTCTTCCAGCGCCTTCAACACCTGCCTGCGGGATTCCCCGGGATCGGACTTCCGCAACAGCGTCGCGAGGTCGAAGTGAATCCGGCCGGAATCGCGCGGCTCGAGCGCGAGCAGCGACTCCAGTGCCTCACGGGTGCGCCCGGCATCGCCGGCCTCCTTCGCCGCCGCGGCCAGCGTCCGGTAGGCCTTTTCCTGGAAGGGATTGGTCTGGAGCATTTGATCGCCGTGGGCCGCGCGTTCCGCGGCAGAGAGCGTGCCGCCGAGCTCAAGCAAGCGCGCCGCGGCGTCGGAAACATTGGAGTCGATCGACAGCAGCTTCGTAAGCGCGGCGCGTTCGCCTGCTTCATCGCCAAGGCCGCGGCAGGCGAGGGCGAGCGACCAGTAGGGATTGAAGGCCTCGCGATTGGCGGGTTCGGCGGCGATGATCTTTTCCAATAGATCCTTCGACTCCTGCCACTTCCGTTCCTCGGTGAGCGCGGAGACCCGCATCATCGCGGCGGCGTAACGATTTGGATTCGCTGCGACCCATGCCGCGGGATCGTCGCGATAGGCGACATACTCATCGTCATCGAGCGGCGACCAATCGAGATCCGGGCCGTAGGCGGCCGCGATTTTCCTCGCGAATTCGAGGAAGGACTTCTCCAGCTCTGCGGGCGGCTTGGTGTGCTTGGTGATCGCGTCGCTCACTGGCTGGCCGGTGGAAAGATCGCCGAGGATGGAACGCATCGCCCCGATGCCGTAGGTGCGGACGATGTGCTCCACGACCAGCGAGGCGTGGTAGTACCCGAACATGATGTCGTCGCCGGCGAAGGACTCATCGAGGCGGGTGATCGGCGGCACCTCGCCGTCGAGGAAGCGCTTCCGGTATGCCGAGTTCATGCCCTGGCCCCAACCGGCATGCACCTCGCGTTCTTCGAAGACGCTGATGCCTTCTGAGAGCCAGCGCGGAATGCGGTGGCGGCTGGCATCGAGGGTGATCGTGTGGGCCATCTCATGCCACAGCACCGCTTCCCAATTCGCCCGGCCCAGACGGCCGCGCGGACTGGTCATCGTGATCAGCGGGCCGAAACAAACGCCGAGGAACGATTCGCCGCCCGGCAGGCCAAAGGTGCGGATCGCGAAGTCCTCTTGCTTCGGCAGGATCTCCACCATCACCGGGGCGGAAAGCGTGATGCCGTACTTGTCGGCGAGCGTGGTCTTCGCCCGCGCCGCGAGATCCAGCGCGCGGCTGCCGAAGACGACCATGTCCTCGGGCGACATGCGAAGGCGCACGCCATCCTTCTCGCGCACCGGATAGTCGCGGAGCTTGTCGCGCAGGGTGATGAGGTTGAAGGCGGCGACGCTGTAGGGATCCAGCTCGTGCGCCTGTGCGACGTTTTCCCAGCCGGGCTCAAGCTGGCCGAAGCGCAATTGGTTCGAGCCCAGTTCGAAGAGGATCGAGGGCGACTGCGGATCGAGTTGCCGCGCTTCTTCGAGATACTTGATGCCTTCCTCGAAGCGATACTGTCCCGCCAAGGTCACGCCGATGATTTCGGGGACACGCGGGTTGTCTTCGTGAAACTTCCGCGCCCGCCCGATGGCGGTCTTCGCCTCCTTCTCATCATCCTGCACCAACGCGATCGCCGCGAGACCGGCCCATGCCTCGGGATGATCCGGATTGATGGCGAGCACCTCTTGGAGGACGTCTTTCGCTTCCTTGAAGGCCTTGTGACCGGTGAGCGTGGCCGCCTTGTGAAGCAGCGCGGCCGTGTGCTTCGGATTCGCTTTCAAGGCGAGGTCCAGATGGCTCGCGATGCCCGGCTCGCGGTTCGCGGCGGGAAGATCGAGGCCCGATTGTTCGAGGCCGAAGTTGAAATCGGGATCGCCGGGGAAACGCTTCAAGCCCTCGCGGAAATACTCCGCCGCGAGCTGCCGGTCATGGCTCGCCAATGCGAGCTTGCCGAGCGCGAGGTAAGGCTCGCGGCCTTCCGGATCGGCCTTCTTCGCCGGCTCCAATAGCCGCTCCAGGACCATCTTCGCATCGACGCGGTGCTCTAACAGAAGCTCGGCGAAAGCCACCGTCGCCCGCGAGTTGCCCTTGGCCGGGCGATCCGGCTGGAACCTCGCCGCCCGCTCCGTCAGCTCCGTTGCCCCGTCCACGTCACCGGTCGCGCGCAATGCCCGCGCCGCTTGCAAGGCGAGCTCGGGATCGAAGGCCGCCCGCCGTCCGAGTTCCTTCGCGCGCCCGGCGGCTTCCTGATACTTTCCTGTCTCCAGCAGCGTGCGGATTTCCAGCGCGGCAAACTCGGGATAGTTCTCGTCCGCCAGCGTGCCTTTCCGGGCCGCGGCCAGGCTGGCGGCGTAGTCACCCTTGAGAAAGGCGCTCCGTCCGGCATCGAGTGGTGAGGGCTCTTGAGCGATGACCGCGCCATGCATCGCCGCCATCGCGACCGCGACTCCCAAGCAGCGCTGAAAGCCTCGTTCCCACGTCATAGCCCGAAGGGTAGCATTCGCCGTGCGCCCGGCACGGAAAACCCGAGCGCGCGGGGAAATTCCGGAAAGCGGGAAATCATCTGCGAGAGGAGGTCGTTCCTTGGCCCGCATTCCGACAAAAGTGTGACCCGGAGAAAAAGAACGCGGCCGGGGGGGCGACCGCGTTCCTTCCGGGGGAACTTCACTCACTCCGCCAGCAAGCCTGCGGCCGCTTCGGGAATGTCGAACGTGGTGGAACCGACTCCCGTAAACGACACCTTCGTGGTGCGGCTCACGTCGCGGTCCTCGCCATTGAAATTCATGCGTCCGGTCAGCGTCATTTCGTAGCCGGTCAGGACACCGTCGGTGACCGTGAACGTGACGGAGCCGCTGGCCCCGGTGGCCTCCGGCGGCGAGCCGCCATCACCACCACCACCTCGGCGTCCGAAGCCACGGAAGGACATCAGTTCCTTCGCGGCGGCCTCACCGAGCGTGCCGCGATAGCTGCCGCCTTCGAGCTTCACGTCCGTGACCTTGGACACGAGCTCCTTCGCATCGGTCGCGGGTTCGCGCAGGTTCTGCACCATCCGCGCGATCCAACGGCCGCGGCCCTCGCTCTCGGCCTCGGGATCCGGCACGACCCAGCCGCCATCGCGCTGCATCGCCACCTTGCCCTTGCGGGAGAGCACTTGGAATTCCTGGTCGCGTCCCGGCATGGTGACGAGCAAGTAACCGCCGCTGCCCTTCTTGCCGCTGGTCGTGCGGTCGCCGAAATTGCCACCGAAGGAGGTCGTCTGGCTCCACGCGTAGCTGGTGGCCGCGGCGAGTTTCTCGGCGGCCGCGGTCAGGTCGGCCGTCGGATTCACGGCGGGTGGCTGCTCAGGCGTCTGCGGCGGCTCGGCCGGGGTCACCGGGGTTTCCTGGGCCGCGGCGATTGCGAGGAGGACGAAGGAGAGCGGGATAAAACGAAGGACTTTTGGTTTCATGGCGGATTGGAAGAAAGCTCCAACGGGATGAAACCCGCGCACCCGGCAACAAGTTGCAGGACGTTTTGTCATTCACCGGCGAGGCAGGGACCGGCCGCCGGGCAACGAAAGGTAGGGACCGACCGCCGGGCGCTCCGACTTGTTCCAGCGAAGGATGCGCCGGGCGCGGAGAGAACCCGGACATTTCACCCACGAGGGACAAGTGGGGCTACCCGGCGGTCCGCCCCTATTCCTATTCCGGCCACTTGATGTCGGGCACCTTGCCCTTCCAATACGGCTGGCGCGGGTCAAACAGATCCATTCCGTTCAGTCGGACCTTGCTGTTTCTGTCGATGGGCAATCGTCGCACCGTCCCATCCGCAAAACCGACGACGGCGGACCCATTGAATCGGGCCCGGTCAAACCTTCCCGTCCTGCTATCCATCGGGGCGAACAGCAGCGGCGGGGAAGGCGTCGACTTCGAATCAAGGCCGGGGATGTAAGCAAAGCTACATTCTCCGGGTGCAAGTGCCGTGGCATCCGACGAGAAGACTCCATCCGGAAGAGTGGTGCGCGGGGATCGGAAGTCTTTTTCTTGCGCAACCCCTGTGACCAGTAACTGGCGGAAGAGTTGGTTGGCGCTCGTGTCCCCAAGTGTCAGCAGGGTGCCGCTGCGGGCCCTCACCACCGGGGCGGTGGCAGAGTCGGGGAAGCGATGATAGCTGCGCTCAAACACGAGTAGGCTGGCGCAGACCGTTCGCATGTATGCCTCTGTCGCGTTTCGATCCAACGACCTATACCCTCGTCCAACCCACCAACCCGCTAGGAGGTAGAACCCGATGAGCAACATCGAGAGGATACCGACCCCGTTGATCAACCGCATCCACCTCCTCGACCGCATCGCCTCCGGCCCCGGCGGCGGGGCAGGGGCATCAGGTGGCGGTTGCTCGGGGAGATCCATCGTGAGATCGATATTCCTCCGCGCTGTTAGCTGCGCAAGATAGATTCATCCCGCGTGCCTTGAGCTGGAGACGAGCCCCTTGGACTGCGGTGACATGTCACCGCTTTCCGGCAGGCGACGTGTCGCCGTGGGGCGCGATTTCGGCCCGGCTCATCCTCGGCAAGCCTCGGACGGAAAAGCGGCGACGAGTCGCCGCACTCCGTGGCGCGGCGAGCGAAGCGGACCTCACCCGTCCCTCCCGCGTTCTCACGAACGCGCCTACGGAAAAGCAGGCTGGCTACAAGGGCTTGCGAACGGACCGACCTTCCTGCACACCTACTTGCTGACGTTGAAGCGGAACTCGATCACGTCGCCGTCCTTCACGACGTATTCCTTGCCTTCGATCCGCAGCTTGCCGGCTTCCTTGGCGTGGTGCTTCGAACCGGCGGCGACGAGGTCGTCGTAATGAACCACTTCGGCCGCGATGAAGCCGCGTTCGAAGTCGGTGTGGATCACGCCCGCGGCGGCCGGAGCCTTGTCGCCTTCGTGGATGGTCCAGGCGCGGGTCTCCTGCACGCCGGTGGTGAGGTAGGTGCGCAGGCCGAGCAGGTGATAGACGGCGCGGATCAGCGCGGACACGCCGGAGTCGGCGATGCCCATGTCGGCCAGCAGTTCCTTGGCTTCCTCGGGCGAGAGGTCGATGAGTTCTTCCTCGATGCGGGCGGAGATGACGACGGCTTCCGCGCCGTGGGCCTCGGCCGCAAACTTGCGGACCTTGGCCACCATCGGGTGCGAATCCGGATCGGCCTGGGCTTCGGCGAGTTCGCCCTCGGCCACGTTGCAGGCGAAGATGGTCTTCTTGTCGGAAAGCAGGAAGAAGGACTGGAGCAGCTCGCGCTCGGTGTCGCTGAGCTGAAGCGTGAGCGCCGGCTTGCCGTCGTTGAGGTGCGGCAGCAGCTTGTCGATCAGCTCGACCTCGGCCTTGGATTCCTTGTCGCCGCCCTTGGCCTTCTTCTCGCGGGAAACGCGGCGCTTCTCCATGGCCGCGATGTCGGCGAGGATCAGCTCGGCATTGATGATCTCGATGTCGCGGATCGGATCGACCGAGCCGAGCTCGTGGATGATGTCGTCGTTCTCGAAGCAGCGGACGACCTGCACGATGGCATCGGTCTCGCGGATATTCGCGAGGAACTGGTTGCCGAGGCCCGCGCCTTCCGACGCGCCCTTCACGAGGCCGGCGATATCGACGAACTCGATGGCGGTGGGCACCAGCTTGTGGGAGCCGGAGATCTTCGAAAGCACGGCCAGCCGGGAGTCGGGCACGGTCACGATGCCGACGTTCGGATCGATGGTGCAGAACGGGTAGTTCGCCGCCTCCGCCTTGCGGGTGCGGGTGACGGCATTGAAGAGGGTGGATTTTCCGACGTTCGGGAGTCCGACGATTCCGGCTTTGAGCATGGCGGGGCGAGGGGTAGGGCATGCCCGGCGGCTTGCCAACGTCCGAATGCGCGCCCCGGAAAATGAAAAAGCCCGGCGGAGGAACCGGCCGGACTCTTTCGTGGAAGGAAAAAAGGCGCGGGTGGTTTACTTGCGGCGGCGCAGCAGGAGCAGCAGGCCGAGCGATCCGAGCAGCGCGGACGCCGGTTCGGGGACGACCGTGAGGTTGTTGAAGAACAAGTTGTTCGCCGAGGCGGAACTGTCGGTGCTGTCGTTGTAGAACTTGAAGTTCTCGATCACCCCGCTGTAGGTGCCCGAATCGAGATCGGTCACGCCGCCGCTGCGGGTGATGGTCCAGGTGCCGCCGGTGAGGCTGGTCTGCGTGAAGGACAGGTGGAAAGCGGTGTTGGCGCTGTAGGTGTTGCCAATGGAGCCATTGCCGGTCGCGGCAAACTGCACCGTGTAAGCATCGCCGCCTCCCAAGTTGCCGATATTGAAATTGAAGATCGCGACGTCCGACGAATTCCGGATGTCCACGCCCTTCTGGCCGTTGCGGAAATTGACCGCCATGTCGAAGGAGAAGGTCTGACCCACGCCGAGGGTACCGCCGTTGAAATCGCGGAAGGCCTCGGAAGCCTGGCCGGTATGGCCAAACATCCCGAACGATTCCCCGGAGCTATTGATGTCCGCACCCGGAGAGCCGACGGTGATCGAGCTTCCGATGAAGCGGCCGGAATTGGCGCCTTCGCTGGTGAGTAGCCACGCGCCGAAGGTGGACGCGGTGCCGCCGTCCGTTCCGTTGTTCCAACCGCCGTCGTAGGCGGTGTCGCTGGCTTGATCGATGCCGTTGACGACCGCGGCATGGGAGGTCGCCGCAGCGAGGAGAGCCACGGCAATGATGGGTTTCATGTTCATGAACTCGGACAAGGGAGGTTTTTTGGGTTTCTTGACGGAGGACGGGTTTGGGGCGCCTCCGTGCCGGATCCCGAGCGGGTTTCGGGAGGGGTTTGGCAAGGAAGGCGTTGCCGTCTGGATGTTGGGTCCGAAGTGGGGGTTTAAAAGTTTTTCAGTCCGTCGAGGTCGGCAGGGCTCCCTTGTCGCTCGACGCGATGGATGTCCCGACGCCGCCGGCCACCCACCTCGATTCGCGAGCCTGTCTTGGGACAGGGGCTCACTCGACCGACGGAGGCGGCGGCAACAGCCCGCTGTCCATCTCGCCGGAATCTTCCGGAAGCGCCGGCTCTTGGAAATCGACGGGACCGCTGAAGATGCCCCAGAAGCGGTTGCGGCGGGTCTTTTCAAAGGCCACCGCCTGCTCTTGGCCGGTTTTCAATTCCTTCAGGTCCTTTTCGCGGACTTCCACGACCGGGATGCGGGATGGCATCAGCTTGGCAAACGAGTTCTTGGTCGCATCGGTCGCCTTGGTGAAGCCGCCCGCGGTGGCGGTCGTCAGCTTGTTGACCTGCGCGCAGGACGCGAGCGAGAGGAGGGCACAGACGCAGCAGAGGGACTTCATAGGCATCGGGGGACGGCGACCTTGGTTTGCGGTTGATGCTTAGCACGCGCTCGCGAGGCTGTCCAAAGGGAATCCCGGGCCCCGGGAAATGCCCTGATTGCAACGGCTCGCGGCGATGATCTAACCGTCCGGGGAAATTTCACATAAGTGTATCAATTTTCGCCCCGGCTCAGCGCCGGGGCACCAGTACCAGGAAATTCCGCACCGGCTTGTTCCAGAAGGGACGCAGGGAAACCGGGCCGCCCGGGACGGAGGACGCCACCCACAGGTCGGAGGAGCGGCCGCCATCGAGATTCAGCACGGTGCGGGCTTTCACGCCGCCGACTTGATTTCCGTGGAGCGCTTGGCCGAGCCCGTCGAGCGAACAAGCGCCGGTCCGGGCAATGAACCACCCGCTTCCGCCGTCCCAGCCGAGGACGGTGCGGGCGGTCGAGCTGTCCGTGCTGAGGCCTGAGATGGCGCGGCCGTTTTCGACGAGGAACGGGCCGCTCTGGAGGACCTCCGGTGAACCGGTGGCGGACCCACGGCGCAGCAGGGCGGGGGAGCTGCCCCCGATGAACAGCCCCGCGCCGAGTGAGGACGAGTTATTCACAGGGCTGACTCGCTTGCCGCCGGTGACGACCAGCCCGAGCGGCTTGCCTTCCGGGGTGAAGAATCCGGCGTTCACCGCCGCGATCCCGCCGAGATCCCGGCCCGCCGCGGCGGCATCCGCCCATCGCGAGCCGGGGCCGCCGGCTTGGTCGGCAATGGCCAGGCGATGCGTGCGACTGTCGAAGGTCACCGCGGTGACCGAAATGCCGGAAAGCGTCGTGTGAAGAACAACCGGCGCGGAAGGAGGTTGGCTTGCGACCGGTGTTGATAGGTTGTGAGCAACTTGGGAAGAAGTGGATTCAAGTGAACGTTTGTAATTGGGTCCGGACGGATGTCCTCCATTCGCTTCGCGCGATGGTTCTTGAGCCGATGTGGGTAACTCCGGCACGGCCGCGGTGCCAGCGGGTTGCCAGCTTTTGCACGAGAGAGTGGTGAGCGAGGCGGCGAGAACGAGGAGTCGAAACACGCGCCGAACCAACACCCGATCCCGGCACCCGTCACGCTGGCTTTTTCGCCACCGCCAGCAGCGTCTGGAAATGCGGCGGCTCCGGCTCGCGATCGACCACGGCGGTCTCGATATTCACAAAGCCCGCCTTCTCCAGCATCGCCGCCAGTTCGCCCTCGCTGAAACCGAGCCACACGTCGGCGTACAGCTCGCGGGCCTGCTCGAAGTTGTGCTGGAGCAAATCCAGCACGACCAAGCGCCCGCCCGGCTTCACGATCCGGAAGGCCTGCTGGAGCGCCTTCTCCGGGCTGCCGGCGTGGTGCAGCGCTTGGCTCAAGAAGGCCAGATCCACCGAGGCGTCTTCGAGCGGCGGCTCCTCGATGTCCCCGAGCCGGTATTCCAGATTTGGCAGCTCGTGCCGCCGCGCCAGCTCGCTGCCGAACTCGACCATCTTCGGCGACAAATCCACCGCGATCACCCGGTCGGCCTGCCGCGCCAGCATTTGCGCCAGCGTGCCTTCGCCTGCACCGAGGTCGGCGACCACGCCTTGGTTGGTCACTTTCAGGAGCGCCTCCGCCAGTCCCTTCCACGAGCGACCCGGCACGTAGTCCTTGCCAAATCGTCCCGCCAGTTCGTCGAAATACGCGCGCGTCTTGTCCCGCCGCTTCCGCTGGAGGTGGCGCAGCGCGGCGGTGTCCTTCTCGACCTCCGGCACCTCCTTGGCGGCCTCCTTGGCCAGCTTCAACAGGTCCGGCCCCATCTCGGAGCGGTAGAAATTGTGCTTTCCGCTGCGCTCGTCGGTCGCCAGTCCGCCGGCCTTGAGCTGCGAAAGCTGCGTGGAAATCCGGCTCTGGCCCATCCCCAGCAACTCCTGGAGGTCCGCCACACTCAGCGCCTCCGCGTCCAAGAGCAGCAGGATCCGCAGCCGCGTCGGGTCGGTGAGAAGCTTCAGGGATTTCAGCATTGACGCCATGGACGGACGGATACATCAACCCATCGCGATTTGACGATACGAAAATAACCGCCCCATGAGCACCTACATTTTCTCTTCCGAGTCCGTCGGCGAAGGCCATCCCGACAAAGTGGCCGACACCATCTCCGACGCCATTCTCGATGCCCTGCTCGCCCAAGACCCGAAGAGCCGCGTCGCCTGCGAGACCTTCGTGAAGTCGAACGTCGTCGTCGTCGGTGGCGAAATCACTTCCAAGGCCAAGATCGATTACGAGCAAGTCATCCGGAACGCCGTCCGCGGCATCGGCTACACCAACAGCGACGACATCTTCCACGCCGACACGCTGTTCATTAACAACTACCTTACCGGCCAGTCGCCCGACATCGCGCAGGGCGTCGATGCCAAGAAGGCGAAGGGCAAGAAGACCGCCGAGCAGGGCGCGGGTGACCAGGGCATCATGTTTGGCTACGCCAGCGACGAAACGCCGGAACTGATGCCCGCCCCCATCATGTATGCCCATCGCCTTGGCCGCGAGCTGACCCGCATCCGCAAGAGCGGCAAGGTCAAGTGGCTCCGCCCCGACGCGAAGTCGCAGGTTTCCGTCGAGTACGTCGATGGCAAGCCGACCCGCATCGTCAACGTGGTCATCTCCACCCAGCACGCCGCCGGCATCGAGCACGCGGTCATTGAAAAGTTCTGCATCGAGCAGGTCATCAAGAAGGTCCTGCCGAAGAACATGCTCACCAAGGAGACCGAGTATCTCATCAACCCGACCGGCAACTTCGTGATCGGCGGCCCGCAGGGCGACTCCGGCCTCACCGGCCGCAAGATCATCGTCGATACCTACGGTGGCATGGGCCGTCACGGTGGTGGCGCCTTCTCGGGCAAGGACCCGTCGAAGGTGGACCGCTCCGCCGCCTACATGGGCCGCTGGGTCGCCAAGAACGTCGTCGCCGCCGGCCTTGCGAAGAAGGTTGAAATCCAGTTCGCCTACGCGATTGGTCATCCTCTTCCCGTCAGCGTTCACGTCGATACCTTCGGCACCGGCACCAAGCCCGATGCCGCGATTCTCGCCGCGGTCCTCAAGGTCTTCTCCTTCAAGCCCGCCGACATCATCAAGCAGCTCAACCTGCTCCGCCCCGTTTACGGCAAGTCCACCAACTACGGTCACTTCGGCAAGGATGATGCCGACCTGACCTGGGAACGCACCGACAAGGTCGCTGCCCTCAAGAAAGCCATCAAGTAACCTGTCACTACCATGTCCACTACCTTCACTGACTACAAAGTGCGCGACATCGGCTTGGCCGACTTTGGTCGCAAGGAAATCGAGATCGCCGAGCACGAGATGCCCGGTCTCATGGCGACCCGTGCGAAGTACGGTCCGGAGCAGCCGCTCAAGGGCGTCCGCATCATGGGCTCGCTGCACATGACGATCCAGACCGCGGTGCTCATCGAGACGCTCGTCGCCCTCGGTGCCGAAGTCCGCTGGGTCTCATGCAACATCTTCTCCACCCAAGACCACGCCGCCGCCGCGATCGCCGCTGCCGGCATCCCGGTCTTCGCGTGGAAGGGCGAAACGCTCGAAGAGTATTGGTGGTGCACCTGGCAAGCCATCGTGAACCCGCAGGGCCTCGGTCCCGAGCTCATCGTCGATGACGGTGGCGATGCCACCTTGCTCATCCACAAGGGCTACGAAATGGAGAATGGCTCGGATTGGGTTAACACTCCCTCCGACAACCACGAGGTGAAGGTCATCAAGGACCTCCTCAAGAAGATCGCCGCCGAACAGCCGGGCATCTTCGCCAAGATCGTGAAGGATTGGAAGGGCGTCTCCGAAGAGACCACCACCGGCGTTCACCGCCTCTATCAGATGGCCAAGGCCGGCACCTTGCTCGTGCCCGCCATCAACGTGAACGACTCCGTCACCAAGTCGAAGTTCGACAACCTCTACGGCTGCCGCGAGTCGCTGGTCGATGGCATCAAGCGCGCCACCGACGTGATGATCTCCGGCAAGGTCGGCGTGGTCTGCGGCTACGGCGATGTCGGCAAGGGCTGCGCCCAAGCCCTCCGCGGCCAAGGCGCCCAGGTCGTCGTCACCGAAGTCGATCCCATCTGCGCCCTGCAGGCCGCGATGGAAGGCTTCCGCGTGCTGACCGTCGAAGACACCCTCGGCTGGGGCGACATCTACGTCACCACCACCGGCAACTTCGACATCATCCGCCTCGAGCACATGGAGAAGATGAAGGACCAGGCGATCGTCTGTAACATCGGCCACTTCGACAACGAGATCCAGATCGACAAGCTCAACGCCGCTCCGGGAGTCACCCGCACCAACATCAAGCCGCAGGTGGACAAGTACACCTTCCCGGCCGGCAACAGCCTCTACATGCTCGCCGAAGGCCGCCTCGTGAACCTCGGCTGCGCCACCGGCCACCCGAGCTTTGTGATGTCCAACAGCTTCACCAACCAGACGCTCGCCCAGATCGACCTCTGGAAGAACAAGGACACCTACAAGGCCGGCGAAGTGAAGGTCCTGCCGAAGCACCTCGACGAGGAAGTGGCCCGCCTCCACCTCGAGAAGGTCGGCGCCAAGCTGACCAAGCTCACCCCGGAGCAAGCCGCCTACATCAGCGTCCCGGTCGAAGGCCCCTACAAGGCCGAGCACTACCGCTACTAAAAGCATCGTAGGTCGCGTCGATTTGTTGCTCCTAAGATTCAAGAATTGCGAAAGCCCCGCCGGTCTGCCCGGCGGGGCTTTTTCATTTTCCGTAGGCGCGCTGGCGACGGCGCGATCGGGACCTGCCAAGCGCTACTTACCAGAAAAAAGGCCGCGGTTGCATCCTCCCTTGCTTCAGTGCGAGGGCATCTCTCACGGCCCGCTTGCAGCGCCAATGAACGTCCGCGCCGCAGACTGAACTCAATTCATCGCAGGTTTCATCGCGTTGCTTCGCGCCAATCGAAGCCGCCGCCTGCGCAATCAACATGAGGGCTTCGGCGCGTGAACTGGACGGAGTGATCTTCCGGCTCGTTGCCAAAGCGGCGGCCCATGACTTCGTCGCCTCCGCGATGTTTCCCGTTTCCGCCAGAGCAGCTATCTCCCATGCCCGGACTGCCGTTTGTTTGTAAGCGTCGTCGCAGGCATTGGCAGACCTTGCAGCCTCGCATGCAATCGCGACCGTTTTGCCGGGCGAGTAGCGGGCGACGCACGCAAGGGCTTGCGCCCGAAACCACGGATCATCGATGCCGCGAGCCTTCATCAGCGCCTTGTCCGGAGAGGACTTGGCCAGTTGGGCCGCTTGGTCGCGCTGCAAGGTGGCGCTCATCCTGCGGGAAGCGCTTGAGCCGGCTTGATGCTAGCCACGAGTTTCTTCCTCTGCCCTGCCAGCGCACGGAAATCGCACTCGACCTGAATCCCGTGCCAGAAGGTGTCCGATTGCCCGAAGAAAGCCCCAAATCGGATCGACATGACCGGCGTGATGGCGCGCTTGCCGAGCACGATCTCGTTGATCGCCCGCGGAGGCACACCGATCGCCCGGGCCATCGCGTTCTGGGAAATGCCCATCGGCTTCAGGTATTCGTCCAGCAGGATTTCGCCTGGAGTGATGGGTGCTTTCATGGGTATAACGTATGACGTTATAGGTGTTCGTCAATGGTAATCCATAATCGCAACGTCGGCCGGTCCGGCATCGGTCCAGCGGAAAACAATCCGCCATTGGTCGTTGATGCGGATGGAGTGGAATCCGGCGTAGTTGCCCTTGAGCGCTTCCAATCGGTTGCCTGGCGGCACGGCTAGATCTTGCAGGACCACGGCTTGGTTCATTTGGATGAGCTTTCGTAAGGCAATCCGGGAGATGGCCGGGTAACGCCGGTTTGATTCGGTCAGGAAGAGCTGTTCCGTATCTTTGTCGGCAAAGGATTGGATCATCAGGTCGAGGGGCTTCCGTGAGTGAACTGTTCCAAGCTGCGTCCGGTCAACGCTCCGCCGCCCCCCGCATTTTCTAGTTTCTGGGCTGTGGTTTCTGGTTTCTCTTCCCGTCGTGCCGCCGAAAGACCACGAGACGAAAATGGGAGCCGTCCTTGTCCGCAATCCGATCATTGCCGACATCCCCGCGATCCTCGCGCTGCACCGCCGTTGTTTCCCGCGCGAGAGCGATGCCGGCGGGCCGTGGAATGAAAAGCACCTGCGCTCCCACCTCCACGTCTTCCCGGAAGGCCAGCTCATCGCGGAAAAGGACGGCAGGATCCTCGGCGCCGCTTCCTCGCTAATCGTCTCGCTCGGTCGCAATCCATTGCGCAAGCACACCTACGACGGCATCACCGACGACGGCTATTTCTACAACCACGACCCGCAGGGCGACACGCTCTACGGCGCCGATGTGTATGTGGACCCGGACGCCCGCAAGCTGGGCATCGGCGCCGCGCTGTATGCCGCGCGGCGCGACCTTTGCCGCCGCCTCAATCTCCGCCGCATCCTCGCCGGCGCGCGGCTGTGGAACTACGACGAGCACGCCGCCCGCCTGACGCCGGAGGAATACGTCTGGCAGGTGCAGGATGGGAAGATCCCGGATCCGGTGCTCGGCTTCCAGATCAAGCAGGGCTTCGCGGTGCGCGGCATCATGCCGAACTATCTACACGACCACCGCTCGCGCGACCATGCCGCGTTGATCGAGTGGCTCAATCCGGAGTATCAGGCCCAAGGCGAGGCATCGACGAAAATCCGCGTCGCCTGCGTCCAGTATCAGATGCGGAAGGTCGCGGACTTCGAGGACTTCGCCAATCAAGTCCGCTACTTCGTGGAGACCGCCGGCGAGGACTACGGCGCGGAGTTCGTGCTCTTCCCGGAGTTTCTAACAGTCCAGTTGCTCAGCGCCCTGCAACCGCTCGGTTCGCGCGAGGGCATCCGCAAGCTGTCGGAGTACACCGGCCAATTCATCGAGTTGATGAGCGGCCTCGCCCGCCAGCAGGGGCTGTATCTCATCGCGGGTTCGCATCCCGTGCCGCAGCCCGACGGTCGCCTTGAAAACACCGCGATGATCTTCAAGCCGGACGGCACCTACGCGTCCCAGCCGAAGCTCCACATCACGCCGTCCGAGAAAACGTGGTGGGGCATTTCCGGCGGCGATTCACTGGTCGTGATCCAGACGCCCAAGGCCAAGATCGGCGTGCTGATTTGCTACGATGTCGAGTTTCCCGAGGCCGCCCGCTACCTCGCCGACCGGGGAGTGGAAATCCTATTCATCCCGTACTGCACGGACAACCGCCAGGGCTACCTGCGCGTCAGCCTGTGCGC
This sequence comes from uncultured Verrucomicrobiaceae bacterium, assembly GCA_966696705.1. GTDB lineage: Bacteria > Verrucomicrobiota > Verrucomicrobiia > Verrucomicrobiales > Akkermansiaceae > Haloferula. The sequence goes on along the minus strand of CBKZPU010000047.1, from coordinate 8,264 downwards.
CGCGGCGCGGGCGATCGAGAACCAGATCTTCGTCGCCACCGCCGGCGTCGTGGGAAACCTGCCGGACGTGCCGGCCATGGACATCCACTACGGCCGCGCCGCGGTGTTCACGCCCAGCGATTTCGAATTCGCCCGCGACGGCATCCAGGCCGAGGCCGACGCGAACGTGGAAACCATGCTCGTCACCGACCTCGACATCACCGACCTCTACCGCTCGCGCCTCAGCGGCAGCGTCACCCCCGTCACCGACCGGCGCACGGACCTCTTCGAGTTCCACAACAAGCTCTCGAACGAGATCATCGCGCCAGGGGTGCAAGAGGGTCACTTGTGATGCGCGATCGATCACGGACCTTCCAACCACGCCATCAGCGGTCGCAGCCGGAACAAGCAGGTGTCGCCATGCACGAGGTTCTTCAGGAACGGCATCGCCGCAGGCTCGCCCCTGAACGCCGCCGCGACGAACGGGCGCTCGTGCTTGTCTAACAAGCGCAGCGAGATCTCCGACAAATGCAGCGCGGCGTTCATCCGGAGCTCCGGATGCGCGGGATCCGCCAGCACCTCGGCGAGGGATTTCAGCGCCGCCGGATAGTTGCGGGATTGGGCGGCGATGGCAGCGCGCAAGACCCGAATGTCCGCCCGATAGCGACCGCCGGGGAAGCGCTTTTCATGGGCATCAAGCTTCTTGGTCAAGGCACGCAAGGTCGCGTCACCCGCCTCCGCCGGCCGGATCAGCCGCTTGTAGCCACGGGGGATCGGCGAGTCGGGAAAGTGGAAGGGCTCCACCTGCGGGATGGGGCAGGCCGCTCGCACCTTCTTGCGCAGCAGGCGCAGCGAGGCGGCTTCGGATTTCGGCCCGTTCGGGAAGTCGTGCAAATACCGCTCCCATGATTCCACGGTGTCGTCGTTGGCCCGTTCATAGCCGTCGGGCAGTTGAACGGGGCGGATGCGGTCGAGGAATGCGAGCCACGGAGCCAGCGGTAACCACTCGCCGGCGGCCGGCGGCGGCGGAGTCTTCGCCCGGCGGAGCGCGGCGTAGCGGCTGAAGAGATCCGGCGTGATCCCCGGCGCTTCCGCTGCGGAGGCCAGGTCGTCGAGATCATCCACCAGGCCGAGGATGTCGCGTTCGTCCAGCAGAGGCCGCGTGCGGTCGAAGTCCGCGCGGAAGTCCGCCAGCTTCTTGCGGGTCCCGGCCATGTCGGGATCCGGCGCGGCGAAGAGGTTGGCAAAGGCCTTCTTCAATCGGTCGCCTTCTTCATCTCCGGGCTTCGGTTCCCACTCGCGCCAGCGGCCCGCCTTCGGATCGATGACCGCGGACGCGATGGCATCCGCCGAATTCCCCGGCGTGTAGTCACCCGGCATCCACCTGCCTAACAAGGCCGGCGGCGCGAAGGTCCACGTGACGGCACGGGCGGTCTCGGGGCGATCCGGGAAATCGTGCCGCAGCCGCTCGACCAGCTTGCGGGACAAGCCGGTGGCATCCGTCTCTACCGCTCGCGAGCAGCGATAGTGGGAAAACTCCGCCAACCGGAATAGCGCTTCATTCGCTTCTTCCAAGGCAGGTGCGGCGATGTCGGGATCCTTGCTTTCCGCAGCAGCGAGGAAATGGCGCAGCGCATGGTGGAGTTCATCGCGCGAGTCGAGCTCGGCGGTCACGGCATCCGGGGCGAAGCCGAGCAAGGTTGCGTTCTTGCGGCGGAGTTGTTCGAGTTTTTCGCTTTCGCTCCGCGAGTAGTCGAAGAGGTGGTGGAGCGGCAACGTCAGCCGGCCACGCAGCGATTTCCATCCACGTCCGATCTGGAGGTGCTTGCGCGCCTTCTGATCCGCCGGGGCGTCACCTAACAAATCGGTGGCGCCAGCGAGGGATTCGACTTCCTGCCGCCAGATGGCCGTGGTCAGGGTGATTCCGCGCGGCAATCCGTTGAAATCGAAATCCTGCTCATCTCTTCCTTCCGACTCGGCTGCAGCTGCGGCTGCCGGTTCGAGGTAGCGGCGCGCCAGGGCGAAGTTTTCCTGGCTCAAGGCCCGGCTGCGGACGATCGCGCGCAACAACTGCGCCCTACCATTGTTTTCCGGCAGGCGCTTCAGCGGCGCGGCGAGTTGATCGATCGGCGCGAACTGGGCAATGCTATCGATCCACTGCGCGCAGAGATACTCCGGCTGCAGGGAATATAGGGCCGGCATGTCATCGGCGTCGGGAGTCGACAAGGCGAGCAGGGTCAGCAGCGCTTCGCCCGCCTCGCCCGCATGGAAACGCTCGATCGCGGCCTCGAAGGCCGTGGAGGTCGCCAAGCGGCTATCGGGGAACTCCCGCGCGAGTCCTTGATAAGCGTCAGCCGCTTCACGATGTCGGCCGAGGGACGAAAGTGCCAGTGCCCGGCCATGGAGAACTTCATCGCTGCGCTTCACCGCCAAGGCCCGATCGAACAACGCCAGCGCCTGCAGGCCGTCGTCAGCGCGCAGGGATGTCCAGCCGAGCACTCCGAGCGTGAACGCATCTGGCTCACGCGTTCCAGAAGCACGAACCAAGGCTTCGCCCAGACATTGCATGGCGTCCTTGGCAAAGGGGATGGGACGGATGAGCCGCCGCTGGAGGAAATCGAGCGTGTCACGGTCGCCGGCGAGATTGCGATCGAGTGAAGGCTGGTCTGAGCGGGCGGCGGGGTCCATCGCGTGGACAACGAAAAGCCGGGTGATCTCCGGTTGATTCGCCATCGCGTCCCACGGCATGGAGTAAGCGTATTCTCCGTCGTCATCGGGAGACGCGGCGGCCTTGAAGAGTGCCGAGAAAAGCGCGTCGCATTCGCGGAGCACCGACCGCGTGGTTTCACGCGACGGCTGGAGGGCGAGACGCGCCATCTGGCGGCCGATCGCCTCCGGGTAGTTCTTGCGGGCCGCCGCCACCGCGCCGAGCCAACCGTTCGCATCGGAGGCGAAGCGACCATGGGGATGCGCCTTGAGATAGGCATCGAAATCTTCCTGCGCTTGCTGGAGAAACTCCCCGGTTCTTTCCGCACGCGCTGCGTCTTCCGGAAGCCACCTTTGATCATTTGCCGCTTCCAGATGGCAGCGGCCTTTCATGAAGCGGGCGACTTCGGCGCGCGGGTGCTCGGGGAATTTCTGAATGATTTCGTCGAAGCGCTCGACCGCCGCCGGAAAGTCATGGCTCTCGAAATGGAACGCCGCCCGCTGGGCCATCAGGTAGGGCAGGATGGCGGGGACAGCATTCGCCTGGGCTTCGGCGAACCATTGGATCGGCACGGCGAGGGACTGCCGATACTTGTCGAGCATCTGCTGGAATTGCTCATCAGTCTGGCTCCATCCGCGGGTCGGCGCGCGGCCGACGGCACCGTTGCCAAGATTCCGCTGCTGGAGTCGCCAGGCGAGGTACGGAGTGGCCGCCGCGAGGGCCGGTTCGTCAGCGGCGATCTCGCGGAGCTCGTGGAGGAAGTTCGCGACGCGGTAGTTGAAGTCGCCCTCACGGTTGCGAGTGAGCAGTGCATCGATCTTTGCGAACCGTTCCGCTTGGGCGAGCTTCGGTAGTTCTTCGACGAGCGCTTGGCAGGCACCGATCAACTGCGGCGAACTCGCGGCGTCCGCGGCTAAGGGTTTCACCTCGGCGAAGAGGTCCCGCCAGCCCTTGCCGGGGATGCGCTGCGGGTAGCATTCGAGCGGCGGCGGTGCTTGGTAGAAGAACGGTCCGCAGGCGAGGAGGAGGGGCGCCAAAACAAGGACGCGGCGTTTCATGGGAGTGGAGCGGGAGATGAGTCGTCAAGAGACCACTGGAGTTCGCGACCACCCCGCGCGGGGATCAGGCCGGATTCGCTCGCGATTTCCTCACCTACGAGCAAGCGCGGAAAAGATAACACGATTTTGCGGGAAAATTTCGCCGGCAGCGGCGTGCTCACTTCGATGAACTCACCCGGTCCCGCAGTGGTGAAGGTGCCGGCTTCATCCGAGGTCAGTTCAAGCCGGTGGAGTGGTGCGCCGGGAGCCAGTGACAGGTCGCCGGGGCCATCGTTGCGCAGCACGATGCGGCCATCGCTTTCGAGCTTCACTTGAACGCCGTGCTTGGGATTTTCGCCGCGCGCCAAGGCCGCGAGGTGCGATGGCGAATGTGCGGCACGCAGGCCAGGACCGGGAAGCGCGAACCACACGACCCCGCGCGCCCCGGCATCAAACGCGGCGGTGATCGACGCGCGCAGGCTTTCGTCATCCGGTGCCCGCCAGACGAGGAACTGCGATGCTTCCAGCCGCGTGCCGTGCAGGATCGTCGCACGGCTGATGCGATAGCCCGTGCCACCGCTGAAGTGCGGCAGCGTTTCCAGGAAGTCCGCGCGCGCGATGCTCTCCGGCTCCCATTGTTTGAGGTGGCCGGTGAGCTCGCCGTCGGCTTCGAACAGCGTGAGCCGCTCGAAGTTTGCCAGTCCGGCCCGCCACGGAGTGCGGCAAGATTTCCAGCGGGCGATCCATGCGGCGGCCTCGGGGCCGGCCATCGGCTTTGCCTTCCCGGTGACGATTTCTTGCGGTGGATCGGCCGTCAGGTCGTAGAACATCGGCAGCAGTTCGTCGACGGCTTCGCCGAGTTGCTTGAAGGCGGGCGAATCGATCCAGCCGGCAAGCGCGGTGATCGAGATTTCCTTCAAGCCGAGTTCGCCACGCAGCTCGCGGAGGAATGCCGCGTAGCGCGGCAGCAGCCGCACGGGGCAATCGTGGTCGAGTTGGAGCGACGTCGGGACCTTGTCTTGGAAATGATGCCGCAGCCACTTCGCCAGCATCGCCGCGGCATCGGCCCGTTCGAGAAAGGCGGGTCCGGGATCGATGCGCACCACCGGGATCTCATTTTCTAACAGATTCTTCGGCTCCGCCACCGGTCGCGGCGACCAAACGCCATCGCGCCAGCCGAACTCGGCGATCTGCCGGTAAAGCCGGCCTCCGGTTGGCACGGCTGCCCGTTCCTTCTCCTCAAGCCGGGATGAACGATGCCACACCCAGAAGCCCGGCGTAGGGTCAGGCTTGGTCGCAGTTCCTGGGGCTGGCCGGTCGCAGCCAGCCATCAGCCAGCAGGCGGAGATCAGCATCAGGACCGGTGAGCGGGAGGTCATCGCCAGTTCCTCACGTAGCGAATCTGTTCCGGCGTCTGCGGCGAGCGCGGGTGGCGGATCACCTTTTCCATGCCGCCGGCATAGCGCCGCTGCACCTCATCGAGCGCCGCCTTGGCGTCCAGACCGGATTCCTTCAACCAGCAGCCGATCACCGTACCGGTGCGCCCGATGCCGCCCCAGCAGTGGACGTAGCACGTGCGCCCGGCATCGAGCTCGGCACGCAAGCGGTCGAGAATTCCACGCATCACCTGCGGCGAGGTGGGAACTCCCAGATCGGGGATCTCGTGGGAATAGCGGGTCAGCCCTTCGCCGAGTTCGAGCAGCACCGGTTCATAGGGATCCAGCCGGTCGTGCGGCGTGGTCAGGTCGATAAAGGTCTGCACGCCTTTTCCGAGGAGCAGTTTCAAACGATCCTCGGTCACCTCCGGCGCGAGGCTGCCCGGATACTCGCCCGCGAACAGGCGCTCGTGAACCTGATAATGCTGCACGCTGATCACGCCGCTACTTTGGCGATGGAATCCCGCCCTGGAAATTCCATTTGCGCGGAGGGCCGTCTGGGGGCATGGTCCGGCCGTCAGCAAAAGGGGGCGTACCGGTTTCGACGGGATGTTCGAAGTGCTGGCTGCACGTGGAGGTTGATCGGCTGGCCTCCTAAAAAGCCGTTCAAAACAAATAAATGCAGACTCTAACGAGCTCGCACTGGCTGCTTAATTGACAGCCACGCCTGAACCCCGACGCCTACTGAGGGGGACGGCGAACACTTAGCAGGCTGGCCAGGAAGCCGGGGAACCGGGCCTCCAGGCGAGATCAAACAGGATCCTAGGAAAGCGGACGCCGCCAACGGGCCGAAGCTCTCCGAAATACCAGACCGTCGGATAAACGTGTAGATGCCCGCGCGGAAGACGTTTCGGACAGGGGTTCAACTCCCCTCGCCTCCATCTTCCTTTCATCCCTCCTTCGCCTTGGCGGAGGGGGGATTTTTTTAGCAGGGATTCAAGCTGAACGTGGTTTCGCCTTCAGGCGGGCTGGGTTGGTTCTTCGAGTCCGCCTGAAGGCGGGACTACGTGCCACTGAAGGCGGGCCTTCTTCGAATCCTCCCTGGGCGACTCCAATCCCCGTCCCGCTTTATCCTTCCGGGGAAACAATCTCCCGCTAGATTGCCCTCTGCCATGTCCGAGTCGTCGTCGCCGCCGCCCGTTCCGCGCAAGAAGTCCTGCCTCGTGCCGGTGTTGATCGGCATCATCGCCGTGCTGGTCGTGGCGATCGGCGTGATCTGGTGGACGAACCGGCCGATCAAGCCGGTCCAGCTCAGTGCCGAGGAAAAGGTGGTGGTGCAGCAGAAAGTGGAAGCCATCCAGCAGGTCGAGAAGCCCGCCGAGCCGACCTACGAGAAGGGCACGAAGGAGATCGTCCTCACCGAGCGCGAACTCAATGGCCTGCTCAACGAGCACACGACCCTCGGCCAGAAGCTGAAGCTGGAACTCGCCACCGATGCCGTGCACGCGCGGTATGAGACCGACCTCGATCCCGACGTGCCGGTGGTCGGCGGCAAGAAGCTCAAGGCCCGCGCCCGTTTCCTCGTGAAGACCACCGAGGGCGTCCCAAGCCTGGTGCTCGATGACCTCACGCTGTGGGGCGTTTCGCTGCCGAATGACTGGCTCGGCCAGCTCAAGGGCAAGGACATCCTCGGCGAGATCCTCGGCGGCGGAAAAGGCGGCAAGATCGCCGGGATCGAGGAGATGAAAGTCTCATCGGGCGAGCTGAAGATCCGGCTGAAGGAGTAGATCCGTCCCCGGCAGCTGTCGGACCGGCGAATCCTCCACTTTTTACCAGGAAATGAAGACGCGGCACGACGAGCGATATGAGAACGATGCGACCCCGAGCCGCGAGGTTGCGCAGCGGTATCGTGCGGCGATCCACGACGAGGATCGTGACGTAAGCCTTGCTCTCCTGCATTACCGCGGCGGCGAGCATGAGTTTGCTCTTGGAAAGGAATACAGCCTGAGCGGCGATGCGGGGGATCGGGCTACTGGAGCCGGTATTCTTGCCCAACTAGGATGGTATGATCAGGCCTTTCGGGAGGAGAGCATTGAGGTTCTGACCGGGCTTCTGGATGATCCGGATCCTTACGTTGTTTACTGTGCCGCTGTCGGTTTGGGGCATCGTGCCGCGGAGTCAGCGATCCCGGATCTTCTCAAACATGCCGGTCACCCCGATCCACTTGTAAGAGAAGGAGTGGTTTTTGGACTGTCGGGACACGAAGATGACCGGGCGATTGGCGGATTGATCCGACTCGCGGGCGATGCTGACCGCGACGTGAGGGATTGGGCCGTGTTTGGACTTGGAAGTCAGATTGATACGGACTCGCCGGAGATTCGCGAGGCGCTTCGACAGGCGCTGAGCGATGCTGACCATGAGATCCGAGGGGAAGCACTCGTAGGTCTTGCGAAGCGAGGTGACTCCTCGATTGTTCCTGAGCTGCTCAACGAGTGGCGCGACGACGATGTCAGTATCCTTAGTATCGAAGCCGCTGAGGAGTGCCGGGACTCACGCTTGTATCACCGCTTGCAGCAGTTTGCCGAGATGCTGACGCTTGATGATGACCCCTATTTCGTGAGGCGATTGGCGGCTGCAATTGAAGCCTGCAAACCAAAGCCGGAATAAGATTGGAACGGGGCCCAGGCGCTTAACACATCCCCTTGCGAGACGCATCGATGCGGCAAAAGAAAGACGGCGGATTTTCCAATCCGCCGCCGTGAGATGACTGAAGGTTCTCGGCAAGATGCCGCGGCACCTTTCACCGCTCGTCGATCGGGGTGATCGGCAGCGGACCTTGCGGGCCGGTGTAGAGCGTCAGCGGGCGATACAGGCGATTGTCGCGAAGCTGCTCCAGCACCTGCGCGGTCCAGCCGGAGGCGCGGGCGATCGCGAAGATCGGGGTGAAGAGGTCGGTCGGGATGCCCAGCGAGTAATAAACGGTGGCCGAGTAGAAATCGACGTTCGCGTTGAGGCCCTTGCGGTCGCGCATGATTTGGGCGATGCGCTCGGACATCTGGATCCACTTCGGTTCGCCAAGTTCCTCGGTGAGCTGGACGGCCAGCTTGCGGAGGTGCGGCGCGCGGGGATCGAGCACCTTGTAAACGCGGTGGCCGATGCCCATGA
>CBKZPU010000046.1:0-31221 GCA_966696705.1 uncultured Verrucomicrobiaceae bacterium | reverse complement strand
CAGGCGCGGGTTCACTCACCCTCAGCGGGGCCAGCAGCACCAACCTGGATACCCTTAGGGTCCAAGGCGGAAGTATCATCGTCACCGGAGGGACCATTGGCGGCCTCGGTACCATCCCCATCGGTGCCAGCTCCACCGCCCCCGCCGCCCTCTTCGTCAGCGGCGGCGCGGTGACCTCCGGTGGCAATACCAACATCGGCGATGGCAAGACGGCATACGGCTCCCTCAACGTCAGTGCCGGCTCCTACACCTCCGGCAGTTGGATCGTCGTCGGCGGCAACTTCGACCGCGGCGTCCTCAACCAGTCCGGCGGCACCATCACCGTCAACTCCAACCGCATCACCATCGGAGCGGGCAACAATTCCTGCATCGGTGTGGCCAGCCTCTCCGGCGGCACCTTCACCAGCGCGGCCGGAGCCTTCGTCGGCGAAAACGGCATTGGCACCCTCAACGTGTCCGGTACCGCCAACGTCACCCTTGGCAACACCCAGTTCGCGGGCAATGCCGTCTCCCTCGCTGGCAACGTCAACCTCATCGGAGGCACCCTCAGCACCAATACCATCACCAAGGGGAACAGCACCGCCACCGGCGTCTATCGCCTGAACTTCAACGGCGGCACACTGAGAGCCACGGCGTCGGGCACCTTGATGGCGGATCTGGCCCTTACCAGCGCCTACGTCAACGGCAACAGCACGATCGACAACAACGGTTTCGCCATCACCATCGCCGAGCCCCTTCTCGCGCCCACGGGTGACGGCCTCGCCACCATCCCGGTGACCGCCGGTGGCTCCGGTTACGTGGACACGCCCATCGTCCAGATCACCGGCGGCGGCGGCACGGGTGCCACCGCCGTGGCCAATGTCAGCGGCGGTGTCGTCACCGGCATCACCATCACCACCCCCGGCATCGGCTACACCAGCGCTCCCACCATCGCCCTGCTTGGCGGCATGGGCACGGGAGCCACCACTGGCACCCCGACCCTTGCGGCCAATGTCAGTGGCGGCATGACCTTCACCGGCACGGGCACGACCACCTTGACCGGCGCGGGCACCTTTACCGGACCGATCGCGGTCAATGCCGGCAAGCTCGGCATCGGCGGCAGCTATGCGAGCAGCGCTGTCACCGTCGGCGGCACCGCCGGCCTGGTGGTGGTGGATCCGGCGGCTGCCATTGGAACACTCACCGTTCCCACGCTCTCGCTGGCCAACGGCGCTTCGGCCACGTTCGAAGCCAACGGCACGACCAGCGACAAAATCGTCGTTGCCACCCCCGGCGGCCTGACTCTCGGCACGCTCGGCATCAACCTCTATGGCACCGGCACCACCAATCCGGCAGTCGCTGGCACCTACACGCTGTTCGAATACACCACGTCATTCACCGGTGGCATCGGGGGACTTTCGGTGCTTAACCCGCAGGCCGGATACAACTACACCTTCCAGGACACCGGTAGCGCCATTACGGTGGCAGTGGTGGCGATCGACACCGACAGCGACGGCATGACCGACGTGTACGAAACCGCCAACGGCCTCGATCCGAACGACGCCACCGGGGTCAACGGCGCCAGCGGGAACCTCGATGGCGACTTCGCCACCAACTACGAGGAGTTCCTCGCCGGCACGTCGGCCAACAGCGCCGCCTCCGACCCGCTGAACACCGACAACGACGGCCTGCTCGACAGTTGGGAAGTCACCAACTTCGGCAACATCGCGGCCCAGGCCGGATCCGGGGACTTCGACGGCGACTTCGACTCCAACTTGCTGGAGTTCACCAACGGCACCACCGCGACGAGTGCGGCGAGCTTCTCCGACACCGACACCGACGGCATGACCGATGGTTGGGAAATCCTGTACTTCGGCAGCATCGCGGCCAAGGACGGCACGGCGGACTCCGACCTCGATAACTTCACCGATCTGGAGGAGCACGACTATCGTTCGGATCCGAACGATTCCTCCTTCTCGCCGGCCTACGCCAAGGCGGCTCACCGCTGGAGCTTCACTGGCAACCTCAACGACTCGGTGGGCACCAGCCATGCGACCGTCCAGAACGGCACCACCAGCAGCACCAACGTGGTCACGCAAAACGCGACCTCGGTGACCCTGGCCGGGGGCGCGAAGGCGGACTCGCAGTGGGTCAAGCTGGGCAGCCAGTTGCTGCCGGCCCGCAACACTCCCTACACGATCGAACTGTGGGCCACGAACCATTCGATCCAGAACTACTCGCGGATCTGGGATTTCCACAACAGCACGACCGAGAACCTCTACATGAGCTGGTCGGTCGGCACGGGAGCGTCGAGCGACCGGATCCAGTGGGTGGATCCGAACGGGTTTCTGATCGACAACACGAACCAATACGCACTGGCGACGAAGTATCACATCGTCATGACGATCGAGCCGTCGGCGACGCCGGGTAGCTCGGTGGTGAAGTGGTACTCGGCTCCCGAGTACGACGGGGTGACGAACCTCGCACTGGGCACGGCGCGCGGGACCCAGACGGTGGCGAACAGCCTGGCGTTCATGAACGACACGATCAACGCGCTCGGCTTCTCGCCGTGGAACGACAATACCGCCAACGCCACCTACGACGAGGTCCGCCTGTGGGACGGCGCCCTGCCTCAGTGGGCGCTCGAAGGACTCCACGTCCAAGGGCCGGACAATGCCACCCAGCCCGACTCCGACACGGACGGATTGCCCGACGCCTTCGAGACCTTCTACTTCGCGGGCCTGACCGAGGCCTCGGGGGGGGACTTCGATGGCGATCTCAGCACCAACCTCGAGGAATTGAGGGCGGGCAGCGATCCTTCCGATCCGAGCTCCAGTCCGAACGACTCCGATGCCGACGGCCTGCCGGATGCATGGGAGATGGGCTACTTTGGAGATCTGGACGAAGAAGCCCTTGGCGATCCCGATGGAGACTTCGCCGTCAACAGCGACGAACTCGCCGCCGCTACGGACCCATCCCTCTACACCTCCTTCCCCGACTCGGACAGCGACGGCATGTCCGACGGCTGGGAAACGTCCTACTTCGGCGACCTGAGCGACGACGGAACCTCGGATAGCGATAATGACGGGTTCAATTCGCTCGCCGAATTTACCGGCCAGGGCGATCCGACCGATCCGCTCAAGCCAGGTGTGCCGGATGGAGATGCGGACAACGACGGCCTGCCCGATCGTTGGGAAACGACGTGGTTCGACGCGACCAACCTCGCTACCCAGTCCGGCGTCACCGACTCCGACAGCGACGGCGCGAGCAACCTGGACGAATACAAGGCCACCTCGGATCCCACGTTGGCGACCTCCACTCCGACCGACATCAACGGCGATGGAACCGCCGACCAGCATGCCTTCCACGGCATGGATGCCACTGGCAGCGGCCCGCAGGACAAGGATGGCGAGGCCACGCCGTTCGCCGGCCGCCTCGCCGGCACCGGCACCTCGATCCCGACGGTTGATCCGAACCTCGACTTGGACACCACTGCCGGCACGCTGGCGATCACCACCTCGTCGTCGGACATCAATGGCCAGGCGAACATGGCGGAGTTGGAGGCCCTTGGCATTCCGCTGTCGTCGCTCGGCTTCACCGGCAATGAGGACTTCCGCGTCCGGGCTCACTTCGTGAACCTGCCGGTGCTCGGTGGCTACGATCAGATCGGTGCCTTCGTGGGAACCAGCAGCACCGCCATGACCCGCGCCTCGGTGATCTCCGGAAACTATTCCGGCCTGGGGGTGAACACCAACGGCACCAATGACTCCAACGCCTTCTTCGGTGCGGCCGGAAGTGCCGGTGCGGCCGCCCGCGACCTGACCGTCGTGATCGAGCGCATCGGGGGCGTGTGGGCCATGAGCTGCAATGGTGTCACCTGCACGGCAACCGCCCAACCGGCGTTCCTCGATGGTCTCGCCACCCTGCAGGCCGGCGTGTTCGTCCTCGACCAGAATGCCCACAAAACCGCCACGCTCGAAAGCTTCACCGCGGTCAGCTTCGGCTCGGCCTCGGCGGACGGCGACAGCGATGGCATGGACGACGCTTGGGAAACCGCGAACTTCGGCGACCAATCGCGTGACGGCACCGGTGACTTCGACAACGACGGCACCAGCGACCTGCTCGAGTTCGCCTTCAACGGCGATCCGGACAGCGGTGCTTCCCGCGGTGCGATCACCAGCGCCCTGGCCGATACCAATGGCAACAGCCAGAAGGAGCTGACGCTCACCATCGCGGTGCGCAGCGGTGCGACTTTTGCCACCCAAGGGGACGGCAGCCAAGTCGCCACGGTGGACGGCTTGACCTACACCGTGCGTGGTTCGCTCGATCTGACGAACTTCACCAGTGCGGTGAGTCATGTCTCCACCACGGCATCCGGCGATCCCGCTTATGACCTCCACACCTTCCGCCTCGATGTTTCGGATGGTCTCGGAGGCAAGGGATTCCTCCAAGCCGCGGCAACCCACCCGTAAGACCATCGGTTCCTCTCAGCCGCGTCCGCCTTACTTGGCGGGCGCGGCTTTTTCATTTTCCGGGAGGGGTGAAATCCGGCACGGACGGACTCGGAGAAGGACGAAAACCAGCGGGTGAGCGGGATCATTTCCGTTGCCCGGGCCCGGTTCCCCTGGCGGTCCAAAAACGACGGATTTCGCACTCCCGGCCTGCCGGAAGATGGTGAATGGGAGCCTCGTGGAGTCGCCCCCGGCAAGGAAACCCCGGTGGCGGGATCCCCATTGAAGGACGGAACGAGTCCTTCCTGTTTCACACCGCTTCAAACCAACCAGACATCGGGAGAAATCCGATGGCTGTATGACAGCAGTGCCAAACCGTTCTGTTGGCAAAAACATACCAGTCGGTATCTACGTTATATTACTTAGAAACCGGTTTGGCGGATGGAGAGAGGCGAAGGTGGACTTCATAAAAACCCCACCCTGAAAAACCGGCCAAATTTGCAGATCCAAATCCTAGGTCTGCGGTTCCCCAACCATGAAAATCGGGGGGCTTGAGCGCTACAAAGTTGCAAATAGCTGAGAAGTAGGTGGTTGCGCAAAAAGAGGGCGGCGATTCGCAGAATGGCAAAGATTTTTGTTCCAATGGAAAACGGATTTGGTATTCCAAATTTATTCCGATGGGCGGAGTCGCGCTCATCCGAGTGAACCCCAAACCCCAAACCCCGTCCCGGACGATCCATGGACTTTTCCACGGAAATCGAACCGAGTTTACTAATCAAATGGTGAAGACATACACGTGGGACAACTGTGTACTTGTCTGCAATCGCTCTCCTCGAACCCCATGAAAAACCCGACCCGAACCCCGATTACCCGTGACTCCCTCTTGGCCACGGCTTCCTACAACACGCGCTGGTTCGCCAGTGTCGTAGCCGGCACCTCCATGATCGGCTCGGCGGCCCTCGCCGTGGACAACCTGTGGAATGGCACCACCAACACCGATTGGAACACCGCCTCGAACTGGAGCCTCGGCCGCGTGCCCGCATTTCCCAACGGCGATCCGAGTCCGAACGACTACGATGATGCCATCATCAACATCACCTCGCCGATCGCGACGCTATCGGCGAATGCCGCGGCCAATCCCCGCGACATCGGCATCGGCAGGGCGGGCAACTCGGGTCGCCTTGACCATACGGCCGGCTCGATCTCCACCGGCAGTGGCAACTGGGTGTATTGCGGTCGCGATGGCGGCACGGGCGTATACAACCTCGCGGACACCTCGGTGGCCGGTGGCGGGGTCACCGGTTACGGCCAAGGCAGCGGCAGCTTGAATGCCGGCCAGATCCGCGTCGGCCTCGGCAACGGCGGAACCGGCACCTTCAACATCAACACGACCGGCACGGTCAGCGCGAGTTCGGACTTCCGGGTGGGCATTGATGGCACCCCGGCCGTCGGCGTGGTGAACCTGGATTCCGGCACGGTCAATCTCAACAGCTGGCTGGTCGTGGGCGGCGGTGGCGCCGGGGGCAACGGCACCCTCAACGTGAACGGCGGGCAGATCACCAAGACCGGCGGCAACCACCTCATCCTTGGCGACAACGGGGCGACGGGCACCCTCACCATGAACGGGGGGACGGTCAGCATCAACAACGAGTGCTGGGTCGGCCAGAACACCGGCAAGGGCATCGTGAACCTCAACGCGGGCACCCTCACCAACAACAGTTGGGTCGCGATCGGCCGCGCGAACGTCGCCAGCGAAGGCACCGTGAATCAAACCGGCGGCACGTGGAACAAGACCGGCGGCGGCCACTTCATCATCGGTGACAATTCCAAGGGCACCTACAACCTCAGCGGGACCGGCGCGCTCTCCATCAACGGTGAGTTCTGGATCGGCCAAGGTGGCTCGGGCAATGGCACCCTGACCATGAGCGGGGGTAGCATCACCTGCAACAACTGGCTGGCGATCGGCCGCGAGAACGGCACTGCGCTGGTGAACATGACCGGTGGCACGTGGACCAAGACCGGAGGCGGCACGTTCATCGTCGGCAGCTCCGGTCCCTGCACCATGAACATGAGCGGCGGCCTCGTGGACGTGCAGAGCGGACTCACCTGGATCGGTGAAAACGGTGGCGCGACAACCGCGACGCTCAACTTCTCCGGTACCGCCGAATGGCGCAGCACGACGATGTCCGTCGGCCAGAACACGCCGAACGCGATCCTGAATCTGGACGGCGGCACGGTGCGGACCCAGCGGTTCATTGGTGCCCGCGAAGCGGACGACACCGGCACCTCGGGCGGCACGGGCACGATCAACTTCAACGGCACCCAGATCGTCGCCACCGCCGCGAACACCGCCAACTTCATTTCCACGACCGTGGACAATGCGGTGATCGGCGCGGGCGGGTTGCGGATCGACAGCAACGGCTTCAACCTCGTCGCTCCGAAGGCATTGAGCGGCACCGGCGGGGTGGTGAAGACGGGAGCCGGCACGCTCACCTTGAGCGGGCTCAGCAGCTACGCCGGCAACCACACCGTCAGCGCTGGCGGCCTGGTGCTGAACGCGGCTTCGACCGGCACCGGCAGCGTGACGCTTGCGGATGGCACCGTCTTCGGGGTTTTCGCTCCGATTGCCGGCGACCAGCTCACCGCGAGTGCCGTCACTTTCGGCACCTCCGCGGCCACCACGCTCAATCTCGACCTGGGCGACCTCAATGCCTTCAACAACACGGCCTCGACCCTCGATGTCACCGGGGCGCTCGCCATGAACGGCACCGTCACGGTCAATGTCTCCGGCCAGAAGTTCGCGGTCGGCGATCTGCCGCTGGTTTCCTACGATGCCACCCAGGTGACCGGTGCGGGCACCTTCGTGCTCGGCACCTTGCCCCATGGCGTGGTCGCCACCCTGGTGAACGATCCGAACTACTTCGGTGCCAACCTCGGCGCCGTTTATCTCGACATCACCAGCGTCGCGGTGCCGCGGTGGAATGGCGACCAAGGAGCGGATTGGACGGCGGCCAACAACTGGATCGATCAGGTCAGCAACCTGGCCAGCACCTATGTCGACCCGAATCCCGTGCTCTTCAATGACGACGCGATTGGCACCACCAGCGTGGTTCTCAACAGCACCGTCATGCCATCGGACGTGAAGTTCGACAACAGCCTCCTGACCTACGACCTCAGCGGCACCGGCAAGATCTCCGGCGCCACCGCCTTGACGAAGAGCGGAAGCGAGGCGCTCACGATCAGCACTGCCAACGACTACACCGGCGTCACCACCCTTGCGGGCGGGACCACCAATGTCGCCACCTTGACCAATGGCGGTGTCGCCAGCCCGCTCGGCGCGGCTTCCTCGGCCGCGTCGAATCTGGTCCTGGCCGGTGGAACGCTCGCCTACACCGGCGGTGCGGTCACCATCGATCGCGGCCTCTCCATTGCAGCGGAGAACAACACGATCGCGAGCGGCTTGAGCCTCGCTGCCGACCTGACTACCAGCGGTCCGATTTCGGCGACCACGGGCAAGCTGATCAAGAGCGGTCCGGGTTCCCTGATCCTCACGAATCCGGGAGCCAACGTCCTTGCCAACGGAAACGGTGGCGAGACGCCCCAGGCGTTCCGATTCGAGGAAGGTGCCTTGGTCCTGAATACCCCCGGCCAAACCAACACGGTCACCGGTTGGGCGGCGTTCGGCACCACGCCGAGCGTTGCGGCGAGCCTCACGCTGGGCAGCGGCGCCACCCTGACCGTGAACGGCCGGGCGCAATTCGCGCTCGGCACTGAGTCGAACACCTCACTGACCATCAGCGGCACCTCGGCCCTTCAAGTCAACGACGCCGTCCAAATCGGTCTTGGCGCCGACTCGGTCGCCAATGTCGTCATCGAAAACAGCGGCAGCCTCACCAAGACCGGCGGCTGGCTTTCGCTCGGTCATAGTAGCTCCAACGCCACGATGACCGTGCGTGACAGCGGCACCCTCAGCGGCAACGGCGACCTGAACGTCGGCGACGTGGATTCCTCCACCGGCACGCTCAACCTCGAGGACAATTCCGTCACGACTTGGAGCGGCGGCGTGTTCATCGGGAAGAACAGCACCACCGGCGTCTTGAACATGACCGAGGACGCGTCGTTGACCTCCGGCAACACCGACGTCGGCGGCGGCGGCACCTCCAACGGCACCTTGAACATCGGTGGAACCGCGTCCTACACCTCGAACGGGCGTCTGCAAGTCGGCCCGGGTGCCGGCTCCACCGGCAACGTGGTGATCGCTGGCTCCGGCAGCATGCACGTGAATTCCTACGTCTCGGTCGGCTTCAACGGCCACGGCGACATGACCGTCATGGGCAGCGGATCCTTCAGCAACACCGACGACTTCTCCGTCAATGAAAACGGGGAAGGCACCGTCAACGTGACCCTGCAGGACAACGCCACCATGTCAGTGGTCCGGACCGTCTTCGTCGGCCGGAATACCGGCAAGATTGGCGTCCTCACCGTCACCGGCGCGGCCACGCTCGATCAGACCGATGCCGGCTACTCGTTCATCGTCGGTGGCTCCGGGACCGGGACCCTGAACATCCAGGGAACCGCGGCGGTCTCGATGGTCGCCAATTCCGGTCTAGTGCTCACCAACAACGCGGCGGGCACTGCCACGGTGAACCTCGATGGCGGCACGCTGACCACCAAGCGGGTCACCGACGCCGGCGGCAACAGCACCTTCAGTTTCGACGGCGGTGTGCTAAGGGCCGGTGCCGGTGCCAACCAGGACTTCATGAATGGCCTCAACAGCGCCAGCGTGGACGGCGGCGGTGCCTTCATCGATAGCAATGGCCAGACCATCGCGATCGGCCAGTCCCTGGGCGATGGCGGGGGCAACCTCACCAAGCAAGGAGCGGGCACCCTACTGCTCAACGGCATCAACAGCTACCTCGGCACCACCACGGTCGCGGCCGGCACGCTCGGCGGCACCGGCTCGGTGGGTGGCGAACTGGTCGTCCCCGCCGGCAGCTCGATCGCACCGGGATCCGGAGGAGCCGGAACCTTCACTGCCGACGACACGCTCGGCAACGGTTCCTCGATCGGAGGCACCTACGTCTGCGAGATCGCTGGCGGAAATTCCGACCAACTCGTGGTGGGGGGCGACCTGGCCATCCAGCCGGGTGCGGTGCTCGATTTCAACGAGCTGTCCGCTCCCGCCGCCTTGGTGTTCGTGATTGCCAGCTACAATTCCCTCAGCGGCACCTTCACGACGGTCAACGATCTGCCGACCGGCTACACGCTCGACTACAATTACCTTGGCGGGAACCAGATCGCCTTGGTCAGGCCGCCGACCGCGTATGAGTCCTGGGCCATCGGGTACGGACTCGATCCGTTCACCGACGGGGCGCCCGGCTTCGACAAGGATGGCGACGGCCAGGTCAACTCGGTCGAGTTCGCCCTTGGCGGCTCGCCGGTCAGCGGCAGCGACAATGCCAAGATCTATTCGCTCGCGGCGGATAGCGATGTCGATGGCGACGCGACCAATGAGCTGATCCTGACCATCGCGGTGCGCAGCGGGACGCCGGCCTTCACCGGCAGCCCGTCGCCGACCGCCACTCACGACGGCTATACCTACACCATCGAGGGCAGCACGGATCTGACGACCTTCGCGACGGCGACGACGCCGACCACGGCAGCGGTGACCACCGGCCTACCGGCGGCTCCGGCGGGCTACGAGTACCGGTCGTTCAGCCTGTCCGGCTCGAACGGCTTCCCCTCGAAGGGCTTCCAGCGGGTGGTGGTGACTCCCTGAGAAGAACCCCGCGATCCATTCCAGCCCCGGCCGCATCCAGCGGCCGGGGCTTTTCGCGACGAGCCCGGCGGCAGGCCGTGGCTGTGAACCTCATTTCATCCATCCCGACTTCTCCGCGGGTCCGGTCATCCATCTCCGCGGAGTCCCCTTGATTTGCTGCCCAACCCAAACCGATGAACCCAGCGACCCCGATCACCCGTTCCTCCCTCGCCTCCACCGCTTTCCACAGTGTCCGTTGGTTTGCCGGCTTGCTCGCCGGCACCACCGTGCTCGGCTCGAGTTCCGCTTTCGCCGCCACTTGGACCGGCGCGACCAGTACCGATTGGAACAATAGCGCCAACTGGTCGGGCGCTTTCAGCGGATCTTTCAATATCAACAGCATCCCGACCAATGTCGCGACCATCTCCACAACCATCAGTCCGGTTCCGACCACCATCCTCGTTGGCCTGAGCGCGCCCGGCCAAGTCAACCATGTGGGTGGAACAGCCACCGTGAGCGCGGGCCAAGACCTGGTGCTCGGCCGGACCGGAGCTGGCAATGGGATCTACAATCTCGCGAACACGGGGCAAACCGGCGGCGCGTTGACAGGCTTCGGTCAGGGCTCGGGGAGCTTGATCATTCCGGATCAGATCTGGATCGGCGGCTCGGTGGGTGCCGCCGCCGGGACGCTGAGAATCCACACCACCGGCACGGCTTCCGTCGGCACCCAGTTGCTGGTCGGCAACCTCGGCGGCACCGGCACGGTACTGATGGATTCCGGCACCCTCACTGTGGCGGATGACTTTGAAATCGGCAACGGCACCAACTCCACCGCCACCGTTTCCAGCACCGGCACTTTCAGCATGTCCGGCGGCACCGTAACGAAGACCGGGGCCGGCACCGCGGTGACCATCGGCGGTGGCGTGAGCACCGACGGCGGGAACGGCACGGCGAACCTGAATGGCGGCACCTTCACCACCGCGGGCGTGTTCCGCGTGGGGCAGAACCTCGTCACCGGCAGCACCGGCGCTTCGAATGGCACCCTGAATCTCGGCGGCACCGCCTTGACCGTGAACGGCGAATTCTGGGTGGGTAACAACACCGGAGCCACCGGAACGATGAACTTCACTGGCGGTTCCCTCACCACCAACAACTGGGCCTTGGTGGGACGCAAGGAGAACGCCAACCTGGGAGCGGGGGCGACCGGCCACGTCACGATGAGCGGTGGCACCTGGACCAAGAACGGCGAGAGCAACTTCGTAGTCGGCGACACCGGAACCGGGACCATGAACATGACCGGCGGCCTGGTCATCGTGAATCCCCACGCCACGGCGGACCGCGGGATCACCTGGATCGGCGCCCGCAACAACGCCAACGGCACCCTGACCCTTTCCGGCACCGCGGAATTCCGCAGCCCCCGCTTCGTGATGGGCGTGGAAACCGGCACCTTCGGCACCCTGAACCTCAACGGTGGCACGGTGAAGACCGGTGCCATCACCGGAGGAGCGGGCGATGGCACGGTGAACTTCAATGGCACCCAGATCGTCGCGACCGGCAATAACGAGGCCTTCGTCGATACCCTGATCAACGCCAATCTGAATGCCGGTGGCCTGGTGGTGGACTCCGCCGGCTACCGTCTCACCATTCCGCAGGGCCTTGCCGGCAGCGGCGGCGTGGTCAAGAACGGGGCGGGCACGCTCTCCTTGACGGGGACCAACACCTACACCGGCGGCCATGTCGTGAACGCCGGCGCCCTCGAAGTTTCCACGAGTTCCCCGGGGACCGGCGATTTCACCGTGGCGAATGGCGCCACCTTGGGACTGGTCCAGGCCTTCGATACTTCCTCCCTGGCGGTGCCCAATGTCACTCTGGGAGCCTCGGGTGCGGCTGCGCTCGATCTCGAACTCAGCGAGGACCCCGGCAACCCTGCCGTGGCTCCGCTCGAAGTGACGGGAACGCTCACGCTGAACGGCCCGATCACCCTCAATGTCGATGACGCCGAGCCCGCCGTCGGCACCATCCCGCTGGTTGCCTACACCGGACCGAAGGCCGGCAGCGGCAGCTTCGTCGCGGGGAGGTTGCCCCTCGGTGCAATCGGATCGCTCTCGGACGACGGCTCCGGTTTGGTGTCGCTCAACATTGTCTCGATCGCCTTCCCGCGGTGGGAGGGAAATGTCGATGGCAACTGGGACACCAGCACCGCCAACTGGATCGATCCGGACACGAGCGGTCCGATGCTCTATCAGGATCCCTTGCCCGTGGCCTTCGACGACGACGCGACGGGAACCACCGCGGTGGTTTTGAATGTTCCCGTGGCACCGGGAAACGTCGCATTCAACAACGAGACGAAGGCGTACACGTTGAACGGCACCGGCAAGATCAGCGGGTACACCGGCTTGGTGAAGACGGGTGCCGGCTCGCTGGCCATCAATACCACAAACGATTACACCGGCGTGACCACGCTCTCCGGTGGGGTCACCACGGTCGGCACCCTCACCAATGGAGGCATGGCCAGTCCGCTCGGCGCGGCCTCCGCGTCGGATGCCAACCTCATGCTGAACGGCGGAACGCTCGACTACACCGGGGGTGCCGCCACCATCGACCGCGGCCTCACCGTCAGCGCCGCGGACAGCGGCATCTCGAACGCCAACAACCTCACCCTCACCGGCGTGATCGCCGCCACTGCGGATGGCGGCTTGAAGAAATCCGGCACCGGCGTGCTGACCTTGACCAATCCCTCCGTCACCGTTGGCGGGCCCTTCCAGACCAACGAAGTTTTGGGCGGCACCTTGGCCTTCACCGGCCCCGGCCAAACGGTTTCCATCCCCGGCGAGCTTTATGTGGGCTCGGCTCCGAATGTCCCCGGTCACCTCACGATCACGAACAGCAACCTCGCGGTCGCGAACTACATCGCTCTGGGCCGCGGGAATGGCGACACGGGAACGGTGAGCACGCTCACCGCCACCGGCTCCGTCGTCCAGGCCGGGAATCTCAGCACGGGTTTCGATAACGCGTTGGCGAACGATTGCGACCAGACCGTCACGCTGACCAATACCAACTGGACCACCACCGGATTCACGTTGTTGGCGGAACGGGGTGGCTCCACCACGACCATGACCTTGGCGGGCAATTCGGCTTACACCGCCAACAACCGCATCCAGATGGCGATCGCCGGTGGCGCCGTTTGCGATTTCACCATCCAGGACACCGCCAGCTTGGTTCATAGCGGCGGTTGGTTCTCCATCGGCAACGACGGGACCGCCACGATGACGGTGAAGACCAATGGCAGCCTCACCACCAATAATGCCGACTTCAACATCAGCGACGTCGGCACTTCCAACGGCACGCTGAACATCCAGGACAACGCCACGGTTGCCGCGACCGGCATCGTGTTCGTCGGCAAGAATGCCGGCACCACCGGTACCGTCAACATCAGCGGCGGCACCTTCAGTTCCGCCACCTACGTCACGATCGGCCGGCGGACCGGTGCCACGGGTCACTTCAATCTCAGCGGCGGCACGGTGAACCAGACTGGCGCAGGGGCCGGCTTCATCGTCGGGGAAAACGGCACCGGCACCCTGACGGTTTCCGGCACCGGCACCCTCAACATCAACGGCGGCGGTCTCTACCTCAGTGCGGAAGCCGTCGGCACTAGCGACTCCCGCGCGTACCTGAACGGCGGCACGATCATCGCGAAGCGGGTGGTGCAGCGGGACTTCAACGCCGCGAACTACACCGAGTTCCGCTTCAATGGTGGCACGCTGCGCGCGCAGACCGGTTCCTTCGCCGACTTCATGAGCGGGCACGACCTGGTGTCGGTGGATGCCGGCGGTGCCTTCATCGACAGCAATGGCCAGTCGATCACCATCTCCCAGACGCTTGGCGGCACCGGCGGCCTTACCAAATTGGGAAGCGGCACGCTGACACTGTCCGGAGCCAACACCTACGCGGGCAACACCACCGTCAGCGCCGGTACCTTGTCGGCGACCTCCGCCTTCTTCAGCAACACCGCCACCGTCACAATCGCGTCCGGCGCGGTCTTGAACCTGAACCACGCGCTCACCGATCAGGTGGCCAGCTTGGTCATCGGCGCTAACTCGCTGCCATTGGGCACCTACAATGCCACCACTCATCCCGGCGTCATCACCGGCACCGGCAGCCTTCAGGTCACCGGGGCGGTTGCTTCCGCCTACGACACCTGGATCGCCGGCTACCCGTCGATCCAGGTGGCCGACCGCGATCCCGGCGACGATCCCGACGGGGACGGTGCGACCAATGCGGTCGAGTTCGCCCTCGGCGGCACGCCGAACAGCGGCAGCAGCCGGCCGAAAGTCCATTCGCTGATCGCCGACAGCAGCGCCGACGGCGACACGACCCCGGAACTGCTGCTGACCATCGCGGTCCGCAGTGGCACGCCGGCCTTGACCGGCAATCCGTCGCCCACCGCGACGCACGATGGCTTCACTTATACCGTGCAGGGAAGCACCACGCTGGGGAGCTTCACCACTGTCGCGGTCCCGGTCACCACCGTTGCCACGGGCCTGCCCGCCGCGCCGGCCGGTTACGAATACCGCACGTTCAGTTTGACCGGGTCGAACGGTATCCCGGCGAAGGGCTTCATGCGGGTCGGCATCACGCCCTGAACATCGCCGGGAAAAACGGAGCCCCGGCCGGCTTGGGCGGCCGGGGCTTTCCGTGACAATTTTTCGGCGCATGGACGCATGACCTGTTGGCAGGAGCCCGCTCTGCCATTACTAGTTTCGCTCGTTAGAAAACCCTCCGTTTCATGATCCAAAACGTCCTCGTCCTCGGTGCCGGCAGTGCCGGTCTGATTGCTGCCCTTTCCATCAAAAAGAAAATCCCCCACCTCAACGTGCGGGTCGTCCGCAGCCCCGACATCGGGGTGATCGGGGTGGGCGAGGGGACTACCCCGAATTTCCCGCGTCACATCTTCGACTACCTCGGCATCTCGCGGAAGCACTTCTACGAACTCGCCGAGCCGACGTGGAAGCTCGGCATCCGCTTCCTGTGGGGCGAGCGCGGGCGCTTCGATTACACCTTCGCGCCGCAGCTCGATGCCCATTGGTCCGACTTGCCGCGGCCGAATGGATTCTACTGTGACGAGGAGTTCTCCTCGGTGGACATCACCTCGGCCTTGATGCGGCAGGGCAAGGCCTTCCCGCGCCAGCCGAACGGCGCCCCGGACATCCAAGCGTGGCACGCCTTCCATATCGAGAATGCCAAGTTCGTCGAAATCCTCGAGGTCGTCGCCCGCGAGGTCGGCGTGGAGTTCACCGATGGCCGCGTGACCGGTGCCGAGCGCGGGCCGCAGGGAATCGCCGCCGTCCATCTCGAAGACGGCCGCAAGCTGGAGGCGGACTTCTTCATCGATGCCAGCGGCTTCCGCAGCGAGCTGATGGGCAAGGCGCTCGAAGAGCCCTTCGAGGATTTCGGCAAGACCCTTTTCTGCGACCGCGCCGTGGTCGGCGGTTGGGAGCGCGGCGATGACGAGCCGATCCTGCCCTACACCACCGCCGAGCAGATGGACGCCGGCTGGAGCTGGCAGATCGAGCACGAGTTCCACGTCAATCGTGGCTATGTTTACTCGTCGCAGTTCATTTCCGACGACGAGGCCGCCGCCGAGTTCAAGCGCAAGAATCCGAAAGTGCCGGAGTCCCCGCGCGTCGTGAAATTCCGCAGCGGTTGCTACAAGCGGCTGTGGGTGGACAACGTCATCGCGGTCGGCAATTCCGGCGGCTTCGTCGAGCCGCTCGAGGCCACCGCGCTCATGATCGTCTGCTCGCATTGCCAGACCTTTGTCGATTTCCTGCTTCACTCGGAGCTGGAGCCGACGCCATCGATGCGCGACCTCTACAATGAGCTGGTGTCCCAAGGCTGGAACGACATCCGCGATTTCCTCGGCCTCCACTACAAGCTGAACACCGCGCTCGACACTCCCTTCTGGAAGCACTGTCGCGCGGACACCGACCTTTCCGGGATCGGCGCCTTGCTGGAGTTCTACGAAGAAAACGGTCCCACCGGCTTCTGCCGCTACCGCATGGGTTCCAGCCAGAACGACTTCGGCATCGAAGGCTACTTCGTCATGCTCGTCGGCAACCGCGCGCCGTACCGCAAGCGCCACGCCGCCTCGCCTCAGGAAAAGGCGATCTGGGAAGGCCACCGGCAGGCGAACATCAACCAGGCGAAGCACGGGATCGACGTGAAGGAGGCGCTCTACTATGTCCGCCATCCGGGCTGGCAATGGAATGCCGACAAGCCGGCGTGACCGGCGCTGGGGGAGACAGGATTCACAGCCATCAGGTGACCGCGCCTGATGGCTTTTTTGTCGGGGGTTTTTTCGGCTGGAACGGGCGCGGCGAGGCCCTGGTGCCGAACGCTGTGTTTGATATGCAAACTCCCCTTGCAAATCCCGCGCTCGGTCGGATCATGCCATGTTGAGTGGAGTAACCATTTAAAACCCAGAGACCTCCAATTCGCAGACCCTCCGCCTCCCCGGTGATTTGGTTGACCCGCGGGCTAGCTCCGCTCGGACGAGATTTGTTCCGAACCCAAACCCAGGAGAGCCATGAAACCCATTTCTTCCTGCCGGCACGGCCTGCTGCGTGCCGCCCTTGTCACCGGCTGTCTCATCGCCCCATTGCCAGCCATCGAGGTGGCGGGGTCGCTGTTGGTGGACTTGGAGGCAGCGGACTACGACATGGTGAACGGAATCTGGCCGCAGAATTCGCTCACCGGCATCCAAGGCAGTTTCGCCAAGCTCGCCAACGGCACCCCCAAGCTGGAAACCATCGCCGGTGCGACGGCCGTGGTCCTCGATGGCGATGGCGACTACTTGACCGGGCCGATCACGACCACGGCCTTGCATGGGACCAATGCCACCCACTCGGTGGAGTACTGGGCATTCCAAGGCCACGTCCGGCCGGAGGAAGCAGTCCTCTCGTGGAGCCGGCGTGAAGGCCCGGACGGAACCTTCGCGGGCTTCCGCTATGCATCAAACAACTCCTGGGGAGCCGCGGCGCGCTGGGGACAGCCGGATATGGGATTCGCCGCCCCGCACCTCAATGGTCCTGCCGCGGGCACATGGCGGCACATCGTCGTGACCTTCGACGGTGGCACCAAGACGCAAAGGATCTACGTGGACGGCGTCTTGAACGCGACCGAAGTCTCGACCCCGAACCTCGATGCCAAGGACAGCTTCCCGATCTTCATCGGGACCGAGCGGCTGAACAACGGCAACGACGCCGGGGCGTTCTTCCAGTTCTCCGGGGCGATCAGCAAGGTCCGCATCCACAGCGGGGTGCTCAGCGATGCCCAAGTGCTGAGCAACTACAACGAGGAGTTGCCGGCCCATCCCGGCATCACCCCGGCCACCGTGCCGGAGCCGCCGTTGCACCGCTTCTCGTTCAATGAAGCGGCGGGCGCGGCGCCCGAGGGCAGCATCGTTTCGGACAGCATTGGCGGCCTCAGCGGCAGGATCGTTGGCAGCGGCGCGACCTTCACCGGCACCGGGGTGCAACTTCCAGGCGGCGCTCCCGCGACCACGCCGGCCTACATCGACCTTCCGAACGGACTGATCTCCAGCAAGCAGCGGCTGACCTTGGAACTCTGGTCAACACAGACGACGACGCAAAACTGGAGCCGCCAGATGGCCTTCGGCACCAGCAGCATTGGCGAGGTCAACACCGCCGGGAACAGCCCCGCGTTCAATGGCACCGACAAGATCTCGCTGTTCAGCAACTCGGGCGGCACCGCGGCGAACTACCGCATCGAGCGCGCCGAGGGCACGATCCCCAACGGCGCCAACAACCGCGTGTCGGATGGCGCCACCATTCTCGGGACCGAACTTCACCACGTGATCACCTACGATCCCACCCAGGCGGAGTGGCGGCTGTATCGCAATGGCTTCCTGATGGAGGTGCTTCCCGACACCCAAGGGCCGACGACCATCGAGGACGTCAACAACTGGCTCGGCCGCTCCGAGTTCGGCGCGGACAACGGCTTCAATGGCGTCTTCAATGAGTTCCGCGTGTACAACTACGCGCTCAACGAAAGCCAGATCCGCGGCAACACCTTGGCCGGACCCACCAGCCTGAATCTCGCCGGCAGCGCGACATTCTTCACGTGGACGCCCACGGCGGGCGGGACCTTCGCCTTTAACAACGCCGGCGGCCAGGACAACTGGGGCACCGGCGCCGGCGGCACCTTCCCGGATGCCACCGGTGCCAACGCCAGTGTGGTGAGCAACATCACCGGGGACCAAACGGTGGCGCTCAACACCGCCGTGACCTTGGGATCCCTCACCTTGGGAGACCCCGACGGCAGCAACAAGTTCACCGTGGCGGCGGGCACCGGCGGGTCGCTCGAAATGCAGGACACCGCCAGTTTCACGGCGGCGATCAACCAGTCCTCGACCAGCATCGGCGACGAAATCTCCGCTCCCATCCTGCTGACCTCCGACACCGAGATCGCGAGCATGGGCAGCGCCCCATTGACCCTTTCCGGAAGTCTTTCCGGAGCAGCCAAGCTCGTGAAGGGCGGGTCGGGCACGGTGACTCTCACCGGCAACAACTCGGGTTACACCGGCGGCGTCCAAGTCAACGGCGGCGTCCTGAAGGTCGGCAATGGCGGCACCACCGGCACCTTGGGCACGGGCCTGATCACGACCACCGAAGAAGGGACGCTCGCCTTCAACCGTTCCGATGCCTTCGCCATCACCCAGACCACCACCGGCAGCGGCTTCATCGTCCAGCAGGGACCCGGCCCGCTGACCAATAGCGGAACGATCGGCAACGGCGCGCGGTTCACCGTGAACGATGGGACCACCTTCATCCAGGCGGCCACGATGAACGGCAACAACTCGCTCTGGTCGGATGGCACCGTCACCTTCCAGTCCGGCAGCACGACCAACGTCAACGGCTTCGCCGTGCTCGGCACGCTCAACGGCAGCACCACGACCATCGAAAACGGGGCCACGGTGACGTTCAACGGTGACTTCAATGTCGGCGACTTCGGTGCCGGGCCGAGCATCCTCAATATCCTAGGGGGCACCACCACGGTCAACAGCATCTGGGTCGGCAGAAATGCCGGCATGCAGGGCGCGGTGGTGCAGACCGGCGGCAGCTTTATAGACGCCGCCGGGGGAGATTCCCGCCTTGGAGGAAATGCCGAAGCTTCGGCCGATGCCTTCGGGTCCTGGCACATCACCGGAGGGAGCTTTACCGGCAACAGCAATTTCCAGATCGGCGCGTTCGGGACGGGCATCATGACCGTGGAAGGCGGCACGGTGACCTTCGGCGGCGGTTTCCCGGTCGTCGGACGTTTCCAAACCGCCACCTCGGAGGCCTACGGGTTGCTCGACGTGCGGGGAGGCGCGGTCAACCAGACGGCCGGCGGCACCCGGCTGATCATCGGCGAGGAGGGTTTTGGCACGTTGAACGTGAGCGGAACCGGCCTAGTGAATTTGACCGGCGGTCTACTCATCGGGAACACGATCGACGCCGATTCCGGCGATGGAACCGTGAACCTGCGTCCCGGCGGCACGATCGAGACCCAGCTGATCGGCCAGGGCGGCGCGGGCGCTGCCCAAGGCGTGATGAATTTCCATGGCGGCACGCTCCGCGCGAAGGGCAGCACCGAAGACTTCATGGAGAACTTCGACCATGCCTACCTTCATGCCGGGGGGGCCGTCATCGAGGTGCCCAACGGAGTGACCGTGTTGGCCAACCAATTGCTCGAGGCCCCGACCGGTGACGGCGTGGCTACGATCCCGGTCGCCACTGGCGGCAGCGGTTACATCGCGGCGCCCTTCATCGAAATCACCGGCGGCGGCGGCAGCGGAGCCACCGCCGTGGCAAATCTCAGTGGTGGCGTGGTGACCAGCATCACCGTCACCAATCCGGGCGTTGATTACACGTCCGCGCCCGGCATCACCTTGCGTGGCGGCGTCGGTGGCACGGGTTTCACCGCCGGCACCCCCACGCTCGCGGCCAATGCCAGCGGCGGGTTGACCAAGACCGGCCCGGGCAGGCTGACGCTCAGCGCCAACAACAGTTACACCGGAGCCACCACCGTCTCGGCAGGCACCTTGGAAGTCAACGGCAGCCAAACGGCAGCCACCGGCACCACCACAGTCGCGGCGGGGGCCACCCTCGCGGGCAATGGAATTCTCGGGGGCGGCCTTGTCGCGAATGGCAATGTCTCGCCTGGCGCATCGACCGGCGTGATCACCGTGACTGGCAATGCCGATTTCAACGCGGGCTCCACCTTCTCGGTCGAGGTCGATGACAGCCAGTTCCCCTTCTCCGACTTGCTGGAGGTGAATGGCAATGTCGAGTTCACCGGCTGCACGCTCGATGTCACCCGGATCGGAACGCCGGCCAGCTATCCGTACGTGATCGCCACGTGGACCGGCAGCCGCACCGGCACGCTCACCGTGCCGTCCAATGTCCAGGTGACCTACAATGCCAACAGCGTGCAGATCGACAACATCACGGCGACGCCGTTCGACGATTGGATCGACGACTTCTTCCCCGGTGAAACCGATCCGGCCATCATCGGCGACGAGGCCGATCCGGATGGCGACGGCCAGACGAACCTGCTGGAATTCGCGCTGGGAGGCTCGCCCAACAGCGGCAGCGACAATGCCAAGATCTTCTCGATCATCGCCGACAGCAGCGCCGACGGCGATGCCACCAACGAACTGCTGATGACCATCGCGGTGCGCAACGGTGGCGACGGCAATGGCGGCAACCCGGCCTTCTCCGGCAGTCCATCGCCCAGCGCGACCCAGGACGGCGTCATTTACACGATTCAAGGCAGCACCACGCTCAGCAGCTTCCCGGTCGGAGTCACGCCGGTGAATGTGGTGCTCCCCTCGGGAGCAGGCGCGGCACCGGTCGGCTACGAATACCGGACCTTCAGTTTGGCTGGTTCGAACGGCACGCCGCTCCGCGGCTTCCTGCGGGTCGATGTGTCGCCCGTTCCTTGAGTGAAGCAAGTCCGTCGGAGCCCCGGTCGCACCTGACCGGGGCCGGTTGCCGGTCCAACAAGAACGTCCGTGCGCGGGAAAAAGAGCCGGAAATGTCCAAGATCCGAACCGTGGTGGTACTGGGTGGCGGAAGCGCCGGATTGCTCGCGGCGCTGACCTTGAAGCGCAAGCTGCCGGGACTCGCGGTGGAGGTGGTGTACAGCAGCAAGATCGGCGTGATCGGCGTGGGGGAGGGA
Organism: uncultured Verrucomicrobiaceae bacterium; assembly: GCA_966696705.1. GTDB lineage: Bacteria > Verrucomicrobiota > Verrucomicrobiia > Verrucomicrobiales > Akkermansiaceae > Haloferula. Next base: position 9,789 of record CBKZPU010000046.1, on the reverse strand, counting down.
ACCGTGCCCTATGTGCCCGGCCACTTGCACGGCTATCTCGGGCTGGGCGAGCACGAGGTTTTTCAGGCGATCACGCCGGTCTTCAAGCTGGGCGTCCGCTTCACCTGGGGCCGCCAGCCCTACTTCGATTATACCTTCAGCGGCCAGCAGTACACGTGGAAGTGGCCGGACTTGCAGCACTGCTGTGGTTACTATGCGGAAAGGGATCCCGTGGGAGCCGACCTTTCATCCGCGCTGATGGAGGCCGGCATGGCCCTGCCGCGCCGGCCCGATCGATTGCCGGAGTTGCCGCCGCCCGGCAGCAATGTCGCCTGGCACATCGAGAATCGCACCTTCGTGGCGTGGTTGGAACGCGCCTGCCGCCGTGACGGCGTGGCATTCACGGATGCCGAGCTGACCGGCGTGGAGCGTGGTGGCGAGGGAATCGAGCGCTTGCATCTGTCCGATGGCTCCGTGCGGTGCGCCGACCTTTTCATCGATAGCTCCGGGTTTGCGGCCGAGCTGCTTGGCAAGGCTTTGGAGGAGCCCTTCCGTGATTTTTCCGACGTGCTCTTCTGTGACCGGGCGGTGGCTGGCGGTTGGGACCGCAGCGACGAACCGATCCTGACATACACGGTGTCCGATACGATGGACTCCGGCTGGTGCTGGCGGATCGATCACCCGGAGCGGGTCCATCGTGGCTACGTGTTTTCCAGCGCCCACGCGACGGATGACGAAGCGGTGGAAGCCTACCGCCGGGTGGCCCCCAAGGCCGCGAATCCTCGCATCGTCCGGTTCCGTTCCGGCCAGTATCGGAATGTCTGGGTGGGTAACGTACTCGGCATCGGGAACGCCTGCGGGTTTGTCGAGCCCTTGGAGGCCACGGCGTTGATGGTGGCGTGCGTCCAGTTGAGGGCATTCACCGATGGCCTGATCGACTGCGAGTGTGAGCCGACGCCGGGCATTCGCAGGCTCTACAATGACATGACCCGGCGGACATGGGACGAAATCCGCGACTTCCTTGCGATCCACTACCGGTTCAATGACCGGCTTGACACCCCGTTCTGGAAGCGCTGCCGAGAGGAGATCGACTTGGGTGGCGTGGCCGGCTTGGTGGAATTCTATGAGGAGAACGGGCCGTCCCCCTTGGGGGTGGACTGCCTTTCGTTTGGGAATCCATTCCGGCTGGAAGGCCACCTCGCGATTCTCTGCGGGCTCGGAGTTCCTCACCGCTGCCCCCGCCATTTCGCGGAGCAGGACCTCGCGGCGTGGAAGGTCAAGCTCCAGGGCTTCCGCCGGATCGCCCGCGAGGGGGTGAGCATGCGCGAGGCCCTCCAGCTCCTGGCCGATCCCTCGGTCTGGCGGCGACTCCGCGGGATCCCTTTTGCGGGTTCGGGTGCGCCACCCAAGGCCCTCGTTTGAGCCCGGCACGCGTCGTCATCTGCCACCTCGGCCTGCCAGAGTACGTAAGAGCCGCAGGGTGGCGAAGTTGCGTCCGTGAAGCTCTCGGAATGGCGAAAAAACGGCGGATCCCGGCCATTTTTGAGCGGCCGGACGAACCCTTCCCCGCGGATGGTGGACCCGCGGTGACAATCTTGCTCCGGGGAATTTTAAAACTCTGCTTGCAAATCCATGCACCACCCTGAGGGTCGCTGGCCACGAGTTGAAATGCCAAACACATTTCAAAAAGTGGCAACCCAAATTCATATTTCAAACGAGCCCGCTAACCCTGCGGTGCGAAGCCTCCGGTCGATCCACGCTCTCCTGCGCCGATCCATGGTGGCCGACCCGAAATCCAGACCCATGATTGAATCCATCCGAAACCTGACCACGCGGGCATCGCTGTCCGCAACCGCCACCCACAATGCCCGCTGGTTCGCCGGGCTGGTCGCCGGGGCCGCGGCTCTCGGCCTCCCTGCCGCACACGCCGAGCTGTGGAACGGCTCCGTGAGTTCCAACTGGAACGAGCCGAACAACTGGACGCCCGCCACCGTTCCCAATGGCACCAACGCCAGAATCGACACCATCACCCCGAACTACCCGGTGGTGACCTCGAATCTCCTTTTTAACCCGAACGACGTCATCATCGCGATGGGGGCCGGGACGACCGGCCGGCTGGACCAGTCGGCTGGCCAAATCAATGCCAATGCCTGGACCTACCTCGGCGTGGAAGGCGGCAACGGCACCTTCAACCTTACCGGTTCCGGTGGCTTCGCGACCAACGGCCGCCTCTGGGTCGGTGGCAGCCAGAATGCCGGCGGCGGCACCGGCGTGGCCACCATCAATACCACCGGCACGCTGGCCACGTCGTCCGACATCGGCATCGGGTCGAGCGGCGGCACCGGCACGCTGAATCTCAATGCCGGCACCATCACTTCCGGCGGCTGGACCTTCATCGGCAAGCGTGAAGCGGCCGACAATGGCAACGGCACGGTCAACATGACCGGCGGCACGTGGACTCACGGCGGCAGCCGCACGTTTGTCGGCCTCGGCAATTCCACCGGCAAGCTGAACATCAGCGGCGGCACCTATAACAACGTGCTCGGCGGCAATGCCGACGTGTACTTCGCCGTCGGCGTGAACAACAACGCCAATGCGACCGTCCCCGAGGTCAACCTCACGGGCGGCAACTTGAGCGTGAACCGCCTGCTTTCCGTGGGTGGCGTGGCGGCGGAAGGCGGCGGCAATACCAACGCTACCTTCCAAGGTCCCGGCAAGGGCAAGTTGACCATCGACTCGCCCAACTCCGTGCTCACGCTGACCGGCGAACTGTGGGCCGGCCAAGGAGCCGGAAGCAACGGCCAAGTCATTCTCAACGCCGGCACCATCAACGTCAGCAACTGGGTAGCCATCGGCCGCGGTGGCGGCACCGGCTCGCTCAACATGACCGGCGGCACCATCACCAAGACCGGCGGTGGCAACTTCATCGTCGGTGCCAGCGGCCCGGGAACCATGGTCCAGAGCGGCGGCCTGGTGGACGTCCAGAACGGCCTGACCTGGATCGGTGAACTGGCTTCCTCGACCTCAGCCTCGCTGACGATCAATGGCACCGCGGAATACCGCAGCGGCATCATTGCCGTGGGGCCGCGTTCTCCGAATGCGGTGCTGAACCTCGACGGCGGCACGGTGCGCACCAACCGGTTTTCGGGCAGTTCCGAGGATGGCAACGGTTTCAACACCGGCACCGGCACCATCAACTTCAACGGCACCCAAATCATCGCCACCGCCAGCAACGCGGAGTTCACTCGCGCGACGGACAATCTCAACGTGGCGGCCGGCGGCATGAAGGTGGATACCAACGGATTCATCCTGACCGCACCGATGCCCATGTCCGGCGTGGGCGGCGTGACCAAGAGCGGTGCCGGCAGCCTGACCCTCTCCGGGGCCAATACCTTCAGCGGCGCGTCCAGCGTCACCGGCGGGACACTCAACATCACCACGGATTCGACGGGCGGCGGTGCCCTCAGCGTGGGCGATGGCGCGGCCTTTGGCGTCACCCAAGCGGTCGATACCGGCGTGCTCGCGGTTTCCAATCTTACGTTGGGCAACTCGACGTTGAACGTGAATGCCGCCACCGCGGCAGGCAATCCCGCCGCGGCACCATTGAACGTGACCGGCGCGCTTGCACGAAACGGGCAAACGGCGATCAACCTGGCCGATGCCGAATCGGCCGTCGGCTTGTTTCCCATTGTTTCCTACGGTTCCAAGACCGGTGCGGGCAGCTTCGCCGTGGGACAGCTCCCCGACGGCGTGACGCTGCATTCGACCACGCCGATCGTGGACAGTGGTTCGGTCATTTCGCTCAACATCACCCGCGTGAACGCCCCGCACTGGACGGGAGAAGACAGCGGCGTATGGGACACGGCCACGACCAACTGGCAGAACGGCTTTGGTAGCACGCCGACGACCTTCGCGAATGGCGACCCCGCCATCTTCGAGGATGTCTTCGTGCTTCCCACCACCTACGACGTGACGCTCAACACCACCGTCAGTCCGGGTGGCAGCGGCGTGACCTTCGACAACGACCTCCAGGATTTCACGCTGGGCGGGACCGGGAAGATCACCGGTTCGGCCGGTCTTACCAAGCGCGGCTTCGCCGGCCTGGTGATCGGCGACTTGCTCAACGAATTCACCGGTCCGGTGACCCTTGAAGAGGGCTTCATCTCGGTCGGCCTGCTGGCCGATGCCGCCAGCGCCAGCCCGCTCGGCAAGGGCGACCTCGTGCTCGCCGGTGGCACCCTGAATTACACGGGGCCCTCCGTCGCCATCGACCGCGGCTTTGAAATCAACGCCGCATCGAACACGACCACCAGCGAACTCGCGCTCGCGAGCAACGTCACGATGAGCGGCCCGGTCACCGCGACCAACGGCAAGTTCCGGCTTTCTGGCGCGGGCGTGCTCACCCTGAACCATGCCGGCCCCATTTCGCTGGCCAACGGTCCGCAGGATGCCAATCCGGCGTCGCTGGTCATCAATGGTGGTGGCCTCACGCTCAATGGCAGCGGCCAGACGGCGACGGTGAACGGCAACACCGAGATCGGGGTCGCGGACGGCGCCACCACGGCGCTCACGCTCAGCGGCGATACCGTTCTCAACGTGAATCGCTTCCAAGTCGGCTTCGGCATTGGCTCGACTCCGAGTGTCTTGGTTCAGAACACGGCCCGGATCCACAAGAGCGCCACCGGCTGGCTGTCGATTGCCAACAGCAACGATAGCGTGGCGACGATGACGATCCGCGATAGCGGCAGTCTCGTCACCGACGGAGGGGACTTCAATGTCGGCGACACCGCCACTTCCAGTGGCACCCTGATTCTTGAGGACAGCGCCCTCGTGACTTCGGCCGGCCCGGTCTTCATCGGCAAGAACGGCACCACCGGCACGGTGACCATGAGCGGAAGCTCCACCATGACCTCCGGCAATACCGATGTCGCGGGCGGCACCGGCTCGCAGGGATCGTTGAACGTCCAAGGCACGGCCACCTACACCTCCAACGGCCGGCTGCAGGTCGGTCCGGGCGGTGGCTCGACTGGCAATGTGGTCGTCGAGGACTCCGCCAACATGGCGGTGAACTCCTATGTCTCGGTCGGCTTCAACGGCGGCGGCAACCTGACGGTCAAGGAAGACGGCACTTTCACCACCGCCGACGACCTCTCCGTCAATGAGGCCGGTGACGTGCCCGCGTTCGTGACGGTGCAGGATACCGCCGCACTTTCGGCGGGCGGAACCGTCTTCATCGGGAGAAATGGCGGCCGGGTGGGCACCCTCACCGTTTCTGGAACGGCGACCATGGATCAGACCGGATCCACCACCCAATCCCTGTTCGTGGGCCTCGCAGGAACCGGCACCCTGAACATCGAAGGAAACGCGACCGTCACCGCGGCCAGCGCCACCGGTGTGACCATCGCCAATGAGGCGAGTGGCACCGGCACGGTGAATCTGAGCGGCGGCACGCTGATTGGCAGGCGCGTCATTGGCGGTGCCGGCACGGCCACCTTCAACTTCGACGGTGGGGTGCTCAAAGCTGCCACGGATGCCACTGCCGACTACATGACCGGCCTCGACAACGCCTTCGTCGAGGACGGTGGGGCGAGCATCGACGCCAACGGTCAGGATATCACCATTGCCCAGCCGCTGCTGGCCGGCACCACCGCGGGTGGCGGCCTGACCAAGACCGGCACCGGCACGCTGCGTCTGAACGGCGTTAACACCTACACCGGAACCACCACGGTGTCCGCCGGCTCGCTCGGCGGCACTGGCACGATCGCCGGACCGGTCGTGGTGGAGAACGGGGCGTCTCTCGCTCCGGGTGCGATCACCGGCACGCTCAGTGCCAGCCAAGGGGTGACCTTCAATTCCGGCTCCGCCTTCGTCGTGAATATCGACGACAGCCAGACCGAGAAGAACAGCCGCCTCGACACGACGGGTACCCTGAACGTGACCGGCGTGGCCCTGCAGGTGAATGCCACCGGCCCCGCCGGTTCGGCACCCTACACCATCGCCACCGCGGGCGCGGTCGCCGGGCCGTTCGCGTCCGTCCCCGCCGGGGTCTCGGTGACCTACAATGCCAACAGCATCACCATCACGCCGCCGGCAAGTTCGCCGTTCGACTCGTGGATCGCCGGTTACCCGACCCTCAGCGGACCGGATGCCGCGAAGGGCGCGGATCCGGATGGCGACGGGCTGACCAACCTCGAAGAGTTCGCGCTCGACGGCGATCCAGCCAACGGCGGTGCCACCGGCAAGGTCCGCTCGCGGATCGAAACGGTGGGCGGTGAGCAAGCGCTCGTCATTACCCTGCCGGTCCGTGCCGGCGCGACGTTCGACAATGTCCCCGGCCCCGGCCTGGATGCCACGGTCGCCGCGGATGATGTGGTCTATCTGATCCAAGGGTCGAACAACCTGACCACCTTCGACCAAGGCGTCAGCGAGATCCCGGTCAGTGCGGCCGACATGCCGGCGCTCAGCAGTGCCGCATGGACCTACCGCACCTTCCGCCTGAATGGCGCGATCCCCGCACGGGGCGCGAAGGGCTTCCTGTCCGTGACGGTCGAGGACGCTCCCTGATTGATCCAATTCCCTGGGTTCTTGGGTTCGAAGCCCCGGTCGCCTCGCGCGGCCGGGGCTTTTTCCGCCTTGGCACCCCGGGGTTCGCGCCCTAGAACCCGCCCGCCATGTATACGACCAAGCAGATCGACGTCACCGTGAAGATCTTCATCGTCCTCCTCGTCGGCTTCTTCGCCTGGGCCGTGTGGGGCGTGCTGGGATTGCTTGGCGTGGTCGGTTGATCCTCGCTCGCGGGCTCATTTGGCCCGCTTTTCCTTAGGTCCAACTCACGACCACCTCTTGGAGTTGGCCGCCGCGGTCGTGGTACTTTATGTGGCCATTCGCCAGCGCGAATTCGTGGACGCACTTGGTCACTTTCACGTCGAACGCGCAGTACTCGGCGATTTTCATCAGGGGCTCAAGACTGCCGGTTTTCTTGTGCTCCTGCCACCACTTCAGCGCGTCGAGGCCATCGGCGGACTTGCCGGTGCCGAGTGAGGCGGAGGCCGCGGCGTCCAGCTTCATGCGGAATCCGAGCGTCTCCTGCAGCGCGAGCATCATGTCCAGATTCACCGTCTGGGCCGGCAGGTCGTAGATCGTGTAGCCCTGCAGCACCGGGTAGTCGAATTCGACGTGATTCCAGCCGACGACGAGATCGGCGCGCACCAGTTCATCGACCAGCTCGTTGATATCGTGCTCGCCGTAGATCCGGTAGCCGCCGCGGGCGGTGCTGTAGGTCACGGCCACGGAAATCCCCATCTTGTCCTTGTGGGCAGCCCCTCCCACGTCGCCAAAGCTGCGCTGCGTTTCGAGGTCGAAATAGACGATGTTCTTGCCGGACACGGGCGCAGCCTAGGCGGCGTGCCGGGAGGCCCGCAACCCTTGAGGCGTGCCGGGAATGCTTGGGATGGGGCGGCTCATGCTTTCTCCGCCGCCAAGCTGTACATGAGCGGCATCGACGGCTTGCCGTCCGGCATTGCCCACCGCCGGCCTGGGAGGGACTTCATCTCCGGGAATGGCTTCCAACCATTGGTGAACTCGTACTCGTGGAACTCCCGCAAGGACAAGCCGGCTTGGATCACCCCGCCGAGGATCTCGCCGAGGCCGTGCTGGAACTCGTAGCACGGATGCGGATTGCGGAACGGCTCGGCGGGCGCGACCGGGCCGGACGGCGTAAGCCCGCCGCAGGAATCGGCCACGTAGTCGTGGATACCATCATCCCAGAACAGCGGCTCGGCATTGCGGTAGTGATACTTCGGCATGCCCTGCTCATCGAAGATCATCGCGAAGGGATGGAACTCGATGCACACGAAGCGTCCGCCGGGCTTCAAGACACCGGCCACGCCGCGCAAGAAGGTCCCCAGATCCGACAGCCAGCACAGCGCGCCGTAGGAACAAAACACCGTGTCAAAGCGGAGTCTTTCGATCACGGCCGCCTCCAGCCACGGGTAAACGTCCGATCGCTCGAAGGTCGCAGCGATGCCGGATTCTTCCGACAAGCGTCGCGCGAAATCGATCGCCTCGTCGCTGATGTCCACGCCGGTGACCGCCGCGCCAAGCGCCGCGATACCCAGCGAATCCTGCCCCGCGTTGCACAGCAGGTGCAGCACCGTCTTTCCGTCCACCGCACCTAACAGGCTGATCTCCTCCGGGAACAAGGTGCTGCCGCCGCCGCGCAGGAAACCGGCTTGGTCCGGCTTGTGGCGGTTGTGCGCCACCGTGGCCGCGTTCCACGACAGGCGGTTGGCTTCATGGAAATCGGGGCGGATCACGACGATAGGGGACGACGTGGCCCGGACCTCGTCAACTCCGGTCAACCGTGTGTCGGCAGGGGATAGCAGGACATTTCCTTGAGTTCCTCCCAGGTGGGGGCCTCAACGCCCGCGGCCAGCTTGAGCAAACCGTCCTTTCCGGTCTCGCGGCACCAGGTCCGGATCCGGGCCTCGATCGCCAGATAAGGCGCATCGTAGTCCTCGGTGAATTGGACGACGCCGAGCACCGGGTAGCTGCCGCCGGGGAATTTCGTCCGGGCCATCGCGAAAATCGCAATCTGGGCGCCCGGCGGAATCAAGTCCGCCGCCAGCCGCGGCAGCTCGCGACGGATCACCTCCAGGCAGGGCATGATCAATTTCATATCCCATCCCAGCAGCTCGTAGATCGGCGGTTCAAGCGGCGTGAAATAGATGTCCACTTCCATCGGAGGCGTTCGAAATCGTAACGATCCGGCGGCGCTCGTCACGACTTTCCCGACGTACGATGTAATTACAGTCCGGTGGAGAGGAGCTTCCCGGCCAAGACGTCGAGCGATTCGCGGTGGTCGAGGTTTCTGACCCCGGCCCAGCCGCACAGGATGGGGAAGAACTTGCCGGCCGAACGACGGAAGGTGGCCGCCTCGAAGGCCACCGGGTCGGGGTTTTCGATGAAGGGTGCCAGTGCCGCCTCGTCCATTTTCAGGAGCACGTCGAAGGAAAGTCCCGTGATGCGGGCCATCTTGGCGTAGTTCAGCCGGTCCGGCGTGTCGGTCGGCTGGTGGTAGTGCTCCCAGCGGCCGCAGGAGAAGAAGACGTAGGGAACCCCGCTCTTGCGGAAGACCCCGTGGTCGCTCATGTCGCCGACGTAGCGGTTCAGCGTGGCGATCAGCCGCAGTTTTTTCGGCAGCGTGATCCCGTCCAGCAGCGCCGGAAGCTCCGGATGACTCTCCGCGCCGGTGACGAACAGCAGGTCCTTGAAAAGCGCCATCGGCACGTCGTGACCCACCAGATCGTAGATCATCGCGAAGTGGACCCCGCGGTCGTCGAGCTGGTCCTCGGCGAAGCGGATGCTGCCCATCGGCGGGCCTTGGAAGAACGGCGGCTCCTCGGCGTCGAAGATCGCGACGATGAGGTCGCGCTCGAAGCCGCCGTGCTTCGCGGCCAGATCGCCAAGCGCCAGGCAGATCGCCACGGCGGCGCCGTTGTCATCCGCGCTCGGCGCCGGGATGGCGCTGTCGTAGTGGGCACCGATGAGCAGCGGGGCCAACGAGCGATCACGGCCCGGCACCACCCCGGCGAAGTTGGTGAAGCCGATGCCGTCCCATTCGTACGGCAGGGCGAAGGCGGTGCCACGGTAGGGAAGCAGTCCGATCTCTTCCAAGCGCCGGGCGACGAATTGTTCCGCGACGGCATGGCCGGGAGTCCCGACCGTACGACCCTCGGGCCGGCACAGTTCATTGACGTCGGCTTTCAATGCGGCGGTCAGGCGGGTGATGTCGGAGTGGCTCATGGTTCG